>CAYXMJ010000067.1:12755-14382 GCA_964465915.1 uncultured Acidimicrobiaceae bacterium
TCTTTGTTCCTCGCGCGGTCTGGGTGTCAGTGTCCGGTGGCCGGGTTGGGCGCCGGCGGAGCCGGTGCCGCTGATGCTTGCGGTTCGCCAGCTTCCGCGTTTCCGATATCGTGTCGCCCATCTTCCGAAACGTCCCGAGGGCGACCAATGGCCGACCAAGCCACATTTGAAGCCGACGCCATGCAGTATGCGCCGCAGCTGTACTCGGCTGCGCTGCGGATGACTCGCAACCCGGCGGATGCCGAAGATGTGGTCCAGGAGACCTTCCTCAAGGCCTACCGGGCCTATTCCACTTTCGAGGCCGGGACCAATCTCAAGGCGTGGCTGTATCGCATCCTCACCAACACGTACATCAACAAGTATCGCAAGCAACAGCGCCGGCCCTCCGAGGTCGAACTGGGGGAACTCCAGGACCTCTACTTGTACAAGAGGCTTGGCGAGCAATCCGGGGCTACCCAAAGTGCCGAGCAGGATGTGTTGGACGAGTTCGTGGATTCGGACGTCAAGCAGGCACTTGAGTCGCTGCCCGAGCATTTCCGGATGCCGGTGCTGCTCGCCGATGTCGAGGGCTTCTCCTACAAGGAGATCGCCGAGATCCTGGATATCCCGATCGGGACCGTGATGTCCCGGCTCCATCGGGGAAGAAAAGCGCTCCAGAAGAAGTTGTGGAACGTGGCAGAGGAACGCGGACTAACTGGACAGGCGTCATGAGTCGAGGTTGCCAACACGCAGTCGAATACGTCTACCACTACCTGGACGAGGAAATCACCTGGTCGAGGAAGGTCCGCATCAGGTGGCACCTGAAGCGGTGCGATCCGTGCGACGGTGCCTTTGACTTCGAACACCGGTTGAAGACGATGATCCGAGATAAGGGCCGCGACGAGCCGCCACCGGAACTATTCGACCGTCTCCGAGCGTTGCTACAAGAGGACGACACGGATCCGAACGCTTGACGCCGCCGGCTCCGTGCCACGAGCAGAGAGTCAACTCACATGGCCGAGACCGTTCTCAAAGGCAAGCGGATCAAGGGCAGCAGCCGCGCCCCCAAGCAGGTCGCCGACCATCGGGTCTGCGCCAAGGAGGGCTGTTCCACCACCCTGTCGCAGTACAACCGACGGGAGTTCTGCTTCGCACATGCCCCGACCCGTTTCCCCAGACTGCGGGGCCGGATCGTCGCCGACGGCTGAGTCGATCCGTAGGATCGATCCTGTGGCCTGGGGCTCCGGAATCGCAAGCTAACCTGTGCGGCCATGAAGATCTCGCAGCGCATCGCCGGACTCCTGCTCCTCACCACCATCCTTCTGGGGATTCCCGCCGCGGCGTTTGGCGTCGAGCAGGTTGCCTTCACCGAAGCCGAGACCGAAGAGGCCGAACCCGCTGACGAGAACACGAGCGGCGTGACCCCAGCCGTCGAAGTGCCTGCCGAGGCGGGAGAGGATGAGGAACAGCCCTGGACCGCCCGTTTCCTGGCCCCGGGTCTGCTGGTGCTCGGCATTGTCGCTGTTGTGCTCGTCGTCGTGTACTACGGCGTCAGGATGCGCGGCAGGTACGAGATCGTCGACGACGCTCCCTGAGTCGCTCCTTAGTAGTACGTTGCTTCCATGACATCCGTTGATTGGGCGACGGC
>CAYXMJ010000068.1:0-14256 GCA_964465915.1 uncultured Acidimicrobiaceae bacterium
TCGGGTCTCGATCTGGCGGACGCGCTCCCGGGTGATGCCGAGCAGCTTGCCGACGTCCGACAGCGTTCGCGGGATCTCGCCATCGAGGCCGTAACGCAACACCACCACCTGGCGCTCCCGCTCTTCGAGGAAGCCGAGGGCGCGGCGAAGTTCGTCGCGCCTGGCGCCTTCGGCCACCACGACGAACGGATCAAGGGCGTCGTCGTCTTGGACGAAGTCGCCGAGCTGGGCGTCACCCTCATCGCCGACGGGGCGATCCAGTGACACTGTGTCGCTGGGGGCGGTCAGGGCAATCGTGATCTTCTCTTCGTCGAGTCCGCTGATCTCTGAGATCTCGGCGACAGTTGGGGGCCGGCGATACATCTCTTGGAGGCTCAATTCCGTCTCTTGGACGGTGCGGACGACGTCGACCATGTGAACCGGCAGCCGGATGGTGCGGCCGTGGTTGCCGAGGCCGCGAGTGATCGCCTGACGGATCCACCAGGTCGCGTATGTGGAGAACTTGAAACCCTTGCGCCAATCGAACTTTTCGACGGCACGAATCAACCCGAGGTTGCCCTCCTGGATGAGGTCGAGCAGATCAAGTCCGCGGCCGGTGTATCGCTTGGCGATTGAGATGACCAGGCGGAGGTTCGAACGGATGAACACGGCTTTGGCTTCATCTGCCTGGTGGATTGCGCGGTACACCGTGGCGCGCTCCTCGGGCGGCAGTTTGCCTTCCGTCTCCTCGAGGCGGCGGTGAGCCTGTCGGCCGGCTTCCATTGCTCGAGCCAGACGAACTTCGTCCTCGGCCGTCAACAGCTCGTGCGTAGCTACCTCTTCGAGGTACATGCCAATGCCGTCGGCAACTAGCGTCTCTTTGGTGCGCTTGACCAAAGGACCCCCTCCCGTTGTCTAGTCCCTCCCAGAAAGAGGGATCTGAACCTATCACCCATAGTGCGTTGCCGCAATGGATTACTACTCTGGGCAGGCTGCACCGGGAGAAACTCTCGCCGGTGCCCGACTCTTGCTCATGAGAACAATCTCGATGCGAACGCTCACCCTGATTGTGGCCGTGGCCGCGGTCTTAGTCGCGGCATGCGCCGGACCGAGTGTCTTGGTGGCCGGAGAGTCGGCGCGCTCACCTGAACCCGGGCCACCCACGTTTCCCGTCAGGGTAGTGGCGGGTGACGATCTCACCCCGCTCGCTGCCGCGGTCGCGGTGGCTCAGACGGATCTCACAACGTCGGCGGCCGGGACTGCCACCGTTGTGTGGCAGGACGAGTGGACCGATGTGGTGGTCGCTATGACGATCTCGTCATCGGGGTTCCACCCCCAAACGATCGAGATCGCCGAAATCCCCGGCGATGAGGTAGAAGTCCGAATGGACCCTGTCGTTCTGGAAGGGACCGTCACGACCGAAGACGGCAGGCCATTGCCCGAAACTTCCATTCGGCTCGGCGGTCGGGAACTACTCACGGACGAGTTGGGGGAGTACCGCATCAATCGGGCGGTTGCCGGCGACATGACGCTGCACCGACCCGCGTGGGAGACGGCGGTCGTCCCGTACGACGGCATATCGACCCAACTCGACGTTGTCATGGACCCGCTGATAGTGCGGGCTTTGCGCGTCCAAGCCGAAAAGGCCGGCGACGAGAACTCCTGGAAGAAGCTGTTGAACCTCAGCGCAACCACCGACATCAACGGCATGGTGGTCGACCTCAAGGACGAGGCGGGGGTGGTCAAGTACGACACCGGGATTGCGCTCGCTCACGATATCGGTGCCGTGCAGGCCGCGTATGACATCTCCGGGATCGTTGCCGACATGGACGAATTGGAGCTGTACAAGATCGCCAGGATCGTTGTGTTCCAAGACCCCTATCTGGCCATCGATCAGCCGAGTTTGGCCACGATGGACTCGAAGACCGGACGCCCCTGGGAGACCAAGAGCGGGCGCGCCTGGCTCGATCCGACAGACCCCGCGGCCTGGGAGTACCCGTTGTCGCTGGCGGAGGAGGCGTGCCGCCTCGGCTTCAACGAGGTGCAGTTCGACTACGTCCAGTTCCCGGTTGGTGGGGTGAAGACGGCCCGGTTCGATGAACTCGCTTACAGCGACGCCTACTACGACGACGAAGCTCAGTTCCTGCGCATCGAGACCATCGCGGCCTTCCTCCGGGAGGCGCACGACCGCCTCTATCCGGCCGGTTGTGCCGTTGCTGCGGACATCCTGGCCATCACGCTGGAGAGTCGGTCCGATGAGGGCATCGGCCAGCAGCCGGGACCACTCTCATCTGCGGTGGACGTACTCAGCCCGATGATCTACTCGTACGCTTATGCGCCGGGTTGGCGCGACTACGAAGACCCCAATGAGCACGCTGCCGAGATCGTGGAAACGGCGTTGGACGCCGGTATCCCCCGGCTCGAGGGTCCCGCCATCTATCGGCCATGGCTGCAGCGGGCCAAGCTCGATCCGCCGGAGATTCGAGTCGTGTGGGGGATCGCCGAAGAGCGGTCACTGGGATGGATGCTCTGGAGCGAGAACTCGTCGTTTGGGCCCAACATGCTGCCTCCGGTCAGGTGAGCACTCCCGCCGTAGACGGTCTCGCTGAGTTGAGCGCGGCGGTTGTCGATTGCGGGCTCTGTCCCCGCCTGGTGGCGTGGCGTGAGCAAGTAGCGGACGAGAAACGAGCGGCTTACCGCGGTGAGGAGTATTGGGGCCGTCCTGTCCCCGGCTTCGGTGATCCGGCGGCGCGCCTCGTCGTGGTTGGGCTCGCCCCGGGAGCCCACGGAGCCAACCGCACGGGCCGGATGTTCACCGGCGACCGCAGCGGTGATTGGCTGTTCCGCTCACTGCATCATGCCGGGTTTGCCGCGCTTGCCACCTCGATTGATCGCAGCGATGGCCAGGCGATGAACGATGCCTGGATCACCGCCCCGGTGCGGTGTGCCCCGCCCGACAACAAGCCGACCACGCTCGAGCGTGACAACTGCGCGGGATGGTTCGACGCAGAACTCGATCTGCTCGACCACGCCGCGGTCTACGTGTGTCTCGGCGGGTACGGCTACGTGGCGCTGTGGCAACACTTGCAGCGCCGTGGAGAAGTGTTGCCTCGGCCGCGGCCTCGCTTTGAGCACGGCGGTGAAGTGCAACTGTCCAACGGGAGGCTGCTGATCATGAGCTATCACCCGAGCCAGCAGAATACATTCACCGGCCGTCTCACCGCTCCGATGCTCGACGCGGTGTTCCTGCGGGCACGGGCCGCTATTGAGCTTCGTCGATGAGTTCCTGCTCGCGGAGTTGCCGGTCCCACGCTGCTCGGAGGTAGGGGTACGGGTTGCGGTACCGGTCGTTGTGCTGCAGTTCGAAGTGCGTATGGGCGACCCGGGATTCGGCGTTGCCGGAGTCTCCGGTGTAGCCGATCAGGTCACCTGCTTGCACGAAGTTGCCCACCTCGAGCCCCGGCGCAAACGCAGTAGCAGGTCCTCCGGCGCCGTCATCGGTGCCCGGCGTGTCGTTGTTGAGGTGGATGTACCAGGTCACCCAGTCGTCGGCATGGCGGAGGCGAACGTAGAAGCCGGAACGCCGTCCGTCCTCCATTGCCTCGACGAAGCCGTCGGCGACGGCGTGGACCGGGGTGCCCTTGGGGGCCATGACGTCGGTGCCTTGGTGGCGCCGTCCTCCCGAGCGGCCGGCGCCCCAGGTATCGCTGAAGCCGTCGATGATGTCATCGTGGAGGAACCGGGTCATGACGAAGTCTCCCGGCGCAGCCTCGTCGGTCTCGGCCGCGGTCGCTACGGGTGCAAATGCGGTGGCTGAACTGAGCGCTGCGGCCGCGGCCAAGCTGACGACGACCGCAAGTCGGAACATGCGTGACATGGTGGATCACCTCGAACAAGTTGGGGGACGACCCGCAGCGCCGGCGCCCCTACCGCGGCAGAAGCGAGTCGTGAAGCCGGCAGGTTATGCCCATTCCGGGAGTATGCAAGTACTCGCCTGGCAGAAACAGGAAGGGCGGTCATGTTCGAGCCGGGTACTTTGGGTTAGGGGACCCGACGCCGGTAGTCTGCGGCTTCGCCTCCTGGAGAAGCCCCCCTTTTGATACCGCTCGACCAGACTGCACTCGAACGCGCTGCCGCCGGAGTCCCGGAGTGGCTCGCGGCGCGCCGTACCGCAGGCTATGAGCACTTTGACAAGCTCGCGATGCCGACATCGCAGGAAGAGGTCTGGAAGTACGTCGACCTCGACTTCGACCTGGCCGATTTTGCGCTGTGCGACGCCCCTGGGCCCTCGCTGACCGGCGCTGACGAGGTAGCCGATGCAATGCCTCCAACCTCGGGCGTGGTCAAGGTACTCGACGGGTTTGTCTCGCTCGTGGAGCCTGCCGAATCGGAAGGGGTGGTGTTCGACTCGGTATTGGCGGCGGCAGCGGGGCATTCAGAACTGCTCGAAGCCCGCTTCGGCGCTGGGATTCCGGCCGATCTCGACAAGTTTGCCGCCGCCGCGGCTGCCTTCTCCACCGACGGCGTCGTCTTGGCCATCCCAGCAGGCAAGGCGGTCACCGACCCCTTCTACGTTGACGTTCAGGCGACCACTCCCGGCACCGTCAGCTTTCCTCGGGTCGTCATCGAAGTTGGTTCATCCGCCCAGGCATCACTCGTCATCAACTACCGCTCGCCCCACGACGCTCGTCTCGTTGTGGTCCCCGACCTGGAAATCACGGTCGGTGAGAACGCAAACGTCGACATCACCATTGTGCAGAACTGGGGCTACGAGACCCGTGCTCTTTCTCATGTCAATGCCGTGGTCGGGCGGGACGCTCGAGTGCGGATCGCCGAGGCCGGCCTTGGCGGCAAACTTTCCCGACTGCATCTCTTCGTCGACCTCGAAGGGCGCGGTTCGTCGGCGGAGGTCCTCGGTGCCTACTTCGGTGAACGAGACCAGATCCTCGACTACCGCTACTTCATGCGCCACATCGGCACCGACACGAACTCCGATATGTTCCTCAAGGGCGGTGTCGAGGACGAGGCGCTCTCCGTGTTCACCGGCATGATCCGGATCGAGGAAAGTGCTCAGAAGACCAACGCCTTCCAGACCAACCGCAACCTGCTGTTATCCGATGGTGCGGCTGCTCAGTCGGTGCCCAACCTCGAAATCCTCGCCAACGATGTCCGTTGTGGCCACGGTTCCACGGTCGGGCCGCTCGATGCCGAGCAGCGGTACTACCTGATGAGCCGGGGCCTGGATCGGGCTCGCTCCGACCGCCTCCAGGTTCGGGGGTTCTTCGACCAGGCGCTGTCTCGCTTCCCGATCTCCGAACTGGCCGACCCCATCAGCGGTTGGATCAACCAGAAGTATGTGGCGGCGCAGGCAGAGGGCAGGGTCACATGAGTCAGGTAGTGATAGCTCCACTCACCGACCTTCCTGAAGGGCGTGGCGTCCGGGTTGAAGTCGGTGACCATCGTGTTGCCGTATTCCGCATCGGCGAGAGTGTCTACGCCATCGGCGACCGTTGCTCGCACGCCGAGGCCTCGTTGGCTGAGGGTGAACTGTTCGGAACCGAAGTGGAGTGCCCTCGTCATGGGTCGGAGTTCGATCTCGAGACCGGCGAACCGGGGTCATTTCCGGCAACTCGGCCGGTACCCGTGTACGAGGTCTCCGTGGTCGATGGGGAGGTCTTGCTGACCTTGCCCGACGACGACCAGGGCGAGGAGGTTTCCGGATGACGACCGCGCTGAAGGTCAACCAGGTCAAGGCACGCCTTGGTGAGCTCGAGATCCTCAAGGGGGTCGACCTCGAAGTGCCGTTTGGTGAAGTCCACGCCCTCATGGGGCCGAATGGCTCCGGCAAGTCGACGCTGTGCCACGTCCTGATGGGCAAGGCGGAGTACAAAGCGGAAGGGTCCGCCGAGGTGGCCGGTCGCGAGATCATGGGCCTGCCCGTCGACGAGCGTGCCCGGGCCGGCCTGTTCGAGGCGTTCCAGTATCCAGTTGAGGTCCCCGGCGTCACCCTCGACGAACTCGTCACCGAGATGGGGCAGGTCTCCACCGACTCCGCCACCTTCCAGGGGAGGGTCGTCGCCGCGTCCGGTCAACTTGGCATGGAGCGTTTCCTGCAGCGTCCGATCAATGAGGGGCTCTCGGGGGGAGAGAAGAAGCGTTCGGAGATCTTCCAGCTCGCAGTGGCCAGTCCCGCCATCGCCGTTCTCGACGAGATCGACTCCGGTCTCGACATCGACGCCGTGCGCGAAGTGGCCGAGTTGGTTGAAGAGCTTCGGAGCCCCAATCTCGGGGTGCTCATCATCACCCACTACAGCCGGATCCTGCGGTACATGCGGCCCGACAAGGTGCATGTGATGCTCGATGGGCGGATCGTGCGCAGCGGCGGGCCCGAGGTCGCCGAGGAACTGGAAAGCCAAGGCTATGACGTGTTGCGGCGCGAGCTCGGCCTGACCGCGGCTCCGGCCGACAATGGCGATTCCTTCGCCGACCTGTAGCCTGCGCAGGCCATCCGAGGAGGCGCGCTGAGCGATCCCGATGAGATCCAATGGTCGTTCGCCGACGCGGCCGATGCCCGTTCCTACCTGTGGCAACTCGCCAAGCTGTGGGGAATGTGGCTCATTGGGCTCGGCGTGCTGTTCGTGACGTCGGGTTGGATGCTGCTTGTCTTTGGGGTCCTTCTGCTCGTGGCGCTCCCGGTGCTCGCCTCACCACTGGTCGAGCGGTCCGAAACCATGGTTCCCGTCAATGAGGCGGTCGACGACGGCGCCGGTGCGTTCGGAAACAGCCGAGGCACCAAGCGGGACGTGGCGGTACGGCAACTCGTCTACGGCGCGGCTCCGCTGCGCGCCGCACTCTCTACCATCGGGGCGAGTCAAGCCTGGGTGGGATTGCTCTATCTCGGCATAGGAATCACGGTTGTGGCCTTCGGATACGTGTTGATCGATGTCTTCCTCTAGCGCTCCACTCGCTCGCCTCGTCAGGCTGCTGGCCGGCTCGCAGCGCATGCTCATCTTCACGGGCGCCGGCATTTCCACGGCCAGTGGAATCCCTGACTACCGAGGGCCAAAAGGCGTGTGGCAGACCCGAACTCCGGTGTTCTACGACGACTTCTTGCGCTCCGACGAAGCTCGGCGTGAGTACTGGCAGCAGAAACTGGAGGACCGGACGGAATGGGGGACGGCCACCCCCAATGAGGTGCATCACGCCATCGTTGCGCTCGAGCAGGCCGGTCGGGTCGAGATGGTGGTGACCCAGAACATCGATGGACTGCATCGGGCGGCTGGGACGTCGCCCGAGCGACTGGTGGAGGTCCACGGAACGGTCGGCGAGGTGGAGTGCCAGGCGTGTGGCCGCCGTACCCCGCCCGAGCCGCATTTTGCGGCGTTTGGGGTGACGGGGGAACCGCCGCGCTGTGACTGCGGCGGCTTCCTCAAGCCTGCCACGATCAGCTTTGGGCAGTCGCTGCGCCAGGAGGATCTGATGCGCGCCTTCAGCGCCGCCGAGCGTGCCGATCTGGTGCTGGCTCTGGGTTCGACGTTGTCGGTGACCCCGGCCGCCAACATTCCGTTGTACGCCGCGGAGCGGGACACGCCGTACGTCATTGTGAACCGCGGCACCACGGACCACGATCGCCTCCCCGTCGTGACACTTCGGGTGGAAGGCGACGTCGTCGAGGTTCTGGTACCTGCAATTGCCGAGGTCCTCGGCTCCCACGGCTGAGCCGTTCCCCGCCACGCTGAGGGCCTGCCGGTGCTCACTAGGATCTGCGGAGAATCACATTCTCTCGGCGTCAGGAGCAGCGATGCGGATCGAACGCGACTCGATGGGTGAAGTCCAGGTGCCCGAAGATGCCTACTACGGCGCCTCGACCCAGCGAGCGGTCGACAACTTCCCGATCTCGAATCTGCGCTTTGGGCGGCGCTTCATCTGGGCACTCGGTCTGATCAAGGGCTCGGCGGCTCGGGTTTCCGGGTCCCTCGGTCATGTTGATGCCGCGGCGGCGGGGGCAATCTCCGCTGCGGCCGATGAGGTCATGGCCGGCGACTGGGACGAGCAGTTCGTGCTCGACATCTTCCAAACCGGGTCCGGCACCTCGTCCAACACCAACGCCAATGAGGTCATCGCGCACCGCGCCAATCTGATCCTCGGCGGCGACCTCGAGTCGAAGCTGGTCCACCCCAACGACCACGTCAACTTCGGCCAGTCCTCCAACGACGTCATCCCGACCGCGATCCATGTCGCTGCGGTCGCAGGGATGCGAGAGGATTTGCTGCCGGCACTCGGAGGACTAGTGAGCGCGCTGCGGACGAAGTCTGCCGAATTCGCCGATGTGGTCAAGTCGGGCCGCACCCACCTGATGGATGCCACACCGGTCACGCTCGGTCAGGAGTTTGCCGGCTACGCCACCCAGGTTGAGCGCGGCATCGAGCGGATCGAGAAGGTACTCCCGGAGTTGGAGGAACTTGCCCTCGGCGGCACTGCCGTCGGCACCGGCCTCAACGCTCCCGACGGGTTTCCGGCGGCGGTGATTGCCGACATGGCTGCCGTGTCGGGCTTCCCATTCCGTGAGGCGACGGATCACTTTGAAGCCCAGGCCGCCAAGGACGCCGCGGTGTCCGCCTCGGGAGCGTTGAAGACGGTCGCCCAGTCGCTGTTCAAGATCGCCAACGACTTGCGCTGGCTCTCGAGCGGCCCCCGCACCGGGATTGCCGAGATCCGGCTGCCGTCTCTCCAGCCGGGCTCATCGATCATGCCGGGTAAGGTCAACCCGGTGATGTCGGAGATGGTGATGCAGGTGGCCGCTCAGGTCATCGGCAACGACACCGCCATCACCTGGGGCGGCGCCAACGGCAACTTCGAGCTCAACGTGATGATGCCGTTGATCGCCCACAACCTGCTCGAGTCGATTGAACTGCTGGCCAACGCGGCCGACACGTTCCGCGAGCGTTGCATCGTGGGGATCGAGGCGGATGTTGATCGGGCCCGCGATCTGGCGGAGCGCAACATCATCGTGGTCACCGCGCTGAATCCCCACATCGGTTACGACAACGGGGCCATCGCAGCCAAGGAGGCATTTGCGACCGGCCGCAACGTCCGCGATGTCGTCGTGGAGAAGGGCTGGCTGACCGCAGAGCAAGTCGACGACCTCCTCGACATCAAACGCATGACCGAAGGCGGAATCATCGACTGAGAGCCTGTTGAACAGTCGGCGTGAACGCTCGCCCGACCTGCACAACGCCAAGTCAGCGTTGTGGCCGCGAGCGTGAACTGACGGTGTTCAACAGACGACCAGCGGAGCCACATCTCAGCGCACTGTGCTTGAATCCCAGCTTTCACCCATCCAAGAGGACACAGAATGGCAACTAGCCACTATTGCCAGGGCGAGTGGCGAGACGGAACCGTCTCGGACTGCCCGAACCACAAGAAACTGAGTCTGCGGCAACCCACGGTGCACCGCGGGGTTGGCTCGCCGGGAGGCTTCAAGTCGAAGCCTCCCGGCGACTCGAAGCCCAAGCCCTCGAGTTCGGGCTCGTCCGGCTCCAAGTCCTCCGACTCAAAGAGCAGCGACTAGCTGCTAGTTCCCGGTTCGTTACGCTCCGGGGATGACTGAGGAACTAAAGCTGCGCGCTCGTTCGATGGGGTTCTTGGTCGGGGCGCGGTTGGTCATCAACACGGCCCATCGGTTTGTCTACCCGTTCCTGCCGGTGATCGCCCGTGGTCTGGGGATCTCGCTGAACCAGGCCGGGACGATGGTGTCGGTGCGCTGGGCGGCGAGCTTGGCTACCCCCGCCGTGGTGCACGTGGTCGACCGCGGCCGCCGGCCCCGCAGGTTGATCGCTGTCGGTCTGGCCATGTTCATAACCGGTGCGGTCGTCACCGTCACCACCAACGTGTACATCGGAGCGCTGGTGGGCTTTGCGCTGATGGGCCTGGCCAAGTCTGCCTACGACATCTCAGCGCAGGCGTACGTCTCCGACCGGGTGCCCTACGCCCGGCGCTCGCGCTACCTCGGCATTCTCGAACTCACTTGGGCGGGCGCCTTCCTGATCGGCGCCCCCGCCGCGGGGTGGCTCATCGACCGCGGAGGATGGGAGCTCCCGTACTGGGTTGTGGCTGGTCTTCTGACCGCAGCGCTTCTGGTGCTCCCGTTGTTTCTCGATGCGGATGTCGAGCACGTCGCTCGCCCCAGCCCGGCATTGGCGCTGGATACCTCGGCGTCGGCGCTTCTGGTGGTGATGGGGTTGTTCACGGGTGGTGCCGAGCTGGTGTTCGTGGTCATGGGGGCGTGGCTCGAAGACTCCTTTGGGCTGTCTCTCTTGGCGCTCGGCGGGGTCGCCCTGGTGCTCGGCATTGCCGAACTTGCCGGCGAGGGAACCGTCGTCGCCTTCACCGACCGGATCGGCAAGCGGAGGTCGGTCGCCATCGGCATGGTCATCGCAGCGGTGGCGTTCGCTCTGATGGCGCCGGCCGAGGAACGGATGGGGCTTGGGGTGGCCCTGCTCGCCGTGGCGCTTGCGGGCTTCGAGTTCACCATCGTGTCGTCGTACCCGCTGGCCTCCGAGGTTCGGCCCCGAGCCAGAGTCAAGTACCTATCGCTGACCGTGGTGGCCATGGGTGTCGGCCGGGCCATCGGCGCCTTTGTGGGGCCGCGGCTGTTTGGTATCGGAGGCCTGCCCGCCCCCGTACTGGTCGCAGCGCTGGCCAACGTCGTGGGTTTGATCGTGCTGCTGGCGTTTGTGCGCGAACGCGGCGTTCGGCCGGACGATCCCGTGTTCGACGCAACTGGCCACTTGATGGCAGAGTGAGGACATGAAGGGACATCACCATGCGAGCTGACGATCGAGCCACCGCTGAGGGCATCCTCTTCACCGACCAGTACCAGCTTTCGATGGCGCAGCTCTACTTCCGGCGGGGTCTGCATGAGCGCCGCGCCCAGTTCGACTATTCCTTCCGCACCTACCCGGACTACGGCCGGCACCAGGCCGGCTATTGCATCTCCGCCGGGATGGGCTCGTTGCTCGACTGGATGGAGGAGACGCGGTTCCGGCCTCGCGATCTCGATCTGCTGCGAAGTCAGCGGGGGAGTACCGGCACTCCGGTCTTCGGTGACGATTTCCTCGCCTGGCTCGAAGGGGCCGGCGACTTCGGCGCGATTGCGGTTCGTGCCATCCCCGAAGGGCGAGTCGTCCATCCCTTTGCACCCGCGGCCATCGTCGAAGGGCCGCTTGCCATGGCGCAGATCCTGGAGACGTCCTTCCTCAATCACCTCAACTATCCGACGTTGATTGCGACCAAGGCTTCACGGGTTCGCGAAGCCGGTCAGAACCGGCCCGTGCTCGAGTTCGGGCTACGCCGCGGGCCGGCCATGGGTGCCAATGCCGGTGCTCGGGCGGCGCTCATCGGCGGCGCAGAGTTCACGTCGAACGTCGGCACCTCGCACCTGCTCGGCATCGAGCCCAAGGGCACCCACGCCCATTCGCTGGTGCAGGTGTTCATGGCGCTCGGCGGCGGCGAGCTCGATGCCTTCCGCGCCTATGCGGAGGTCTACCCGGATGACTGCGTCTTGTTGGTCGACACCATCGACACCCTGGACAGCGGGGTGCCCAACGCCATCACGGTCTTCCGTGAGTTGCGGGCGGCCGGGCACCAACCCCGCGGCATTCGCCTCGACTCGGGCGACCTCGCCTATCTGAGCATCCAGGCGGCCAGGATGCTGGATGCCGCCGGCTTCGAGGATGTCGACATCGTGCTCTCGAGCAACCTCGACGAACTCGCTATGTGGCAGATCCTCTCCCAGGTCGAACAGGAGGCCGGTCGCTACGGCGTCGACCCTGTGGCCCTGAGGAATCGCCTCGTCTATGGGGTGGGGACCCGGCTGATCACCTCGCAGGGCCAGTCCGCGCTTGATGGCGTGTACAAGCTGGTGGCGCTCGAGGATGGCGGGGCGTGGCAGCCCGCGCTGAAGCTCTCGGAGTCTGCGGCGAAGATCCCGGCGCCGGGGGCCAAGGCCGTGTGGCGTGTCTACGACCGGCGGGGGAGTGCCACCGCCGATGTGGTTTCGGCCGCCGATGAGGACCTCAGCGTGATCGGCCCCGTTGTCCTGCACCACCCGCATCGGGACGGAATCCATCGTGACCTGGCGCAGGCCGACATCACGAGGGTGGAGAGCCTGCTCGAGCCGGTATTTGTCGGCGGCCGGCGGGTGGGGCCCGAAGAGTCGATCGACGTCTGTCGGGCGCGGCGGGTGGCCGACCTCGAACTGCTCGATCCCGGGGTGCGAAGGCTGGTGAACCCCCACATCTACCACGTGTCGATCACCGACCGAGTCAAGCGACTCCAGCGCGAACTCATCGCTCGTGCTCGCGCCGGCGTACCCGACGAGGCGTAGCGGCTGGTCCGGGAAGGCCGATCGCAAGGATCGGACAGCCATCGGCAAGATCGGAACAGCGCGAGTCGGGTCGGTTGCCTACCTTCGACAGGTGATAGGCAACCTTCATGGGAGACCCACATGCCAGACGTCAGCTACACGCTCAACCCGATCGGCCATGTCGTGGCCGCCGAGGGCGGGTTCTCGCTCCTGATCGACGAGCCATACCGGCCGGCGCTCGCGGAACTCGATGGCTTCAGTCATGTCAACGTGTTGTGGTGGTGTCATCTTCTCGATGATCCGATGTTCCGCGAGATGACGATCGCAGAACGGCCCTACCGCAACGCGCCGGACGCCATCGGCATCTTTGCGACCAGATCGCCGGCACGGCCCAACCCGATCGCGCTCACCGCGGTGCCCGTCACCTCGATCGATGTGGAGGGTGGCATCGTGCAGATCCCGTACATCGACGCCGAAGACGGCACACCCATTCTCGACATCAAGCCCTACCACCCGGCGGTTGATCGGATCCGGGAAACCCACACGCCGCCGTGGTGCGCCGATTGGCCTGAGTGGTACGAAGACTCAGCAACCTTCGACTGGGGCGCCGTGTTCGAGAACGCTCAGTAGCGGCGCAGCGGGCGCACCGGGAGACAGATGTCGACGAGCTGTTTGTTTGGATCGGTTGCCTCACGGCCGATGAAATAGCGCTCGTAGGGGTGTCGGTCGTCTGGTTCATAGCCGCTGTCGGGGAGCCACCCTCCGGCGAGCGCGTACCACGCTTCGGGATAGTCCTTCTCACCGAGTTCGTAGTGTCCGACCGCGTAGGTACCGCCATCGATGTCCATTTGCCCGACCTCACCGAAGGTTTCAGTGTCCGGGGGCACCGTGATGCATACGCTGACTCGCAGCCGATCGTCCTCAGTGATGCTCGGGTTGTCGTGGTACACCGCCAGCAGGCGGCTCTCGGCGCTCACCAGACCGCGCGGCTGCGCCCAGGTCATCAATCGGGTGAACAGGTCGGCGAAGACCTCACCGAGGCCTTGGTAGCGGCCGGTGTGGCGCACGTACGCGACGTGCAGACTGGGGATCTCCTCGACCGTGACGGTGGCCGGTTCGAGCGAGCCGCACCGAACCCTCCATTCGATGTTGCCGGACTCGGGGTCGAGGTTGGCCGCGGCTAACCCGTAGGCGGCGTTGACCGATCCGATGTTGCCGACCACGTCTCTGATGCTCTCACCGGGCTCACGCTGGTAGTCGCGGTAACCGCCACTTCTCCACTCGGTGGCGCTCATTCCAAATGCATCTTTGAAGGCGCGGGCAAACGACGACGGGTTCGTGAATCCGCAGTCCGCGCCGACGGTGGTGATGGAGCGGTCTGGGTGCTGCACTAGCAGCGTGGCAGCTCGTTCGACGCGTAGCCGGCCGATGAAGCGGCTCAGCGTCTCTCCGACGAGCATGCCGAAGACGCGGTGGAAGTGATACGGCGAGAAATGGGCGACGTCGGCCAGCTTCGCCAGTGTTAGGTCGCCGGCGAGGTTGGCCTCGATGTAGTCGATGACGGCGTTGACCCGCTCGATGTAGACCGGCCGGTTGCCGATGTCCGGGGCTAAGTCGTTGTTTGCCATGGTGTCCTCGACGGGGCGATCCCACGATAACGGAGGGCGATACCGACTCCAGCAAGCCATCCCAACGCGACCGGCACCGACGCTACCGCGAGTCCTGCAAGATGCACATCGCCGAATTGGCCGCCGACGAGTAGCCGGGCGGCCCCCTGGGCCGTTCAGAAGTGGAATCGGGTCACATCGGTTGGGAACTCGAACCACGCCATCGCTTTGCGCGGGGTGAGTACTCGCAGGCCGCCGGAGTCGGGACCCTCCCAGCTTCCAGCCTCTGGCGTGTAGCCGAGT
>CAYXMJ010000069.1:0-14080 GCA_964465915.1 uncultured Acidimicrobiaceae bacterium
CCAAACGGTGGTCGGGACGCCCGGCAGGCTCAAGATGTGTGACGTTGAGGTCGACAACTGCCGGGGCGCGCTCCGTTCGAGCGGCTCGGTCGTGCTCGCCGAACAGCTCGATGCCGCTTCAGTCGGCGCCAACCGGTTTGAGGTCCACGGCCACGCCGACTTCAACGAGCTGCGGGTAACCGCAGACCCGGGCCAACTCGCCAAATCATCCGCAACTTGCTGGTCAATGCGCAGCGATACGGCGGTTCCAGGATTCGGGTTGTCACCGATGCCACTGAGACTCACGGCGTCATCGAGGTACGCGACAGCGGCGGACCGATCCCCCAGCAGGAAAGAGACCAGATCTTCGAGGCCTACCGCCGATCGGCGAGCAGCCGGCTCAACCCCGGCTCTGTCGGTCTTGGTCTCACCGTCTCGCGTCGCCTGGCCAGACTGATGAACGGCGACGTCGTCTACGAACACGATGGTGCCGAAGGCATCTTCCGGCTGCTGCTCCCGCTGGCGCCGCCGCCGACCACGGGCACCAACCAAGCGGTGGCTTGAGGCCACCCCCGCTACAGGCTGGCGATCAGCTTGTCGACCCGCTCGTCGTGAGCCCGGAATGGGTCCTTGCACAGAACGGTGCGCTGGGCCTGGTCGTTGAGCTTGAGATGGACCCAGTCGACCGTGAAATCGCGTTTGCGGGCCTTGGCGGCCTTGATGAACTCACCGCGTAACCGCGCTCGGGTGGTGGCCGGCGGGTTGGTCATCGCCGTGGTGACCGAATCGTCGGTGACGACTCGCTCCATCAATCCCTTGCGCTCCAGGACGTAGTACAGCCCCCGCTCGCGAGTCACGTCGTGATAGGCGAGATCAAGCAGCGCAAGCCGGGGAGACGCAACGGCGAGATCGTGCTTGGACCGGTACTGCTCGATGAGGCGATACTTGGCGACCCAGTCCAACTCGCGATGCAGCGACATAGGGTCCTTTTCCAGGCCGGTCAACACGTACTCCCACATCTCGACCGCCCGCTCCACCTCCGGTGGGAACCCGGACGTCCTGGCGTATCGCATCGCTCGCTCGAGGTACTCCCACTGGACATCCAGCGCCGAGAGTTCTCGTCCGTTGGCGAGGCGGACCCGCCGCTTGCAGGTGATGTCGTGCGACACCTCCCTGATAGCCCGAATCGGGTTCTCCAGGGTGAGGTCGCGGAACACGACATCATCCTCGAGCATCTGGATCAACGCCGCAGTCGTGCCGACCTTCACATAGGTGACCCACTCGGACATGTTGGAATCGCCTGCGATGACGTGGAGACGCCGATAGCGCTCGGCGTCGGCATGCGGTTCGTCCCGCGTGTTGATGATCGGGCGGCTCCGGGTAGTCGCCGATGAGATGCCCTCCCAGATGTGCTCGGCGCGCTGGGCGAGGCAGTAGACCGTGCCTCGGGCGGTCTGGAGCAGTTTGCCGGCTCCCGCGTAGATCTGACGAGTAACGAAGAACGGGATGAGGGTATCGATGATTCGTTGGAAATCGCCCTGCCGCCCGACCAGGTAGTTCTCGTGACAACCGTAGGAGTTCCCGGCTGAGTCGGTGTTGTTCTTGAAGAGGTAGATCTGGCCCCGGATACCCTCCTCTTCCAGCCGCTGTTCGGCAGAACGGAGCAGTCCTTCGAGGATCCGCTCCCCCGCCTTGTCGTGGGCGACGACGTCGTAAAGGCTGTCACACTCGGGCGTTGCATACTCGGGGTGACTGCCCACGTCGAGATAGAGGCGGGCGCCGTTCTCGAGGAACACGTTTGATGAGCGCCCCCAGCTGACCACACGTCGGAACAGATACCGCGCCACCTCATCGGGTGACAACCGGCGCTGCCCGCGCAGGGTGCAGGTGACCCCGTATTCGTTCTCGATTCCGAAGATGCGGCGCTCCACGGCGGTCAGGGTAGACGAGGGGTCGGAGCCAGGTGACACAACTGTCTCGGCGCCAACTCTTGCCCCACTAGCGACCCGCGCCCGCCACAATGGATGCATGCAGCACGATCGCACCAGCCGGTTCGTTCGCATCGCAACCGTGAGCGACCTCGCCACAGGCCAGGTATGGGCAGCACGGCTGCGGTCCGAGAGCATCGACGTGCGCCTCCACAGCCAAGCGTTTGGTCCCTACCCGATGACTGTCGGGCACCTCGCCGAAGCGGAGTTGTGGGTGGCGTCCGATCGCGTCGAGGAAGCCGGACGGATCCTGCTCGATGCCGAGGTGCGAGATGCGATCGCCCCCGCCGAAGCGGACACAACTTCCCAGCCGACGCTTCCCACATCGCTCAGGATGGTCGCTCTGGGAGTCGGGCTCGTCCTGGCGGCCATGTGGGTGGCCCGCATCATCAGGGTCTTCTGAGTCCGCTGGGGCGCGTCACGAGCGAGAGCGCAGGGCCTTGGCCGTTGTCTCGTAGGCGGCGACCTCTTCCTTCTGATCGTCGGTCAGCAAGAAACGCTTGGTGAATGGGATCCGCAACGGACCGGGGAGCACCCCGCCAACTCGAAACCCACCGGGCACCGCAGGCATGATCATCGCGAGAATCGCCGAGAAGACCGGCAGGTACAGGCTCAGCGTCAGCAGGACCGAGGTGGTGACGTCGATCCAATCTGTGTAGCCAAACGTCGCCCGCAACAGCCAAGCACCCGCGACAACAACAAGCAGGGTGAACGACGAATCGACAGCCGAGAAGTCCCACTTCGGCAGTGGCTCATTGCGATAGATCCGCTTCCAGACCAAAACGGGCGTGAGCCAGAACACCCCAGCGATGACAATCATGAACCCGCCGAGTGCCAGCATGTCAACGGGATGGGACCACATGGGCCCAAGCGGATCGCTGTTCCCCGCCGTCGGCTCGGCCTGGCCCGATAGGTACAGCGTGATAGCGAGTGCCATCGGGGCAGGCATCCCGGCTAGGTGGAGAAAGGCAGCCTTGCCCTTCTTGGGGGCGTTCTCCTTCTCCTCGCGCTTGCGTTCCTGCTTGGTAACGGTGGCCTCGTGGCGTTGGCGCGACTTGCGCTGCTGCTGCTGAGCCGAGCGCGCCTTCTTCGTACCACCTCGACTCACTGCCGGGCCGCCTCGATTTCGGCCGTGTCGAGGCGCCGAAACTTGCGCCTACCGAGGTTTCTGTCCAGCACCGCGGCCTCCCAATCCCCTGCCGGGATTTCGCGCGCCTCGACCGCTTCGATGGCATCGATGGCTAGCTTGACGACGGTGCTCAGATCGGCTCCCAGTTCGAACCCCTCGGAGAGCTTCTCTCGCAGGGCCTCGTCTTGACCGCCGATCGCCCCAAAATGTTGCTCGGTTCGCAGCGTACCGTCGAACTGAATCCGATAGAGCCGGGTCGCGTCTCCATCGACGCCCACCTCGGCGACAAATACCTCTACTTCATACGGCTTGACCTCATGCGTGAAGATCGTGCCCATCGTCTGTGAATACGCGTTGGCGAGGCCTTTTCCGGTGACGTCTGGTCGGCCGTACGAGTAGCCCTTCAAGTCCGCATAGCGGATGCCGGCCACGCGCAGCATCTCGAACTCGTTGAAGCGACCGACGCCGGCGAAGGCGATCGCGTCATAGATCTCAGCAAGCTTGTGCAACGAGCCGCTTGGGTTCTCGCCGATCAGCAGCACTCCGTCGGCGTATTCGGCCACCACGATCGATCGCCCCCGGGCGATGCCCTTTCGAGCGAACTCGGCCCGATCCTTGATCAGCTGCTCGGGTGGGACGTAGAACGGCATCGTCATGGCCGCGCCTCCATCACCCGAGCTGCAATGTCGGCGATGTCGTCATCGCCGATCTCATGGAACCCTTCGGCTGTAACGGCAACCACGTTGGGGTAGATCCCTCGCTTTAGGTCGGGACCGCCCGTGGCGGCATCCTCTTCTGCGGCGGCAACCAACGCCTCGACCGCGAGCTTGAGAGCGGTAGCCTCATCGAGGCCCGGGCTGAAGGCCGACTTGAGGAAGGCCTTGGCCTCGGCGCCGCCCGAGCCCGTAGTGGCGTACTCCTGCTCCTCGTAGCGGCCGCCGACGACGTCGAACGTGTAGAGCCGCCCTTCATTCTCCGATTCGTCGTAGCCGCAGAACAGAGGCACAACGACCAGGCCCTGGAAGGCCAGCGCCAGGTTGCCGCGCACCATCCGTGCCAGATAGTTGGCTTTGCCTTCGAGGCTGAGCCGGGTTCCCTCGATCTTCTCGTAGTGCTCGAGTTCCGTCTGGAACAGTTTGATGAGTTCGAGCGCCATACCCGCCGTGCCTGAGATGGCTACCGCGGAGTACCGATCGGCGGGGAACACCTTCTGGACTCGCTTGTGGGCGATGACGTGGCCCGCAGTAGCCCGGCGATCGCCCGCCATCACGACGCCGTCGGCGTAGCGCAACGCCAGCACGGTGGTCGCCTCAGGGATCTCGAGCTCGCCGCCCTGGTCGTCGGTCGCCCAAGTGGGTTGCAGAGCCCGCAGCTCGAGGAGAGCGCTGAAGCTCGAACCGATCGTCGGGGCGTCGAGCGGGAGCGGACCTGTCAAGCGGTCGTGGGTACCGCTCACTCGCCGCCCTTCTGCACGTAGTTCTTGACAAACTCCTCGGCGTTTTCCTCCAGCACGGAGTCGATCTCCTCGAGGAGGTCGTCGATACGCTCCGTGATCTCCTCGCCCTGCACAGCAGCGTCGTCGACGGTCTCTGCCGCCTCCTCCGTGCTCTCTGCGGGACGGGATTGTTTGCGTTCTTGTTCAGCCATCTTCGCCTCCCAGGGCCCGTAGCAGCGCCGCGGGCGTGTCCGAACGGTCGAGCAGGTCCCCTACACGATCCCTGCTGCCGCGGCGCGGCTCCATCATAGGCACCCGTTTCAACGCATCTTCGCCGACGTCGAACACCAACGAGTCCCAGTTGGCGGCAACCAACGCCTCACGGAACTTCGCAATACACCGCCCCCGGAAATAGGCGCGGGTGCCCTCCGGCGGGTCGGAAACGGCAGACCAGATTTCGTCCTCCGTGAACAACGTCTGCATGCGGCCGGTGGCGACCAGCCGATCGTAGAGACCGCGTTCGGGGTCGACATCGTGGTACTGCAGGTCGAGCAGGCGCAGCTTGGCGTCGTCCCACTCGAGTCCGTCACGCTCCCGATAGCCCTCGAGCAGCTGGAGCTTCGCCGTCCAGTCCAAGCGGTCGGCCGTAGAAAGCGGATCACGTTCGAGGTCGGTCAGAATCCCCTCCCATACATTCAGCAGTAAGCCGTGCTTGTCTACCGATCCGGTCTCGTTGACGTATTTGGTGGCCCATTCGAGGTACTGCCACTGCGCCTCGAGTGCAGTCAGTACCCGACCGTCGACCAGTTCCATCGTATGGAGCAGCGTCGGATCGTGACTCACCCCCCACACTGCGTTGACCGGATCGGTCAGCAGCAGCGGCTCGGGTAGGGCGCCGTCCTCGAGGGCATCAAGAATGAGCGAGGCGCTCCCCAACTTGAGGAACGTCTGCACTTCCGAGCGGGTTGCGTCCCCGATGATCACGTGCAGTCGCCGGTACTTTGCTGAGTCGGCGTGCGGCTCGTCGCGGGTGTTGATGATGGGTCGCTTCAGCGTCGTCTCCAGGCCGACCTCTTCCTCGAAGAAATCTGCACGCTGTGTGATCTGGAAGTCGACTGCGGGGCGTCCGTTCTCGGCGCCGACCTTGCCGGATCCGGTGAACACCTGCCTGGTGACCAGGAACGCGGTGAAGTGCTTGACGATGTCGCCGAACGCCATCTCTCTTCCGAGCAGGTAGTTCTCGTGGGCGCCGTAGGAGTTGCCCTTGCCGTCGCTGTTGTTCTTGTGGATCAGCATCCGCTCGCCTGGCGCCAACCGGTCTTGTGCCGCCGCTACGGCACGAGCCATGACGAACTCGCCGGCCTTGTCGTACCTTGCCGCTTCGAGCGGATCGGAACACTCGGGCGTTGAGTACTCGGGATGTGCGTGGTCGACGTAGAGCCGAGCACCGTTGGTCAGCACGACGTTGACGAGACCCGTCTCGATCTCGGTGGGAAGCGACTCGTCGAACCCGAAGCCGCGAGCGTCGCGTCCCGGAGACTCTTCGTCGAAGGACCACTGAATCCTGGCCCGTTCACCGGCATACGAGTTGATGACGGTGCTCGAGGACAAGACGGGGTTGAAGTCGGGCTGGTTGCGGACCGTGATCCCAAACTCGGTTTCGGTACCGAGAACCTTCGGCACAGCCACTGCTCAGATACCGATCGTCACAGGTACTGCCCGGGGGTGACCGCTTCGATGGTGCGACTCTCGCCATCGCCCTCGATCAGGGTACGCACGTAGACGATGCGCTCCCCCTTCTTCCCCGAGATCCTGGCCCAGTCATCCGGGTTCGTGGTGTTCGGCAGGTCCTCGTGCTCGCGGAACTCCTGGGTGATCGCATTGAGCAGGTCGGTGCGCTGTAGCCCCTCGGGATCCCCGGCGATCTCGCGCTTGATGGCGTCCTTCTTCGCCCGCCGCACGATGTTCTCGATCATGGCGCCGCTGGCGAAGTCCTTGAAGTAGAGAACCTCCCGATCGCCGTTGGCATAGGTGACCTCGAGGAAACGGTTGATGTCGGACTCGTCGTACATCCGGGTGACGATCTCGCCCACCATCGAGTCGACCATCGCGGTGGGGTCACCGTTGTGACGGCTCAGCTCGGTCGCCGCGAACGGCAACTGCTCGTCGAGGTAGATCTTGAAGATCTGTGCGGCCGCGGTCTCGCTGGGCCGTTCGATCTTGATCTTCACGTCGAGACGACCCGGACGCAGGATGGCCGGATCGATCAAGTCCTCGCGGTTGGATGCGCCGATCACGATGACGTTCTTGAGGGTCTCGACTCCGTCGAGTTCCGAGAGCAGCTGGGGAACAATCGTCGACTCCACATCGGACGAGACGCCGGTGCCGCGGGTACGGAACAACGAGTCCATCTCGTCGAAGAACACGATGACGGGGAAGCCTTCGTCCGACTTCTCCTTGGCCCGCTGGAAGATGAGCCTGATTTGGCGTTCCGTCTCGCCCACATACTTGTTGAGCAGCTCGGGCCCTTTGATGTTGAGGAAGTAGGACCGCGCGTCGTCGCGGCCTTCTTTGGCCGCCACCGCCTTGGCGAGGCTGTTGGCCACCGCCTTGGCGATCAAGGTCTTGCCGCAGCCGGGCGGGCCGTAGAGCAACACGCCCTTTGGCGGCGCCAGGTCGTAGTCGTGAAATCGCTCCTTGTGGATGTAAGGAAGCTCGATGGCATCCTGGATGATCTCGATTTGCTCGCCGAGCCCACCGATCTGGTGATAGGTGACGTCGGGGACCTCTTCGAGCACCAGTTCCTCGACCTCCGGCCTCACGAGCTTCTCGAACACCAATCCGGTGCGAGGGTCCATCCGCACGTGGTCACCGACCCGAATGAACTCGCCGCGCAGCGGCGCCGCCAATTCGACAACACGCTCCTCGTCGGCCCGGCCCAGGACGATGAGCCGGTTCTCCTCGAGGACTTCCTTGATCGTGACGACCTCGCCGGCCTGATCGAAGGCACGAATATCGATCACGTTGTACGCCTCGTTCAGCAGGACTTCCTGGCCGACCTCGAGAGCCTTGATCTCGATGGCGGGCTCGACATTCACCCTCAGTTTCCGGCCCGATGTGAACACATCAGCGGTGCCGTCTTCGTTGATCCCGAGCACCACGCCAAACGGGTTCGGAGGTGCGGTGAGCTTCTCCACCTCTTCGCGCAGCAGGGCGAGTTGCTCCCGGGTCTCTTCGAGAGCGGCGGCCAGCTTCTGGTTCTGCGAGTTAGCCTGGGAGAGCTTGTTCTTGGACTCGAGCAAGCGCTCCTCGAGCACTCGCACCCGACGCGGCGCATCCTGAAGGCGGCGGCGGAGTACTGCCACCTCTTCTTCCAGCATCCTGACGGTTGCCCGAAGGTCGTGAATGTCACCGTCTGAGTGATCCACCACTCATTGCCTCCCTCTGGGGTCGTGCAGCTCCAAACGAGTGAACCGTCGCCCTCTCGCCCGGGCCGCCAAGTGTAGGCCGGAGCGTGACAAACCGTGACGGACTTCTCGACGGCGCTGGGGAAATCCTCGCGGCACGATACGGGCGTCAAACCGTCTAACGTGTTGGCCCAACAGCACACAGATTCCCGGCCGCATCGGCCGGAAACGGAAGGAAAGCTGCACGATGAAGGTTTGGATCGACCAGGACCTCTGTACGGGAGACGGTCTATGCGAGGAGATTGCTCCCGACGTCTTCGTCCTCCTCGATGACGGACTCGCCTACGTCCGTGAGGGCGAAAAGGTGTTTGCGCAATCCGAGGGCAACCCAGAGGGGGCCGAGGGGCTCGCTGCCATTCCCGATGGTCAGCTCGACCTGGTCGTGGAATCTGCCGAGGAATGCCCCGGAGAGTGCATCTTCATCGAGCCGTAGTCGGCGACCATCCAAGGACGAGAACTGAGGGCCCTGCCTCGGCGGGGCCCTCTACGCGTCCTCAGTTGTTGAGGGCGCGGCGGGGTCTTCGATCGGCTCGGGTTGGATCAGGCGCGCCACGGTGATGAACCCGGTGTGGCCGATCATACGATGACTGGGTCGTACGGAGCGGCCCTCGACCGCCCACTCTCGGAGCATGATCTCGAACGTCATGACCTCCGTGAAGCTCCGGGTTGACGCGATCGCGTCCCTCACGGTCTGGACTTGGGGCACAGTCGGCAAATAGCAGCAGAAGATTCCGCCGTCGGCCATATGCGCCGCGGCGGCCTCGACCGAATGCCAGGGTTCCGGCAGGTCCAGGACGATCCGGTCGGGACGGACTTCCTCGATCAGGTCTTCGACGGCGCCCAGCCGCAGATCCAGATGCTCTGGGATTCCCCCGTAGTACCTCTCGATCAACCCTGTGGCGTGGCTGAGATGGTCCTCGCGTCGCTCGCAGCTCACGACGCGTCCACCCGGGATTACGGCGCGAGCGAGCACCATCGCCAATCCCCCAGACCCGGTCCCCGCTTCGAGAACCGTCTGGCCGGGCCCAATGTCGGCCCACACCAGAATGGCGCCGGCATCCTTGGGATACGACACCGTGGCCCCACGACCCATCTTGAGCACGTAGTCGGCGAGGCGGGGCCGCAATGCGGTGAGGCGAGACCCCATCGATGACTGGTGGATCTTCCCTTCGCGCGACCCGATGAGGGCGTCGTGGCTCAGCATGCCGCGGTGGTACTGGAACTCCGAGCCGGGTTTGAGCGTGAGCAGGTAGCGACGACCCTTGGCGTCCAGCAGCAAGCAGGGTTCCCCAGCGCGAAACGGCTCACTCATGGCGGGGCCGGATCAGAAAATGGCCGAGCCGACGATGCCGACCACGCTGATCACCATGGCAATGACCACGACCCAGACGGTGATCTGAACAAATCGACTGTGGCGGTTGGTGGCCACTCCTCACCCCTCGATCTCAGCGCTGTCGAGTTCTTCGTCGCCCCGCATGAACCGCACCTTGATCGCTTCGCCCTCGCGCAGGTTCTTGGCGAAGACGAGTTCCTTGGCCGGTCCCCGGCGCTTCTTCAACCAGCCATAGATGGAGACCGCGGTGCCGAGGCCGGCAAGATACGAGTTGCCGGTGCGGGCGCCACCGAACAACCACTGGAGGCCTCTCCAGATCGTGCCGGTCATGTCGGTCCCTCTTCGCGAAGTCGGTTCATCGCAGGCGGTACACCTCGATGCGAGCGCCACCTTGGGACTTGCCCTTGCGGCGGCCGAACACGAAGGCCAGGGCCACGACGGCCACGACGGCCACGGCTACTACGACCCCGGTATTCCTGGCTTGGACTTTTGTCTCGTCAACGATCGTCTCGATCTCGCGCAGCTTGGCTTCGAGATCGTCACGGGTGATGGCCACGCTTACGCACTCTCCTTGCTATCCGAATCATCGTCCGGGCTGGTACCGGAACCATCGCTCGGGCTCGTGCCGACGCTTGGGCTGTCCACCGCATCGGCGTCGACATCCTCGCTCAAGTCCGAGGCTGGGTCCGCGCTCGAGGCGGCAACTGCCGCCACTGTGCTGTCAACGGCGGTTTCGTCTGCATCAACTGGGGCGTCGGATGGCTTCATGTCTGGCGTCGTGCGCTGCGTCACGTTGATGATGACGGCAGCCACAATGCCGAGAGCGATGGCGGCCAGCACGTAGCCGAGACCTTGCCAATAGGGCCCATCCGGCAGTACGCGGATGATGAGGCGAGCTCCGGCAATGGCGAGAAACAGCGCTCCGAGAGCAAAAGCAGCGGCAGCACCGATGGCGTACCCAGCGTATCGACCGAGTTTCTTCGCAGGCTCGACGGTCTCCTGCAGAAGGTATTCCTTCGACATGTCGACGAACTGTTCAACGAGCTCCGGTAGCTCGGCCTGTTTCGCCATCGGTCTTCCCCTGTTCGATCGGTGTCCGGTTGTCCGCGACCCTGAGGCTACCCGATTTTGGACCCGGGCCGGATGCGGTTGCCACCGGGAGTGCCATTCTCCAATAGTCCCCTCCCACCATCCCACTCCGGCTGGGTAGTCACTACCATCGCCGACGATGCGTGCTCTCGAGCAACAGGGCCTGGATGCGTTGCGCGACCGCAGCCGGGCGCGCCTCAACATGCCCCCGATCGTCATCGGCCAGGGCGTCTCCCTCCTCGGTGACTACATCGCCTACGTCACGCTCCCGCTACTCGTGCTCAGCATCACCGGGCGCCCCGAGGACCTCGGTCTCGTTGCGGCCGCCGAGACCCTCCCGCTACTTCTGTTTGGGCTCGTGGCCGGCGTTGTCCTCGACCGGTACGCCATCCGCCGCATCCTCATTCTCTCCGATGTCTTGCGGGCTGCGCTGTTTTTCGGCCTTGCTGCGCTCGTTGCCTCGCGCGACGTGGAGGTTTGGGTCGTTTTTGTCATCGCCTTCCTCGTCGGTTCGCTCTCCCTCGTATTCGACTCAGGGCTCCAGGCACTGCTCCCGGCGCTGACCGGCGACTCGTACCTCGTCGACATCAACTCCCGCCTGTCGCTGGCTCGCACCCTGGCTTGGTCAATCGGCCCGGCGATCGGCGGCGTGCTCGTCGCCTCCTCGGGAGGATTCACCCTCGCCTTCATCGTCGATGGCGCCACATTCCTGGTCTCGGCGGTCTTCCTGCTGAGGGTGCGTGAGCTGCGGCCGGTGGAACGCGCCAGGCACACCAACATTGGTCAGCAACTGCGCCGCGGCATCCGATTTCTGTTCAGAGAACCACATCTGCGCTGGGCCACCGTTGGGGCCGCCATGGCCAACCTCGTTTTTGCCCCGCTTGAGGCATTGTTGGTGTTGTTCGTTGCAGAACGTGTCACGGTTGCCGTCACGCTCCCGTCCTCACTCGAATGGCTCTTTCGCGACCAGGCCCAGGTTGGGCTGTTCATCGCCTTGCAGGCTGCGCTCGGCTCGGTCGGTGTGATGCTTGCGCCCCGGGTTGCGGCCCGTTGGAGTCTGGGTCGCATGTACATCGCAGGCCTGGCGCTGCTCGGTTTCGGTTTCGGCGCCGTCGCCGTTCTGAGTTCCTTCTGGTCCGTCATCCCCGCCGCGGTCGCCGTTGCCGGAGTGGCGTGGGTCAACATTGCCTTTGTCACGATGCGGCAGCGCCTGACCCCGAGCCACCTACTCGGACGGGTTACGACCGCGGCTCGAACGATTGCCTTGCTCCCGATCCCCGTCGCCGCGGCTTTCGGCGGGTACTTGGCGGCCGAGTATGGAATCGTCGCCGTCTACGTCGCCGGCTCGATCCTCGCGTTGTCCGGGACGGCCCTGCTGATGTTCACCCCACTGTGGACCCGACCGGTTCGCGAGGTCGACGAGCCTGCGTGGTCGTCCAGCCGTCTCCAGTCACTCAAGCCGATTGACGCTCCACCCCAGCCCACTGATCCGCCCCAGTGACGGAGGCGCCGAAGCCTGCTCGAAGTTCAAACCCAGCGCCCTGAGGTTCGGATCTCTACCAGCGACGGTCCGTCCTCGATCGCAAGCGCGGCCCGCAACACCGCATCGAGTTCCGAAACCTCCTCGGCCCGGAAGCCTGCACCACCACACAAACGGGCGAACTCACCAAAATCCGGATTGACCAGGTCGGTCTGCCAGACCGGCCGCAGCGCCCCGACCTGCTCTCTGCTGATCTTGGCCAGTTCGTTGTTGTTGAGCACTACGTGAGTGATGGCCATCCCATACTTGACTGCGGTCGTGAAATCAGCGAGGTACTGACCCAAACCACCGTCGCCGGAGATCGAAACCACCCTGCGACTCCCGCCGGTGGCGGCCCACGCCCCCAGTGCCGCGGGCAGCGCAAATCCGATCGAACCCAAGTAGCCGGACATCAGCACGTCCTGACGACCGCTGCTCTCGAAGTAGTGGCCGAATGCATAGGTGTTGTTGCCGACGTCAACAGGGATCACGGCGTCGTCGGGAACCACTCCCGACAACACCGCAAAGAGCGCTGCAGGGTGCATGGCGCCGGCGGAATCAACCATGCCGGCTCGGACATTCTTCTCGGCCCTCCATCGTGTCCACCGACTCGCCACATCGCTGCGCTGCTCGGGTCTCGCCACCGGCGCAAGCCGGCGACGCAGGTGGGCAACCGTCGTGCCGATCTCCCCCCAGAGGGGAACATCCACCGGGTGGAATTTGCCGAGTGTCATCCGATCGAGGTCCACCTGGATCGTCGGCTTGTTCCGCGAGATTCCGGTGTGGTTCGAAAACGATGCCCCGAGCACCAGCAGGCAGTCGGCTCGCCCCATCACTGCAGAACCCACCGGCGTCCCGGAACGACCCAGAACGCCACATCCGAGCGGATGGTCGTCACCGATGAGTCCCTTCGCCTTGAAGGTGGTAATGACGGGGGCGTCGATGTGTTCGGCTAGCTCGATC
The DNA here is from genome assembly GCA_964465915.1 of uncultured Acidimicrobiaceae bacterium. Taxonomy (GTDB): domain Bacteria; phylum Actinomycetota; class Acidimicrobiia; order Spongiisociales; family UBA5794; genus CAVPHV01. The sequence goes on from CAYXMJ010000069.1 coordinate 12,903, forward strand.
ACGGCGGCGCGGTGGGACCGCGCCCCGGCGCCCACCACGATCACGGGTCGCTCTGCCCGTTCGAGAAGTTCGACGGCGTGCGCCAGACCGTCCGCCGGAGGCGCGATCGTCGTGGTTGAGATGCGGCCGACCCTTGGCCTTGCCGGAGGGTCCTCAACACCCGATAGCTCCTGCACATCGTCGGGGAAGATCAGATGTGCGACGTCGCGCTGGACGACGGCATGTTTCACCGCCAAGGCCATCAGCTCGGAAGCGTTGCCGGGGGCAAGCACGGTCTGGCTCCACTCCGCCACGGCCGAGAAGGCTTCCGCCGTCGGGATCTCTTGGAAGGCACCCGGGCCGAGGACCTGGGTTTGCACCTGGCCCGTCAGCGCCAGGATCGGAACCCTGTCGGCTTTTGCATCCCACAACCCGGTGAGGAGATTGGTGGCGCCTGGCCCCGCAATGGAGAAGCATGCTGCCGGACGTCCAGTGAGCTTGGCGTACGCCGAGGCGGCGAACGCTCCCGCTCCCTCGTGGCGAATCCCGAAGTAGGAGAGTCTGCCATCCTCCTCGGCGCGGCGCAGAGCGTCGGCCAAACCAAGGTTGGAATGGCCCACCATCCCAAAGACGGTGTCGATTCCCCACTCGGTCATGACATCGACCATCTGGTCCATCAGAGTTGGCCGGCGCAACAGGCGCGGGAGCTCCACAACGGCAGTGCCGGCGTGCTGTTCGATGGGGTAGGTAGTAGCAACATCGCCGTAGCCGTCGGGTGGTTCGCCGGTGATCGGGTCGTACTCGTAGCCGTGCCAGGGGCAGATCACATACCCACGTTCGATCTGACCCTCACCCAAGGGGCCGCCCTGGTGCGGGCACCGATTGTCGAGCGCTCCGTAGCCGCGGGCGATCCTCGTCAGGCAGATCGCCCGGTCGCCCACGATCTGCGTCGTCACGCCATCGATCGCAAGACCCGACACGTCAACTTCGTGGCGATCGGATTCCGGTGCTTGTGCCACGCCGGCACCTCCCTTATAGCCTGCAGCTCCGGCCATCGCCCCCCGACGTCACGCGTCGGAAGCAGACCGGTACTGGTCATCAGTCACCTTGTCATCGATCCAGGCGGTCGCCCCGCCGGTCGTCAATGACAGATGCGTCATCGGCGTCGACGCCGTCGCCCCGTGCCAATGCACCTCGCC
>CAYXMJ010000070.1:0-14051 GCA_964465915.1 uncultured Acidimicrobiaceae bacterium
CCAGGCCGACTTGATGATTGTGGCGGGACGCGTGTCGCAGAAGATGGCACCGGTACTGCGCCAGGTCTACGACCAGATGGCGGAGCCGAAGTGGGTCATCTCGATGGGCGCGTGTGCCTCGACCGGTGGGATGTTCAACAACTACGCCATCGTCCAAGGCGTCGACGAAATCGTTCCCGTCGATATCTATGTGCCCGGCTGCCCGCCGGGCCCACAGTCTCTGATGCACGGCATCTTGACGCTGCACGACAAGATCATGGCCGGCGAGATCGTTCGGTGAGTGGAGACTGATGACCCACGACACCACCAAGGCGGCAGCGGCCGAGGCGGCCGGCGAAGAAGCCGAATTGGACGTGGCCGCCGAGGCCATTGCCGAGGACAGCGCGCTGGCTGCGCTCGGCGCCGTCGAGCTCGAGATCGCCCCCGATGGCAACACCGTCACCGCCCGGGTCGATAGTGAGGGCTACCTGGAGTTGATGGCCGCGGCTCGCGACGCCGGGTTCGACATGTTCGTGGACCTGTGCGCCGTCGACTATTTCCGGCGCCGCCCCCGTTTTGAGGTCGTCGTGATCCTCTTTGCCCTCGAGCAGCGCCGTCGGCTGGTCGTCAAGGTTGGCGTGCCGGGTGACGAGCCCGTTCTCGATTCTCTGACGTCACTGTGGCCGGGCGCCAACTTCTACGAGCGCGAGGCTTTTGACCTTCTTGGCATCCACTTCTCCGGTCACCCTGACCTCACCAGGATCCTGCTGCCCGACGACTGGGAGGGCCACCCGCTGCGGAAGGACTATGCCGTTGGGTCGGTGCCTGTGCAGTTCAAGGGAGCGCACCAGACGCCATGAGTGACACACCGAACATCGTCACGGGCGACTTCGAAGCGCCGACCATCGAACCGCCCCCCGAGTCCGCGGCGGCACCGGGGTCGGCAGGCAAGCAGCGGCGCGAGATCCACGACGTGTGGGTCGCCGGCACCGAGGAACCGCGGGTGGCCCAATCGACGAACGAGGGCGCGCAGGAGTTGCTTCCGGCCGGCGATGAGCCTGCCGCTGCGGTCCAGCGGGGGACCGTGGTCGATGATGACTATCTGTTCGGCTATGACTCGGATCAGGAAGAACGCCAGATCATCAACATGGGCCCACAGCATCCGTCGACCCACGGAGTGCTTCGGCTTCAGATGGAACTCGAAGGCGAAACCATCCGTAGGGTCAAGCCGATCATCGGCTATCTCCACACCGGGATGGAGAAGACGGCAGAGACGCTGACCTGGCTTCAGGGCCCAACCAACGTGACTCGGATGGACTATCTGTCGCCGTTCTTCAACGAGTTGGCATTCTCGATGGCGGTCGAGGATCTGCTCGGAGTTGAGATCCCGGCCCGGGGCCAGGCGATCCGGATCCTGATGACAGAGCTGAATCGGATATCGAGCCACCTGATCTGGCTGTCGACCCAAGGCATGGACATCGGTGCACTGTCGCTCATGCTCTACGGCTGGCGTGAGCGGGAATTGCTGTTGGCCTTCTTCGAGAAGACAACCGGGCTGCGGATGAACCACAACTACATCCGTCCCGGGGGCGTTGCCGCCGACTTGCCTGATGGTTGGGAAGACGACGTCGAGGAGATTCTCCAGGTCATCCCGGAGGCCATGACGGAGTATGACGAACTGATCGCCGAGAACCCGATCTTCCTGGACCGCACCCAAGGCGTCGGGGTGCTCACCGCGCAGGAGTGCAAGGCGTACGGTGTCACCGGGCCTATGGCTCGGGCGTCGGGGATCGCCATCGATCTGCGCAAGATCTTCCCCTACAGCGGGATCGAGCAGTACGAGTTCGACGTGCCGGTCGGCAAGACGGGCGATACGTACGACCGGTACCTCGTCCGCTTGGAGGAAATGCGTCAATCGCTGCGGATCGTCAAGCAGGTGCTCGAGACGATGCCGGCCGGCGACTATCGGACGGAGGACCGCAAGGTCACCCCACCGCCGCGCAAGCGGATCGATGAGTCGATGGAAGCGCTCATCCACCACTTCAAGATCTTCACCTCGGGCTTCAAGGTGCCGGCCGGTGATGTGTACCGGGCGGTCGAGTCCCCCCGGGGCGAGCTAGGCATGTACATCGTTTCAACCGGCGGTCCTCGCCCGTGGCGGGTCCACGCCCGGGCACCTTCCTTCAACCATGTCCAAGCGCTGCCGGCGATGATGACAGATTCGCTGGTGGCCGACATCATCGCCACGCTCGCCAGCGTCGACCCGGTGTTGGGAGATGTCGACCGATGACGTACCCCGCCGCGTCTTGGAGTGGACCAAACCAGGAACGGGCCAAGCGCCTGCTCGAGATGTATCCCGACCGGCGTTCCGCCGTTATGCCCCTGCTCTACCTTGGCTCGCTCGAGCACGGTTCCGTCACCGATGCCGCGATGCGCGAGGTCGCCGAGATGACCGGTCTGACTGCTGCCCAGGTGCAATCGGTGGCGAGCTTCTACACGATGTACAAACGTGACGGCGTCGGTCGGTACCTCATCTCGGTGTGCACTTCGATCTCATGTTTCTTGCTCGGCGCCGACGATGTGCTCGCCTCCGTCGAGGCCGAGAGCAGCGTGCCCGACGGTGAGACCGGCGAAGACGGCCTCTTCTCGGTCGAGCACGTCGAGTGCATCGGGGCCTGCGGCGGAGCCCCGGCGGTTCAGGTCAACTACGAACTGGTCGAGGGCGTCACCCCGAAAAGGGGCGCCGAATTGTGCCGTTGGCTGCGCGAGAGCAAGCCGGCAGTGGTCGGTGGCGATGAACTGCAGCAGTTGTTCGGCGGCCGGCGCTCCTTTGAGTGGGGACCGATCGAACCGCAAGGCGCAGTGCTCGCCACTCCGGCGTTCGACCCCTATGGCACGGCAGGGGAGGCGCGATGACAGACCAAATCCTCACCACCCGCATGGACGAGTACCCCGCCGACTCGAACACCCTCGAGCGGTATCTCGAGACCGGCGGCTACGGCGCGTTGCGCACGGCCCTGGCCGGCATGACGCCCGACGAGGTGAAGGAAGCCGTCAAGGCGTCAAACATTCGCGGCCGCGGTGGCGCCAATTTCCCCACCGGCGTCAAGTGGGGTTTCCTGCCGCCGACCAAGCCCCGCTACCTCGTCGTCAACGGCGATGAGTCCGAGCCGGGCACGTTCAAGGACCGCCAACTGCTCGAGCGTGACCCCCACCAACTCGTCGAGGGCATCATCCTGTCTGCCTTTGGGCTCGACGTGCACCACGCCTTCATCTACATCCGCGGCGAGTACCCCAAGCCGGCCCGCAGGGTGCAACGGGCCGTCGAGGAGGCATACGACGCCGGCTACCTCGGCGCCAACATTCTGGGCAGCGGCTTCGACCTCGACATCACGGTTCACCTCGGCGGCGGTGCCTACATCTGCGGCGAGGAGACGGCCCTGCTCAACTCGCTGGAAGGGCGCCGCGGCGAGCCCCGTATCAAGCCACCGTTCCCTGCTGTTGAGGGCCTTTATGCCCGCCCGACCATCGTCAACAATGTCGAGACCCTCTCCGATGTCCCCTGGATCGTTGCCAACGGTGGCCCGGCGTACGCTGCCATCGGGCCGGTGACCTCGGCAGGCACCCGCATGTTCTCGGTGTCGGGCCACGTCAACAAACCAGGCAACTACGAGTTGGTGATGGGGATGACGTGGCAAGACCTCATCTTCGACATCTGCGGTGGTATTCGTGACAACAACGATCTCAAGTGCTGGATCCCCGGCGGGGCGTCGGCACCATGGTTTGTTCCCGAGCTCCAACTCGACACGCCGCTGACCATCGACGACGTCGGCAAGAACGGCTCCATGCTCGGGTCGGGTGCCGTCATTGTGATGGATGAGACCACGAACGTCGTTGCGGCGGCGCACCGCATCGTTCGGTTCTTCGCCCACGAGTCGTGTGGCCAGTGCACCCCGTGTCGAGAGGGCACCACCTGGTTGGAGCAAGTCCTGTGGCGGATTCTCAACGGCCACGGTCGCCCGATGGATCTCGACCTGCTGCTCGACATCTCCGACAACATCAGCCCGGGATTGCGGTGGCCCCCGGCGCAGACCACGATCTGCCCGCTTGGTCCCTCCGCGGTTTCGCCGATCCGGTCGATCATGACCCACTTCCGTGACGAGGTCGAGTCGATGGCGGCCGCGGGCGTCGCACGCGCCGATGAGGAAGGTGTGCCGGTTGGCTGAGCAGCCCGAAGCGGTTTCGATCACGATCGACGGCGTGGCCCATGAGGTGCCCGCCGGGCAGCTCGTGATCGCCGCGGCCCAGGACAACGGCACGTACATCCCCCGTTTCTGCTGGCACTCCCGAATGAAGCCGGTCGGCATGTGTCGGATGTGTCTGGTCGAGATCGACACCCCGCGGGGCAAGATGCTGACCACGTCGTGCACGACGCCTGTCGCCGACGGGATGGCCATCGACACCGAGTCCGAGGTCGTCCAGAAAGCTCAGGAGGGGATCCTCGAGTTTCTCCTCATCAACCACCCGCTCGATTGCCCGGTGTGCGACCGGGGCGGCGAATGCCCGCTTCAGGACCAGACGGTGGCCTACGGACCGGGGGAGAGCCGGTTCGTCGAGGAGAAGCGCCACTACGAGAAGCCCATCGAGATCTCGGATCTGGTACTGCTCGACCGCGAGCGCTGCATCCTGTGTGCCCGCTGTACGCGCTTCTCCGACGAGATCTCCGGCGACCCGTTGATCGAGTTCAAGGACCGGGGAAGTCACACCCAGGTCATCACGTTCCCCGGCGAGCCGTTTGTTTCGTACTTCTCGGGCAACACCGTGCAGATCTGCCCGGTTGGGGCCCTCACGGCCAAGCCGTATCGGTTCCGGGCCCGTCCCTGGGACCTCGAAGCGGTCGAGAGTGTCTCGCCGATCGATTCCTTCGGCTCGAAGGTCTCCGTGCAGTCGAGCCAGAACGAGATCGTCAGGATCAACGGAGTCGACAACGACGCCACCAACCACAGTTGGCTGTCGGACAAGGACCGCTTCGCCTTCCAGTACCTCCACTCGGCTGAGCGGGTCACCGAGCCGCTCATTCGCGACGGCGACGGATTCCGCACCGCGTCGTGGGGCGAGGCGCTCGACCTGGTCTCCGAGCAGCTCAGCGCCTTGATCGGGGCCGAGATCGCCGGACTCGGCGGTGCCCGCAACACCAACGAGGAAGTCTTTGCGTTCCAGAAGTTCCTCAGGACCGAGATCGTCACCCCACACCTCGATGCCCAACTCGACGACGGGCTCGACCACGAACTGATGGCCGGGATCGGGTCGCGCGCCGCGATCAATGACCTCGAGCAGGCGCGCACGATCCTGCTGTGGGCGGCCGACCTGAAGGAGGAGCTGCCCGTGTTGTACCTGCGGGTGCGGCGTGCCGCCACTGCGCTCGGCGCCAATCTGGTCGTGGTGCATCCCCGGGCGACGGGTCTCGACGATGTCGCCGCCCACAAGATCACCTACAAGCCCGGCGAGGGCCCCGACATCTTGCGCAAGCTGGCCTCAGGTGCGGTGGGTGAGGGCGACTTCCACGCCGCCCGCCAGTTGCTCGACGAAGGTCCGGTCGTGGTGCTCTTCGGCCGTACCGGCCTCACCGAGGACCCTCGGCTGGCTGAGGCGGTCGCCGCCTTTGCCACCACTCTGCCCGATACCACCGTGCTGCCGGTGGTGCGGCGCGGCAACGTGTTCGGCGCTATCGACATGGGGATGGCCCCGGCCTTGTTGCCGGGACGGGTCCCCGCCACCGACGCCGCCCGTCGCACTGCGCTCGAGGACCGCTGGGGTCCCATCCCGGAGGGCGTCGGCTACGACGCGGCAGGCATCCTCGAAGCACTCGCCGCAGGCGAACTCAAGGCCCTTGTCATGCTCGGGGTCGACCCGTTGCGCGACTTTCCCCGGCCCCGGATAGCCCGGGCTGCGCTCGAGACCGCCGAGTTCGTGGTGGCCTTCGACCTCTTCCTGAACCACTCCTCCCGCCTTGCCGACGTGGTGCTGCCCGTTGCCGGATTTGCTGAAGTCGAAGGCACCGTCACCAACCTCGAGGGGCGGGTGCAGAAGGTCAACCGCCTCACCCCCCGCCCGGGGCAAGCCCGCCCGGTGTGGTCGGTGCTCGAAGATCTCGCCCGCCGGATGGGCGGCGAGCTCGGGGCGTTGTCGGCCGAGGCCGTTTCCAAGGAGATCGCCGCCGTTGCCCCCGCCTATCGAGGGGTGACCTGGGACCTGCTCGACTGGGGCGAGGGCCGTGAGGGCGTAGTGGTGCCGCTTGCAGAAGGTGAGCAGGTGCTGACATACGAGGCGGTCGATGTCGGGCTGCGGGCCACGACCAGCCGGATGACGCTCCACCTCGGCCGGGTGCTCTATGACGACGGAGTGATGACCCGGATGAGCCCGGCGGTTGCCGGCCTCATGCCGGATGCCCGGGTGTACCTCCACCCCCGCGACGCCGGTTCGCTCGCGGTGGGCCCCGGCCAACGTGCCGAGGTTGCAGGTGACGAAGGCACCGTGACGCTCGATGTCGCCATCGATCCGACGCTGGCGGTCGGCACGGTCTACGTCCCGTTCAATCTGCCGGCGACCGCCGATCTCGGGACCTCGGACGCGGTCAAGATCACGCCGCTGCGAACGGAGGGCGAAGCCTGATGTTGAGCGGCTGGGAGATCTTCCTCGAAGCAGCGATCAAGGTGGTCGCCATCTTCATCATGCTGCTGGTCACGGTGATCCTGCTCGTGTGGATCGAGCGCAAGGTGGTCGCCGACATGCAGAACCGGATCGGCCCCAGCCGGGCCGGCCCGTTCGGCATCCTGCAGACCGTGGCCGATGGAACCAAGCTCCTGTTCAAGGAGTCGATGACGCCGCGCAAGGTCGACTTCCCGCTCTACATCATTGCCCCGATTGCGGCACTGGTCCCGGCGCTGCTGATCTTCCTCGTCGTACCGATCGGCCGCCCCTTCCATATCGGTGACCGTCTGATCACGTTGCAGGGCACCGACCTCAACGTTGCCGTTCTGTATGTGCTGGCGCTGTCGTCGCTTGCGGTCTACGCCGTAGTCCTTGCCGGGTGGTCGTCGGGCTCTAAGTATCCGTTGCTTGGAGCGGTCCGGGCGTCCGCTCAGATGATCTCGTACGAAGCGGCGATGGGGCTGGCGTTGGTGCCCGTCATCGTCTTCACCGGCACAACCTCGATGTCGGGCATCGTGGAGTCTCAAGCGGGCGACTGGCTTGGCTTCCTCGGCGTGTGGAACGTCGTACTGATCCCGTCGTTTGTCGTGTTCTTCGTGGCCGGTGTCGCGGAGACGAACCGGGCTCCGTTCGACTTGGTCGAAGCCGAGTCCGAGATCGTCGGCGGCTATCACACCGAATACAGCGGATTCCGCTTCGCGCTGTTCTTCCTCGCCGAGTACATCAACATCTTCAACATCTCGGCGTTGACGGTGACGATCTTCCTAGGCGGCTGGGCGGGCCCCGACTTCGGAACCCCTGCCGCCATCTCGTGGATCTTCCCGATCTTCTGGTTCTTCCTCAAGACGCTCGGCCTCGTGTTTGTGTTCGTCTGGATCCGAGCCTCGCTGCCGCGGATGCGCTACGACCAACTGATGGCATTCGGGTGGAAGCGAATGATCCCGCTGTCGCTGATTTGGATTGTGTTGTCGACGCTGGCCATCGGCGTACGCCGATTTGGCTTGCCGTGGTCGTGAGGGGGTAGCGATGGGCTGGTTCTCCGACATGCTGGGTCCCTTCTCCGGGTTTGCCACGACCTTCCGCCAGATGTTCAAGCCGCGGGTGACGGTTCAGTATCCCAAGGAGAAACGCACCAAGCCGCAGCGGTTCCACGGCCGCCACGTCCTCAACCGCTACTCGGACGGCATGGAGAAGTGCATTGGTTGCGAACTGTGCGCCGGGGTGTGCCCGGCCCGCTGCATCTATGTGCGCGGGGCGGACAACCCGCCCGACAATCCGGTCAGCCCGGGGGAACGCTTCGGCTTCGTGTACGAGATCAACATGCTGCGGTGCATCTTCTGCGGCCTTTGTGTCGAGGCCTGCCCCACCGAGGCGATCACGATGACTCACCTCTTCGAGATGAGCGTCACCGATCGTGACGATGCTATCTACACGAAGGATGAGTTACTCGTCGAAGTCGACGGGACGCCGCGTCATCCCCAGCCGGACGGCCCGCTCATCGACATCCGTGAGTTGAAGCTCGGTGACGGCTGGATGCGGGCAACCGCTCCGTCGGGTCGGGCCGCCTACGAAGGTGTCGTCGCCTGGACGGCGTCGGCCACCGGGGGGCTCCGTCCACCCGAGCAAGGCCAGAGCGAAGGCAATGGACCGGTGACGGTCGATCCCGAGGAGCCCGATGCCGTCGACGCGGCGACCTGGGATGAACCGACCGGCCCGGATGCCGAGGCGGAGGAAGAGCCCTCGTGAACGCCGAACTTGTTGTCTTCATCATCTTCGCCGTTGCGGCCCTCGCCGGAGCGTTTGTGCTGGTGATGGCGCGCAACCCCGTCTACTCGGCGATGGGGCTGCTGATGACGATGTTCTCGATGGCGGTCTTCTACATCCTCAACGAGGCACCGTTCATCGCAGCCGTCCAGGTGCTGATCTATGCCGGGGCGGTGATGACGCTGTTCCTGTTCGTCATCATGTTCATCGGTGTCGACAGATCTTTTGACCCCAAGGAGACCATCCCGTTCCAACGCCCGATCGCCATCGTGCTTGGTGTCGGACTGTTCATCCTGCTGGCGCTGGCCGCCCAGGGAGTGTGGGTCACCGGCCAGTCGCTGTTTGCCGGCGAGGCGTTGGGCACCATCGAGAACGTGTCCGACGAGCTGTTCGGCAACTGGCTGTTGCCCTTCGAAGCCACGGTGCTGTTGCTGACGATTGCCGCCGTCGGGACCGTGGCGCTTGCCCGTTTCGAGATCTCGGAACCCCGGCCCGTTATCGAAGTGGTCACTCCGGATGACGAGGATGACGTTTCGCCCGAGCCAGACGCTGCTTCGCCCGAGCCAGACGCTGCCCCGGCCGCGTCGAGCGACGAGGCACCATCAGCAGGGGAGGAGGGCTGATGGAGGTCACCGCAGGCTGGTACATGCTTCTTGCCGCCGGGCTGTTCGCCATCGGCGCCGTTGGGCTGCTGGTGCGGCGCAACGCCCTCATCATGTTCATGTCGATCGAGCTGATGCTGAACTCGGTCAACCTCACCTTTGTTGCCGCCGGGCGGGAATTGGGGTTGCTCGAAGGCCAGCTTGCCGTGCTTTTTGTGATGGTGGTCGCCGCGGCTGAGGTGACCGTTGGCCTGGCCATCATCGTTGCCGTGTTCCGCTACCGGAGCTCGGCTGATGTCGACGATCTTGCGGAGCTGAAGGGGTAACCATGGTGTCCGCGATCTGGCTCGTCATTGCTTTCCCCCTCGCCGGGGCCGTCTTGTTGCTGGCCTTCGGCAAGCGGATCGGTGAGCCCTGGTCCGGCTGGATCGCCAGCTCCACGATGGGTGCGGCCTTTGTCGTTGGGTTGACAGCCGCAGCCGGTCTTGTCGATGGTTCCCAGCATCCAGAGACGGTTGACTTGTTCGAGTGGATCCCAGGGCTCGGGGTCAATGCCAGCATCCTGTGGGACCCGCTCTCGGCCACGATGGTCCTGGTCGTCACCGGAGTTGGGGCACTCATCCATGTCTACTCGATCGGCTACATGCACGGCGACCCCGGGTATGGGCGCTACTTCGCCTACCTCAACCTGTTCGCCGCTTCGATGCTGGTGCTGGTGCTCGCCGACAACTACGGCTTCCTGTTCCTCGGGTGGGAGTTGGTCGGGCTCTGCTCCTATTTGCTGATTTCGTTCTGGTTCGAGAAGCCGTCCGCGGCGGCCGCAGGCAAGAAGGCGTTTGTCGTCAACCGGATCGGCGACTTCGGATTCATCATCGCGATGATGATCATCTTCGCCACCTTCGGCACCCTCTCGTACGCCACCGTGTTCACCGAGGCTCCGGTTTTGCTCAGCGAGGGGACCGCCACCGCGATCACGCTGTTGCTGTTGGTCGGCGCCGCCGGCAAATCGGCCCAGCTGCCCCTCTATGTGTGGTTGCCCGATGCAATGGAGGGCCCAACTCCGGTCTCCGCGCTCATCCACGCCGCCACCATGGTGACCGCCGGTGTGTACCTCGTTGCCCGCTCCGCGGCCCTGTTCCAGCTCGCTCCGTTCTCCGCGGGCACGGTCGCCACCGTCGGTGCGCTCACGGCCGTGTTCGCTGCTGTCATCGCCATCGGGCAGAAGGACATCAAACGGGTCCTTGCCTATTCGACAATCAGCCAGCTCGGCTACATGTTCATGGGCGTCGGCGCCGGGGCATACGTGGCCGGCGTCTTCCACCTGATGACGCACGCCTTCTTCAAGGCGTTGTTGTTCATGGGTGCAGGCTCGGTGATCCACGCCATGCGCGGCGAGCAGAACATGGAGAGGATGGGCGGCCTGCGCAAGGCGATGCCGTGGACGTTCATCACCATGGTGGTTGCCTGGCTCGCCATCATCGGCATCCCGCCATTTGCCGGCTTCTGGTCCAAGGACGAGATCCTGGCGTTCACGTTCGACAAGGGCGGCGGCTATCTGGCGCTGTGGGTGATTGGCCTCATCACCGCCGGGCTCACCGCTTTCTACATGAGCCGGATGATGTTCCTGACCTTCTGGGGCAAGCCGCGCTGGGCCGAGGGAGAGGACCCGCACGAGTCGCCCGCCACGATGGTGGTTCCGCTGGTGGCGCTTGCCAGCCTCACGGTTGTCGGCGGTCTCGTCAACACGCCGTTGCGGCTCACCCTGGAGCATTTCCTCGAACCCGCCTTCGAACAGTTCCACGTGGTCCTGCCGCATGAGGGGTCGCTGGCGGAGCTGACCGTGCTCGCTCTGGTGGTGCTGGTCGTGGTGGTCATCGGAGCGGTCTGGGCCTACTTCCGCTACCTACGCGAACCGGTTCCCGCCGAGACCGGGGTCACCTGGGACCGGCTCGAGAACGGCTTCTACGTCGACGACTTCTACGGCGCCACCATCGTCCTTCCCGGCAAGAAGGTGGCCGAGGTCGCCGCGTTCGACGTGGACACCAAGGTCATCGACGGGGCGGTCGACGGAGTCGGCCGTGGGGTGAAGGGCGCTTCGGGACGGCTGCGGCCGTTGCAGAACGGCCTGGTGCGCAGTTACGCCGCCGGGGTTCTGCTGGGCGCCGTCGGGCTGCTGGTTTGGCTGCTGGCAAGGGGGGCGTTCTGATGGGCTTCCCAATCCTCGCCGCCTTGGTTCTGTTGCCCGCCGCGGGGGCGCTCGTCGTCGGGCTGATCCCGTCGCACCGCCGAGACCTGCTCTTGCCCGTTGCAGTTGGAATCAGCTCGCTGCCGCTTGCCCTGGTGGGCTATCTGATCTGGGAGTTTGCCACCGCCGATGCCGCCTTCCAGTTCACGCAGCGGCTCATCTGGTTCGAGTCGTGGGACGCCGGATGGAACGTCGGTGTCGATGGGATCTCGCTGTTCCTGCTGGCGCTCACCGCGCTGCTGGTCCCGTTGTCATTGCTGGCGTCGGTTTCGATCACCGACCGGGTCAAGACCTACCTCATCGCAATGCTGATCCTCGAAACCGGGCTGCTCGGCGCCTTCGTGGCGCTCGATCTGCTGCTGTTCTTTGTGTTCTTCGAGATCACGCTGGTGCCGATGTTCCTGCTGATCGGCATCTGGGGGAGCGGCAACCGCGTCTATGCCGCCGTCAAGTTCTTCCTTTACACCGCGCTCGGCTCGGCCTTCCTGCTGGGCGGCATCATTGCCCTCGCCGTCATCGGCAAGGATCAGCTGGGTGGGATCACCTTCGATCTCGGCAAGCTGCTCACACTCGACCTCTCATCGCAAACTCAGTTCTGGCTCTTCCTGGCGTTTGCCGCGGCTTTTGCCGTCAAGGTGCCCCTGTTCCCGTTCCACACCTGGTTGCCCGACGCCCACACCGAGGCGCCTACCGCTGGTTCGGTGCTGCTCGCCGGCGTGCTGTTGAAGCTCGGGACCTACGGCTTCATCCGCTTCAACCTGACGCTGTTCCCCGACGCGGCGGTGCAGCTGGCGCCGTGGCTCGCCGCGCTCGCCGTCATCGGCATCATCTACGGTGCGCTGGTCGCCATCGTCCAACCCGACGTGAAGCGCCTGGTGGCGTACTCATCGGTGAGCCACTTGGGCTTCATCGTGCTCGGCATCTTTGCCCTCACCGCCCAGGGCCTCCAGGGTGGCGTGATCCAGATGGTCAACCACGGTCTCATCACCGGCGCCCTGTTCCTGCTGATCGGGATGATCTACGACCGGCGCCACACCAGGCTCATCGCCGACTACGGCGGGCTGGCCAAGGTCATGCCGCTGTATGCCGGAGCGTTCTTGTTCATGGCGTTTGCGTCGATCGGGCTGCCGGGGCTGGCCGGGTTCATCGGCGAGTTCGAGGTGCTGCTGGGCAGCTACCTGAGCCTGCCGGTGTACGCCGTCATCGCCGCCTTTGGGGTGGTGCTCGCCGCGGTCTACCTGCTGTGGGCCTACGAGCGGATGTTCACCGGCCCGCTGACCAAACCCGAGAACGAGAAGCTGGTCGATCTCAGTGGACGCGAGATCCTGATCCTCGTTCCGTTGGTGGCGCTGATCGTGTTCCTCGGCGTCTACCCCAAGCCGGTGCTCGACCGCATCGAGCCTTCGGTCGACGTCATCCTCGAGCGGATCGAGGCCACCACCGACTACGAAGTGCCGGAGTTCGGCACCTTCGAAGAGGTCGACGAGGTGGCCGAGTCCGGTGGGGAGCACGCCGATGGGTAACACTGCGTTCCTCCCCATCGCCCCCGAGGTGATTCTCCTGCTTGGTGCCGTCCTGGTGCTGATGGCCGAGGTGACCCTCAAGGCGGGTCGCAGGGCGTGGGCCGGGTTGGCCGCCGTTTCGCTGGTGGCGGCCGCTGCATTCTCTTGGCTCCAGTGGTTGAAGGTCGACGACCTGGTTGCCGAGGGGTCATCCCAGCTGTTCTTCTCCATGGACGTGCCGGGCGTGACTCGGCTGCCGATGGTCGTGATGGACTACTTCTCGGCGTTCGGGGGAATGGCTATCTACACCGTGGCCGCGCTGGCGTTCCTGGCGGCGTGGCCGCTCATCGCCGGGCTGGGGTCACGGGGTGCCGAGTTCACCGCCCTGGCGTTGCTGGCGATCGCCGGGCTCCACATGATGACGATGTCGGCCAACCTCATCCTGCTGTTCATGGGCCTCGAGACGGCATCGATCGCTCTCTACGTCATTGCCGGGTTCACCCGCAATCACCTGCGGTCCGATGAGGCGGCGATGAAGTACTTCCTGCTCGGGTCGTTTGCCTCGGCGCTGTTCCTCTACGGCATCGCCCTGATCTTCGCCGCCACGGGTTCGACCTCGCTCTACGGCGCCGGCGGGATCAACGAGTTCCTCGCCACCAACGTGCTGACCAGCAGCGGCATCCTGCTGGCCGGGATCGGCCTCGTGATCGTTGGCTTGGGTTTCAAGGTGTCGGCCGCTCCCTTCCATCAGTGGGCACCCGACGTGTACCAGGGCGCCCCCGGTGGTGCAGTGCCGCTGATGTCGGCCGGCGTCAAGGTTGCTGGCTTTGCCGCACTGGCGCGGATCCTGGTCGGCGGCCTGCACGGAATGCAGCCGGATTGGGCCCCCGCGCTGGCGTTGATCGCCGCCATCTCGGTTGCGATCGGCATCGGCTTCGCCATCGCCCAGACGGACCTCAAGCGGATGCTGGCGTACTCCGGTGTTGCCCACGCCGGGTTCATCCTCACCGGTCTCGTTGCCGGGGTCGACGGGGTGCCGGCAATGTGGTTCTACGTGGCGACGTATGCCGTGCAACTGGTTGGTGCCTTCACCGTGGCCGCTGTGCTCACCGGTCCCAAGGGCGGCCCGACGTCGTTCGACGACCTGCGCGGCCTCTCCGCACGGTCACCGTCGCTGGCGGCGATGCTGGCGTTGTTCATGCTGGCCATGGGTGGCATCCCCCTGACCGCGGGCTTCGTCGCCAAGGT
>CAYXMJ010000071.1:0-12504 GCA_964465915.1 uncultured Acidimicrobiaceae bacterium
GCTCGAGAAGGCGGTGCGGCGGCGCTGGCCGAGTTCCGCCTCACCCTGTTTCGGCCGGTGCAGCCGATGCTGGCCCAGCCCGCCGCCGACGTGGCCGACGCTATGGCCAAGGCCTCGCCCGCCGCCGCCGAGTACAAGCTCGACGGCGCCAGGATCCAGGTCCATCGCGATGGCGAACGGGTCGCCGTCTACACCAGGAACCTGCGCAACGTGACCTCGGCCGTACCCGAGGTCGTTGCCGCGGTGCAAGCTCTCCCGCTCGAGTCGGTGATCCTGGACGGCGAGGCCATCGCCCTGCGACCCGACGGCCGGCCGCACCCGTTCCAGGTGACGATGAGCCGCTTTGGCAGCCGGGACGCGTCAAACACCGGCGTCACGCTGTCACCGTTCTTCTTCGACTGTCTCCATCTCGACGGTGTCGACCTCATCGATGAACCTGCCGAGGTCCGCACCGAGCAGTTGGCTCAGCGGATGCCGCCCGAGCTGATGCCGCCGCGTCGAATAGTCACCACCCCCAACGAGGCAGCCGAGTTCTTCGACGAAGTGCTCGCCTCCGGTCATGAGGGGATGATGCTCAAGTCGCTCAACGCTCCCTACGCCGCCGGGCGCCGCGGGGCCGCCTGGCTGAAGGTCAAACCAGCCCACACCCTTGACCTGGTGGTCCTGGCCGTCGAGTGGGGCTCAGGGCGGCGACAGGGCCTACTCTCCAATCTCCATCTCGGAGCCCGCGATCCCGACTCCAGCGAGTTCGTGATGCTGGGCAAGACGTTCAAGGGGCTCACCGACGAGACGTTGAAATGGCAGACGGAGCGGTTCCTCGATTTGGAGACCCACCGGGAGGGGCATGTGGTCTTCGTGCGGCCGGAGCAGGTGGTGGAGATCGCCTTTGACGGGATTCAGGCCAGCACCCGCTACCCCGGCGGCATGGCACTCCGCTTCGCCCGGGTCAAGGGCTACCGGGACGACAAGGCCGCCGACGAGGCGGACCCGATTGATACCGTGCGTGCCATGTTCGAGAAGTCGAAGCAGTAGCAGCCGACCCCTACCTCGACGTGTCGGCGTCTCTGGCGAGCCTCCGCTCCTGGACAAGGGCAGCGACGTGGGCTCCGGCGATGGCGCCGACCTGGAGGGCGAGTCCGACGAACACGAGTCGCCCGATCGGACGCCGGTACCGGACCCCGACTACGGCAAGCCCGACAGCACCAGCGCCGTTGACGGCCGCCATCGTCGTCAGAGGCCTCGTGATGGGCTTCTTCCGCGACATCCCCATGATGACACCGCTCATCGCCAGGGAGGTTCCGCCTGCGATCCTCACGAGATGACGAGGCAGTCCGAGGCGCGGAGCAAGCCTCCGATCCAGGGCCATCACGGCAATACCCACAACGGCCCAGTAGACGGCGTTGGCTTCGAGGGCTCGACGGCCCGGTCGGTTCTTCTTCATTGCGTCCACACCTCATCCCCGACGGCGAACTCGACCGGTGCTGCAACTTCGGGTGCCGCCATCACGAAGCCACGCATGCCCTCACCGAGGAATTCCAGCTCGTCCTGAATCTGCTCTCGCAAGGCCATCTCAGGTAAGCCAAGCAGATATGAAGTGAACTGGCGACACGGCTTGGCAACCGCGGGGCCGGCCAACTCGATCTGGGGACCACTTTCGGTCTGAATCACGATGCCGGTGGCTACGTCTTCGAGCTGCACCCTGTCGTCGGTCTCGACAATGACGTTCTCGGCGGCAACCCCATCGGCGGCGCGTTCGCCAAAGCGTTCTCGCATCAGTTCGTAATGCGCGGTGAAGCCGATCGACAAAGCCCGTGGCGCCTTCTCCCGCTCCATTGGATAGGCCACGTGGTGCACGTCGAGCAGCCACGCCTCGCCGTCCCACCCGGTCATGCCGCCGGCGTCAATGGCTCCGCGCTCGACCGACTCCAACACCTCCGGCCAGTACATCGTCCCCACCTGCACGCGGCGGCGGTGGACTTGGATCCGGGCGATCCGTCCCAACAATTCAGACATCATGGCCTCTTTCTCGCGTCACCTCGTTGAGGATATCGGGGCGGTCGGTAACAATCCCATCGACGCCCATGTCGAGCAGGCGGTGCATCTCCTCGGCGGCATTCACCGTCCAGCAGTGGATCTGCGCCCCCGATTCGTGGATGGCGTCGATGTATTTCTGGTCGACCTTCAAGGACCGGTAGTTGAAGGGCACCTGATAGGCCACCACCGGGCGCTCGATGGTACGGCCCCGCCGCGAGGCGGCCCACATCGCCGATACCGCCGACGGTCCCGCCGAGGTCGCCACCGAGCCGGCCGTCACCCGTCGGAACCGGGCAATGCGCCGGTCGACAAACGACCCGATCAGGGTGCGATCCTGGCGACCGTGGTCTCGAATGATCTCGGCCACCGGCCACTCCAAACCCTTGCCTTTGAGGTCGATGTTGATATGCACGTCGGGGAACGTGGCGAACAACTCGCCGAGGCTGGAGATGCCGATGCCACTCCCCCGCAACGGGTACCCCTCGTCGGGACCGAATTCCCAGGCCGCGTCGAGGTGGCGGAGATCCTCGAACAACCAGTCGGAGACCAGGCCGGTGCCGTTGGTGGTCCGGTCGAGCGTCTTGTCGTGGAACACCACCACGACGCCGTCGCGGCTGATCCGCACATCGGTTTCGAAGTACCGAAAGCCCAGGTCGAAGGCGCCCTGAAAGGCAAACATCGTGTTCTCGGGCCAGAGCACACGGCTACCGCGATGGGCGAACCGGATGGGATGTTCGAGCGCGAGATATGGGTGTGTCATGGAGTGCTCTGGCGATAGCTGATTCGATAGTCTGCCACGCTGGGCGGACGACGGCCCATCGGCGCTCAGCCGGCGACGGACTCGATGGCCAGATCGGTGAGCTGCTCGGGCAGCAGGTCAAACGGGAGGTCGATCTCGACGTCGGGGACCAGCCCGGTCCCGCCGTAGTCGCGCCGCTCCGGGGTCAGCCAGCGGGCAATGGTGATCTTGAGACCAGCGCCGCCGGGCAACCGGAATGTCTGTTGCACCGTGTTCTTGCCGACCGAGGACTCGCCGACCACCACCGCCCGGCCCCGTTCCTGGAGCGCACCGGCAACGACTTCGGACGCCGAAGCGCTCCCCGAGTCGAGCAGGATGATCACGTCGATGTCGGGATCGGTGGCAACGCCCGGACCGGTCACCTCGAACACCTTGTCGAAGGTCGGCCCATCGGTTTCGAGCACCTCACCGTCGGCGAGGAACTCGCTGGCGATGTCGATCGCCGCCGACAACGACCCGCCGGGGTTGCCCCGCAGGTCGAGCACGATGGTCTCGGCGCCTTCGTCGAGCAGATCGGACAGCGCCTGACGGAACTGTTCGGGAGCGGTATCGGTGAAGACGCTCAGCCGCAGATAGCCGACGCCCGGATCGGTGATCTGGCCGACGGCGACGGGGAACGCGATCGACTTACGCTCCAGGACCACCTCGAAGGTCTCACCGTCGCGTTCGAGCCCGATCGTCACCTGAGTTCCCTCTTCACCTCGCACCCGAGCGGTCGACTCATCAAAGGTCATTCCGGCCATCGTTTCACCCTCGACGCTGACGATCACATCGCCGGGCCGCAACCCGGCGTCTTCGGCAGGGCTCTCCGGAATCGTGGAAATCACCACGATCCGGCAGGTGTCGGAGATCAGGTCACACGCCACCACGTCGTCACCCGTTTCCTCCTGAGCCGAGACAAAGGCGCCGATCCCACTGACTTCGCCGGTCAGTTCCTCGTCACGCAGTTCCATGGTCTGCGCAGACAGGTACGCCGAGAAAGGGTCACCGAGCTCGGCGACCATTCCGGCAATCGCCTCATTGACGACAAGTTCGATTTCGCCACCGTCGCTCACCTCGACCTGCGCCGCATCGCACACCGCAACGAAGGCCGGGTCCGGCACCGCGCATACGACGACGTCACTCGAATCGCCGTCGGGCTGCTCCGCCTCGATGGCGGTCACGGCTGCCGCGGCGAGAGCCTCGAGGTCGACCGGATCGACAAACCTCTCCTCGATCAGCCCGATCGATTCACAAAGGGCGGTGAAGGGTGCCTCGGCATCGTCGCAGCCGACCACTGCGGCGGACACGGAGCCGCTGGTCGTCGTCGTGATCTCGGTGCCTGCCGTCGTTGCGGTCGTTGCCGTCGTTGCCGTCGTGGTGGTGGTCGCCGTGGCCGGACCGACCGTCGTCGACGGTGGCTCTGGAACGGTGGCGTCGGGGATCATCGTCGTGGACGTGCCGCCGAGCGCGGAGCAGCCCGAGGCGAACACAACGGCCGCGGCAAGGAGCGCAGCAAAACGAACGGGGTGCGTGGTCGGCATTGGCGCCATTCAACCCCAACACCGGGACTAACCGAACAGTATTGCGGCTCAGACCAACCGGCCCGACTTGATAACCTTCCACACCACCTCGTCATCGGGCCGGTAGGGGAGATGCCGATGCGAGGCCGCATCCAGCACGACGGCGTCGGCCACCGCTCCCGGCCCCAGCCAACCCTTATCCGGTTCGTTGAGCGCCAGCGCCCCACCCCGGGTGGCGCTCCACACTGCGGCGTCCGGCGCCATCCCCATGTTGAGGCATGCCAGCGCAATGATGAACGGCATCGTCAGCACATAGCTCGTCCCCGGGTTGGCGTCGGTGGCCAGCGCCACCGGGACACCTGCGGCGGAAAACCGAACCGGGTCCGGGTACGGCAGGCGCATCGTGAACGAAACACCGGGGAGCAGCACGGCAACGGTCCCCGCCGCCGCAAGCGCATCGAGGTCGGCCGAAGTTGCCTGGTCGAGGTGATCCGCCGACGCCGCTTCCACCTCGGCGGCAAGCGCCGTCGCTCCGGTGTGGGCCAACTGGTCGGCGTGCAGCCGGGGTTCGAGCCCGTGGCGTCTGCCGGCCTCGAGGATGAGCCGGGCTTCATCGACGGTGAAGGCACCGTCGTCGCAGAACACGTCGCAGAACCGAGCCGACGAGGCCAGAGAGGGAATCATCTCGTCGGCAACAAGTTGCACATAACCGGCCCGATCGTCACTCCACTCCGGGGGGACGACATGGGCGCCGAGAAACGTGGGGACGAGGTCGACGGCGAGGTCTCGATCGAGCCGGGCCACCACTTCGAGCAGACGGCGCTCGGTGGCGAGGTCGAGCCCGTAGCCCGACTTGACCTCGACGGTCGTGGTCCCGGTGACCAGCATCTTGGTGAGCCGGCGGCGGGCCTCGCCGACCAACTCGTTCGCTGTCGCCTCCCGGGTGGCGGCCACAGTGGACATGATCCCGCCGCCAACCGCCATGATCTGCTCGTAGCTCTCCCCCGCCAGCCTGCGGGTGAACTCGTCGGACCGGTCCCCGGCGAACACCACATGGGTGTGGGCATCGACAAAACCGGGCAGGACCGCACGACCCGCCACATCCAGCTCCCGCAGATCGCCGAGGCCCTCAGGCAGGTTCGCCTCGGGTCCCGTCCACGCCACCCGACCGTCGTGCATGACCAGGGCGGTGCCGTCGATCATTCCCAGCCTCCCGCCACGGGCCGGGTCGTTCGTCACCAATTCGCCGATGCCGCGCACCAGCAAGTCGCCGCCGCCCAACACCTCGGCGCTCACGCCCTCGGGTCCATCGGGATCGCCACACCCCGCTCGTCGGCAGCGACCCGGGCCGCCTCGTAGCCGGCGTCGACATGGCGGATCACGCCGGTCCCCGGGTCGTTGGTGAGGACCCGCTCTAGGCGGGCCGCGCCTTCCGGCGTGCCGTCGGCAACTACCTGGGCGCCGGCGTGGATCGACTTGCCGATGCCGACTCCCCCACCGTGATGCACCGCCACCCAGGCAGCACCCGAGGCGGTGTTGAGGAGCGCATTGAGGATCGGCCAATCGGCGACGGCATCCGAGCCGTCCTTCATCGCCTCCGTCTCGCGGTAGGGCGAGGCGACCGAACCCGAGTCGAGGTGATCGCGTCCGATCACGATCGGCGCCTTGATCGCACCCGAGGCGACCAGATCGTTGAAGGCGAGGCCGGCGCGGTCCCGCTCTCCGTAGCCCAGCCAACAGATGCGGGCAGGCAGACCCTGGAACTCCACCCGATCTTGCGCCATCTCCAGCCAACGGGCCAGGGCTCGGTTCTCGGGGAACAGATTGAGTACGGCCCGATCGGTCGCCGCGATGTCCGCCGGATCGCCCGACAACGCCACCCAGCGGAACGGGCCGAGGCCCTCGCAGAAGAGGTCACGGATGTAGGCGGGCACAAACCCTGGGTAGGCGAACGCGTCGGTGAAACCACCGGCGACCGCCTCGCCACGCAGGTTGTTGCCGTAGTCGAAGACCTCGGCACCGTCGCGCTGGAACCCAACCATGGCCTCACAATGCACCGCCATCGAGGTGCGCGCCGCCTTGATGTACGACTGCGGATCGGACGCACGCAATTCGAGTGCCTCTTCGAGTGAGTAGCCGTGCGGCACGTAGCCGTTGAGCGGATCGTGCGCCGAAGTCTGGTCGGTGACGATGTCGATCTCGACGCCGCGGCGCAGCAGTTCGGGGAACACATCGGCAGCGTTGCCCTCCACCCCCACCGAGAGGCGCCGCCGCTCGGTTCGGGCGGTAAGCACCCGGGCCACGGCGTCGTCGAGGTCAGATGCGACCTCGTCGAGATATCGGGTCTCGAGCCGGCGCCGGATCCGCTCGGGATCGACGTCGACGCAGAGCGCGACACCGTCGTTCATGGTGATCGCCAGCGGCTGGGCACCGCCCATCCCGCCGAGACCGCCGGTCAAGGTCAGCGTGCCGGCCAGCGTCCCGCCGAAACGTTGCTCGGCGATGGCGGCGAAGGTCTGGTACGTCCCCTGGAGAATGCCCTGGGTACCGATGTAGATCCACGAACCTGCCGTCATCTGGCCGTACATCATCAGACCGGCCGCTTCGAGCTCCCAGAAGTGCTCCCAATCACCCCAGTCGGGCACCAACAGGCTGTTGGCGATCAACACTCGCGGCGCCATCTCGTGGGTACGGAACCGCCCAACCGGCTTGCCGGACTGCACCAGCAACGTCTCGTCGTCTTCGAGATCGCGCAGGTTGCGGACGATGGCGTCGAAGGCGTCCCAACTGCGCGCCGCCTTACCCCTTCCCCCGTAGACGACCAACTCGTCGGGGTTCTCGGCCACCGCAGGGTCGAGATTGTTCATCAGGCAGCGCAGCGCCGCCTCTTGGAGCCAGCCCTTGGTCGATAGGGCCGACCCCCGTGGGGCCGTCACCGGCCGTGGTCCCGACATGTGACCTCCTAGACCGACGGTGGCGGCGGCGCGTCGTCACCAGACGGCGCGTCGTCACCAGACGACGACGTCGTCCCGGTGCTCTCAGGGGGCGGAGGCGGTGGGGGTGGCGCCGTTGTGGCCGCGGGGGCTGCAGCCGGGGCGGCTGCCGCAGTCGCGGCCGGTGCCGATGCCATCGGACCCCACACCCCGAGCAGGATGCCGATACCGAGGAAGAGCAGCGGGAGACCAATCACGCTCAGCGTGGTGAGCGGGTAGACCGACCATTGCTGGAGGACCAGCGCCAGGAAGAAGCCGAAGAGCAGGCCAAAGATCGCCCCAACGACCGGGTGCTTCCAGAGTGCCGAGAACAACCCGAGGGCGGAGATGATGATGCCGACCACCGCAACGACCCCGAGCGGAGTCGACAGCGGGTTGCCGTCGAACTTCACGAAGACCATGCCGGTGCAGCGGCCGCCGTCGGCCTCGTGGAAGCCCTTCAGTTGGTAGATGCCGGCGACGCCGACATCGACCGGGAGCTCTGCCTTCAGTTCGTCAAGACTGTAGGTCCCCGCCGCCTCGCGGATGTCCTCGCTGTTGGCACCGGACCAACTGGCGAAGCGGATCGTCGTCGGCCCGACCACGATGCCGGCCTCACCGGCGAAGTTGGTGTTGGCGAAGGGCACCGCTCCGGCCCAGTCGGCGGTCACCCCGGCCCGATCCGGCACGACGATGGGGTTGTCCGGGGTGTCATTCTGTGGCCCGTATTCGACGCCATCGATGATCACCACGCCGGTACAGCCGCCGGTCACATCGGCGTTGGCCGCCATTGGGAGCAATAGCAGCCCGGCAACTGCGGCCGCAGCCAGCGTCGCACCAAACCACCGGGTCGGAGGGATGTTGCGTCTCACTCGGTCCACGTCGACCTCCTCACGAGTCTTGGCGGCAACGCTAGCGGAGGGCACCTGGAACGGGGATCATTGCCCGGAGGATGCAGGATCCTGCGCGGCGCGCTGAACGTCGGGGGGCACCGTGTCGTCGACGCCCTTCTTCATGAGCCAACTGGTCAACGGCGACGGCATCTCGGCAGGGCGGTCGCCCCAGTCGTAGACGACGGCGGTCTTCGCGGCGAAGTCGTGCAGCGCCCGCTGCTTGCGATCGAAGATGATCCCGAGCACCCCAACGACCGAGATGACGCTGATCGGTAGAACGAGTACTCGGATCGCAGCATGCCCAGGGGTGATGGGGCTGCCCTCGCTGCTCACCACCTTGATGCCGAGGACGCTGTAGCCGACGGTCTTGCCGTTGAGGGCGAAGCCGATCCAGAAGTACAGGAACAGCCACAAAGCCACCAGCACCAACCCGAGCCACCCGGTCTCCCAGTCCCAAACGATGTTGGCGCCGAAGACGGTGTTGATCGCCCACACCGTGCCCCCGGCGATGAGCCCAAACAGCGTGATGGACAGGAAGATGTCGATCAGATAGGCCAGCAACCGGGACACCGGCCCGGCGTAGTAGCCGCTGATCCGGGCACGGGACCGTCGCGCCATCACTCCACCTCCGTTTCGTGGTCGCTGGGCACCAGGTCGGGCGGCCCCAGTGGCTGGTCCTGTGCCTGGCGTCCGAGAGCGCGGTCGACGACCCGCATCATCACGGTGTCGAGGCCGACGATCTGGCGGCGGCCGACGTCAAGGGTGGACCCCGCCATCTGGCTGGTGCTCTGGGCAACGAGGTCGCCGATGTCAGCGCGCTCCATCAGCGCCTTGAGGTCGACGCCGTCGAGCATCTTGTCGATGTCGACCCGGTCGACCAGAGCATTGACGTCGACCCGCTCCAGCAGCGCGTTCACATCGACCCTCGACAGCAGGGCATTGACCTTGACCCTGTCCATGAGCGCATTGACATCCACCTTGGCCATCAATTCCGAGGGATCGAGAGAATCGACGATGACAGGAACGAATACCGCAATGATCTTGTTGATCTGATCCTCGGCGACCCGACCCACGGCCGTCAGTTCGGAGTTCCGAGTGTCAAGCGCCGAAGCGGCCGCCTGCTTGGTCCAACGCGCCGGAGGACTGGCGCCAAACCGCCGCAGCACCATCGCCGACACACCGACGAACCCCTGGACCGCCACCGACCCAACCGCAATGGTGGCGTCCACCGCACTCGACGCGATGTCGCGGAGCCCAGGCGGGTCCTCGGGGGAGGTACTGCGCGCCGGGGTGGACGCCAGGCGGTCGGGCTTGGGCAAGTCGGCATAGGGAACCGAACGATCGACAGGACCGGTATCGGGGGTGGACGCTGCCGGGCCGGGTTCGGGCGCAGCCGGCGGGGAGCCGTCGGCCGCGTCCGACGCAGCGGTTTCCGCTTCGTCGGGGCTCGGCGTAGCTGCCGGTGGCTCGCTCATGGTCCTCTCATCCTTCGTCGGGTCGGGCGTCCGGCAACGTCATAGGGAATGCAATCACGGCCCACAACCCGAACACAACTGCCGTCATGATGTGCCATAGGCCGTGCAACTGCAAGACGCTGTCCGCTTCGCACAGCGGAGCGTCGGTCCGTCCGAGCACGTTCGCCAGACCAGCGACGGCCAGCACGCCGGCCATGATGGCGTACCACCGCCAGGTCGCCATCCAGGGCGGCCGCACTCGCAAACCGCGCCGAATCACCAGCACCTCGGCGACGATCGCTCCCACGACCACGAGTCCCGTGAC
This sequence comes from uncultured Acidimicrobiaceae bacterium, assembly GCA_964465915.1. Lineage (GTDB taxonomy): Bacteria > Actinomycetota > Acidimicrobiia > Spongiisociales > UBA5794 > CAVPHV01. Next base: position 9,980 of record CAYXMJ010000071.1, read on the forward strand.
GACGATGCCGACGGTCGAGTCGAGTTCAAACCCGGCGAACACAGCCACAACCAGCACGCCGTATGTGGTCAGCGTGACCCACGGCTTCCACCCCGCCAGCAGCTGGATGTCGTAGAGGAGGACGAAGACGAGCGCGGTCGCGATCGGCGCATCGTGCACCAGCTTCGCCCAGCCCGGCTGTGGGCCGTGGAACGCAATACTGCCGATACCGACGACCATCAGGGTCACGGCGTAGACGACCTGGAGCCAGCGGGTCGCGCGCGGTCCGCGCCAGGCGCGCACCACCAACCAGACCCCGATCAGGGCGTAGGCGCCGCTGGTGAGGGCGTTGACGGGTTGAGCCAGCAAACCGTCGCCAAGTTCCTCGCAGTCAGATTCGCCGATCTGACCTGCCGCGAGTCCGAGCACGCTCCCCCTACTCGGTGTACAACGCCTGGATCTCGTCGCCGTAGTGATCGATCACGATGCGGCGCTTGACCTTGAGCGTCGGGGTGAGCATCCCGTTCTCCGTGGTGAAGTCCTCGGGGGCGACAACAAACGCTCGAACCTTCTCGTAGCCCTTGACGTCGGCCATGGCCTTGTCGACCTCATCGCCGATCAACTGTTGCACGCGGGGATCCTCGACGAGGCCTGCGAAGTTCTCGAACTCGATGCCTTCGGCGGCCGCCCACTCTTCGACGGCCGGTGCGTCGGGAACGATCACCGCGACATTGAACGGCTTGTTGTCACCGTAGACCATGACGTTGGCGACGTAGGCCGAGAGACCAATCTTCTCTTCGATCGGGGTCGGGACCACGTACTTGCCGTTCTCGAGCTTGTACTGCTCTTTGACCCGGCCGGTGATGAAGAGGAACCCGTCATCATCGATCCGTCCCAGGTCGCCGCTGCGAAAGCCGCCGTCATCGGTAAAGACCTTGGCGTTCTCCTCGGGACGGTTGTGGTAGCCCTTCATCACGTTGTGGCCGTAGATCACGATCTCACCATCCCGTGGATCGGCGCTGGCGGCCGTGTCGAGACTGACCGAAGTGCCCGGGATCGGCTTGCCGACGGAGCCGATCTTGCGCGAGTCGGGCCAGTTGGCGGTCGCGATCGGCGACGTCTCGGAGAGCCCATAGCCCTCGTAGACCGTGACCCCGAGGTTGTCGATGAACTCGGCCACCTCCACTGGGATGGCGGCGCCGCCGCTGATCGCGTACGTGAGGTTGCCGCCGAGACCATCCCGGACCTTGCTGAAGACCAGCTTGTCGAACAGGTTCTGCTGCATGTCGACAAACCAACTCGACTTGCCCTGTTCGGCGAGTTGGCGCCGCTTTGAGGCGTTACTCATTGCTTGATCGAAGATCATCTTCTGGGCGGAGCTTCCCTCGGACATCCGCTTGTTGAGCCCGGTGTAGATACGCCCGAACACGGTCGGCACACTGACCAACATCGTCGGCTTGACCTCTGGAAGGTTGGAGGTGATCTCCGCCACGGCAGTGGCGAATGCCGTCGAGCCGCCCATGGCAAAGACGGTGTGGAGTTCGACCGTCTGCCCAAACGCGTGGGCCCACGGGAGGAAGGACAGGGTCCGGTCCGTGGGATAGATCGGGAACACATCGGTGACTGAGCTCACGTTGTAGGCGAGGTTCCTCTGGGTGAGCAACACGCCCTTGGGCTTGCCGGTGGTGCCCGACGTGTACACGAAGCCGGCGATTTGGTCCTCGCCGACATCGGACATGCCGACGGGCAGCTTCGAGCCGGTTTCCTGGAGGTCGGCCAGCGTGACCCAGTCCTCGCCGGCCGAACCCTCCATCACAAACAGGTATTCGAGGCCTTCGATAGAACCGCGCACGGTGTCGAGACGCTCTGCAACGTCGGGAGTCGACACGAACACAGCCCGAGAGTCCGAGTCCTCGAGCACAAACGCCCAGTTCTCCGTCGTTTGCGCCTCGTACATGGGGACGACCGACGCTCCTAGCCCGTAGGCGGCGTACGCAACGACGGCCCACTCTTCTCGGTTGTCGGCAATGATGGCCACCTTGTCGCCAAGGCCGATCCCCAGACCGGCCAGACCAGAGCGGGTGTTGTCGACCATTTCGCCGAACTCGCCGTAAGTGGTCCATTCCCAAGTGTCTCCACGCTTGGTGCCAAACAGCGGACGATCGGCGAATTGCTCGATGCTGTTGGTGTAGATGTCGAGCAGGGTGGGAAACTTCGCGGTGAAGTCGCTCATGGGTACGCCTTTCTGGGCCGGGCCGGGTGCTCCACGAGCCATGTTAGACGGGGCTGCGACGGGCCCTCCAGAGACAGAAGCCGCCGGGCACGCCCGGCGGCTTCCAGAACTCAGCGGTCAAAGATCAGCTCTCGTCGGCGGTGTCGTCGGACCCGCTCGCAGCCTTGTCCTTGGCGCTACCGGCTGCCTCTTTGGTCTTGGACCAGGCCTCGGTCGCAGCTTCCTTGCTCTTGCCCACCATCGGCTTGGTCTTCTCAGAAAACTCACCGGCCGCGTCCTTGGACTTGTCCCACGCCTCGGCCGCAGCCTCCTT
>CAYXMJ010000071.1:12604-13978 GCA_964465915.1 uncultured Acidimicrobiaceae bacterium
AAAACTCACCGGCCGCGTCCTTGGACTTGTCCCACGCCTCGGCCGCAGCCTCCTTGGTCTTGCCCACCATCGGCTTGGTCTTCTCAGAAAACTCACCGGCCGCGTCCTTGGACTTGTCCCACGCCTCGGCCGCAGCCTCCTTCGTCTTCTCCATCATCGGCTTGGTCTTCTCAGAAAACTCACCGGCCTGCTCCTTGGCAGCGCCGAGCCACTTCTTCACGGTGTCCATCAAAACCATGTGATATCTCCAACTCGCGGTTGTTGCGAACAGCCATTGTAACGCCGGAGGTTCGGCTGTCTGTGTTCCGGACGCCGACCGTCGGCTCAGCCGGCTTCGAGCCCGCCGGAGGCGATGAGTCCGGCGACGGCCTCGATCTCGGCCCCGATGGGGCGGTCGTCGATCAGCGGCGGCACGACCTCACGGATCGTCGCCAGCGCCGCGGCCGTCGCTGGCGCCGGCTGCAGCGGGGCCCGACACTCCATGCCTTGAGCAGCGCAGAGCAGTTCGACGGCCAGCACGTGCTCGGTGTTCGCAATGACATCGAGCAGCTTGCGGGCGGCGCCCCAGCCCATGGATACATGGTCCTCTTGCAGGCCTGATGTGGGGATCGACTCCACCGACGCCGGATGCGAGAGCACCCGGTTCTCGGCGACCAGCGCCGCCGCGGTGTACTGGGCCAACATGTAGCCGGAGTTGAGTCCCGGTTCGGCGGCGAGGAACGGCGGCAAGCCGCCGGACCGGTCTGGATCGAGGATTCGGTCGGTGCGCCGCTCTGAGATGGAGCCCAGTTCGGTGACGGCAATGGCCATGAAGTCCATGGCAAAGGCCAGCGGCTGTCCGTGGAAGTTCCCCCCGGAGACGACATCATCAGTGGCGGGGAACACAATCGGGTTGTCGGTCACGGCGCCTAGTTCATTGGCGAACACGCCGGCGGCGAAGGCAAAGGTATCGCGTGCCGCCCCGTGGACCTGGGGAGCACAACGCAGGCTGTAGGCATCCTGGACCGCATGGACGAAGTCGTCGGAATGACTAGCCACAATCGCCGACCCCTCGATGAGTTCTGCGATCCGGGCAGCCGACGCCACCTGGCCGGGATGAGGCCGCAAGGCGTGGATGCGGGGCTCGAATGGCCGCGACGAGGCGAGCAGGGCCTCAACCGACATGGCACATGCCAGGTCGGCAACGGTGGCCAGTTGCCGGGCACGATGCAGCGCCAGCGTCCCCATCGCCAGCATTCCCTCGGTGCCGTTGAGCAGCGACAGCCCCTCCTTGGCCTCGAGCACAATGGGCTCGAGACCATGGGCGGCGAGCATCTCGCCGGCCGGAGCCGTCCTTCCATCGTGGGCCAACAAACCCTCGCCGATCAGCGGCAA
>CAYXMJ010000072.1:0-13957 GCA_964465915.1 uncultured Acidimicrobiaceae bacterium
ACCCAAGGTGGCCAAACGCTCCTCGAACGTGGCAAGCAGGGCATGATTGATGACGGCAGCATCTAGCCTGCTCAGGGTGAACCTCCTCCGTACCCGTATTGCCTTCTTCTCACTCGGCGTCATCGCCGTCCTCGGGGTGATGGTGCCGCGGGTGGTGGCCGCCGTGATCGACACCTCGATCTTCATCGTCCAGGAGGAGGACGTCATCGACGAAGACGTCTACGTTGCCGCCGATCGGGGCCGGGTTGACGGCGTCATCGCCGGGGACCTCATCATCGGCCTTGCCGGCGACCTCACCATTTCGGGCAGCGTCGAGGGCGACGTCTATGTAGCCGCCGGGGGCCGCGTCACGGTTGCCGACACCGGCGCCGTCGACGGATCGGTGCGAGGAGCGGTGCGCGAGATCGTCGTTGACGGATCCGTCGGCGTCGACGTAGCCGTCGGTTCGCTGTCGACCACTGTGTCCGGAACCGTAGGGCGCGACGTCATCATGGCCGGCGGAACCCTGCTGCACGAGGGATCGATTGGTCGCGACATTCGGGGGTGGATGTTCACCGCCGTCGTCGACGGCGAGGTCGGCCACGACGTCGACATCCGGGTGCAGTCCCTCGAGGTTGGGCCCGACGCCGATGTCACCGGCGACATCGTGTACCGCTCGACCCAGGATGCCACTACTTCGGTGAGCGCCGAGGTAGGCGGCCAGTTCGTACGGCTCGAGCCACGCGCCCCATTTGTGCTCGACCTCTACCTGACCCTGGCGACGGTGTTGAGCTTCCTTGCCTTCCTCGTCGTGGGGATCGTTGTCATTTGGCTGTTCCGCTCCACTACGCCACGCGCCGCCGCCGTCATCCAGCAGAAACCCTGGAAGGTGCTCGGGGTTGGGTTCGTTGCCGGCATCGCACTTCCGGTGGGGGGCACATTGATCCTGGTGCTGGCCGCACCCTTCCTGGCCAAGGCCGCGGTGGTGACCCTGCTCGTTCTGCTCTCGCTGTTGGCATTCATCTTCGGGCCCATCCCGGCACTCATTGCCTTTGGGAATTGGGCGCTGCGGCGCCGCGGTGGGCTGTTTGGGGCGTTCGTTGTTGGGGCAACGGTCTGGCGGCTCGGGGTGCTGTTCATCCCACTCGTTGGCCTGGCGCTGACGCTGGCTGCGATGACGTGGGGTGTTGGCGGTTGGCTCGTCGCTGCCTGGGAGTCGCGCCGCCGCCATGAACCGCCCGACCCACTATTGCCTCCTGCCATGGTGCCCGATGACGATCCCGAGACCGTGCTCGCCGACTGGGTCCCGCCCCTACCGCCACTCGACTCCAATGCCGACGATGAGGAGCAGCCGGCCGAGAGCTGAGGGTGCCTGTTGCGCACGAGTCCCCGTCCAAATGTGTCCTCCCCCGGCTCGGCGGGGGAGGTGGGCGCCGTCGGAGGGACGAGCGCTTCGCTCGCGCGGTCGGAGGGGCAACCCCATGGCATTGGTTCCCGCGGACAAACCGCGCCAAATACCCGCAGAATGCCCCGCTACACAAGCGTTTCTGTCACACCAACCGGGTACGTTGGGCCTATGTTCAACCAAGCCATTGACGGCCCTATCGACCATTTGGAGCTAGAGCTCGCGGCCCGCGAACGCGTGATCGCCCGCCTCCGCGGTGAGCAAGCCTCGTTGTTGCGGACACTGGACGCGGCGCAGGTTGCGGCGATGGATGGCGCCCGCTCGATGCTGGAGTGGACGGCGTCCCGGCTCGACGTTTCTGACGCCACGGCTCGGGATCTCATGTTTGCCGCCAAGTCCTTTGATGAGCGGCCTGAGGTGGTCCCACGGATGGACGACGGTGAGGTGTCGTTTGATCGGGCGGTGGCGACGACCCGCTTGGCGTTGGCCGGAGCCGACGCCGAGACGCTGGCAGCGTCGTTCGGGTTTGATCTCAATGGTGTGGCCCGGGTGATTGCTCGCCACCGCCGTCTTACCCGCCGCTCGGAGGAGCGGATCTTCCGGGAGCGGTTCCTTGCGATCCAGCCGACCCTCGATGAGGAGTCGGGTCGGTTGTGGGGTCGGCTCCCGGGCTTCGAGCTGCGCATTGTCGAGCAAGCGTTGGTCGAGCGTGCCGATCAGTTCAACCAGCTCCCGGGCCCCAGGGTGGCGAGGGGTCAGCGGGTGGCGGATGCGTTGGTGTCGGTCTCGCAGGACTCGCTCGACGGCCCCCAACCCAACGGAACCTCTGGGGGGCGGTCGGATCCGTTGGCGACGGTGTTTGTCGACGCCGACCTCGCCGCCTCAACGGCTGGTGAAGCGGGCGCCGAGATCGAGTACGGCTCCAAAGTCGGCCCCGCCACCCTCGAACGCATCCTGTGCGGCGGAGCGGTACAACTCGTTGGCCTCACCGATGGGCGGCCCGTGGTGGTTTCTGACGGTGCCCGGGCGATACCTCCTGCGATACGCCGGTTTGTACTGTGGCGCGACGGCGGATGCACCGCCGACGGCTGCAGGTCCCGCTACCGGCTCCAACCGCACCACATGCGACAACGCCGCGAAGGCGGCAACCACGACACGGACAACCTCACCACCCTGTGTTGGTTCCACCATCACGTCGTGGTCCACGGAATGGGACACCGGATCGATCGAGGGTCCCCACCCCAACGACGCCGATTCACCCGGTACGCTCGGGGACCCGACCCACCGGTCTAGGCGGCGCGCCCGCCACCCGACCGCCGACCACCCCCCCAACGCACCACAACCCACCGGATCAGAAGTGCCGGACCGAACGCCGCGTCCGGATCGCCTCGCGCTCTACTCGCCCTCGTCCTCTACCACCGCGAGCACCTGGTCGGCGTCTACCTGCTGGTCGACCGCTACCGGGATCGACGCGACGATCCCGTCGCTGGGGGAGCGCACGGCGTGCTCCATCTTCATGGCTTCGATCACGACGACGATGTCGCCAGCTGCGACGGTATCGCCCTCGCTGCGCGTGATCTGCACCACCTTGCCCGGCATCGGCGACAGCAGTGAACCGGGAGCATCGGCCACCTCGGGTGCCGGGAAGCGGCTGATCTGGGTGAGGGCGGTGTGGCCGAGCGGGCTGCTCACCCACATCTGGCGGGCGACCCTGGCCACCCGGTAGCGGCGCCGGATGCCGGCCGCGGTCATGTCGACCTCATGCGGGGTGGCGGAGTGGAGCACCGTCTCGACCGGTTGACCGTCGAGTTGGACAATGAGGCCGTCGCGCCCGAACAGGTAGCCGACCGCAACCACGCCCTGGGGAGTGTCCCATTCCTGCATCTGCAGTTGTGACGGGGCGTTGCGCCAACCCGACGGGATTGTTCCCAGCACCGGGGCGCCCTCCCGACGGCCTTCCTGGCCGGCCAGCGTGGCGGCCAGTGCGTGGAGGCGATGGTCGGCGGTGAGCGGTGCCGACATGGCAACAACGTCGATACGGTCGATGAACTGGGTGTCGGTCTCGCCGGCGAGGAACTCCGGTGATTGCAGGATGCGGACCAGGAGCCGCCGGTTGGTCGTCGGCCCGTAGATCTCAGCCTCGGCGAGCGCCTGGGCCAGGGTGAGCGCTGCCTCCTCCCTCGTCGGTGCATGGGCGACCACCTTGGCGATCATGGGGTCGTAGTGCACGGAGATCTCGGACCCGTCGCCGACCCCGCTGTCGACTCGGACGTGCTCGGGCACGCGGAAGCGATGCAGCGTTCCGGTAACGGGCAGGAAGTCGCTCGCCGGATCCTCGGCGTAGAGGCGAGCCTCGATGGCGTACCCGTTGATCTCTGGGTCGGTGACATCGCGCGGCAACGGGCGACCCTCGGCCACGAGGATCTGAATCCGCACCAGGTCGAGACCGGTGATCATCTCAGTGACGGGGTGCTCGACTTGGAGCCGGGTGTTCATCTCGAGGAAGAAGAACTCGTCGCCTATCAGCATGAACTCCACGGTCCCGGCCCCGACGTATTCGACGGCGCGGCCCGCCTCGACTGCGGCGCGGCCCATTGCTTCGCGCAGATCCGTCGTCATCACCGGCGACGGCGCTTCTTCGATGATTTTTTGGTGGCGGCGCTGGATCGAGCACTCCCGCTCGAACAGATCGACGATCGTGCCGTGGGTATCGCCGACGATCTGGATCTCGACGTGGCGGGCACCCACCAGGTAGCGCTCCAGGAACACCGTCTCGTCACCAAACGCTCCCGCAGCCTCCCGCTTGGCGCCGGCCACCGCGTCGGCGAGGCCGGCCGGCTCTGCGACGATCCGCATTCCCTTGCCGCCGCCACCCGCCGAGGCCTTCACCAGGATTGGGTACCCGATGTCCTCGGCGGTGGTCGTCAGGGTTGCGTCATCCACGGCGGTGACGTCGACGCCCTCGAGGGTGGGGACGCCGGCCGCCTTCATGATCCGCTTCGATTCGATCTTGGAACCCATCGCCGCAATTGCCTCGGGGGAGGGGCCGATGAACGTGACCCCGGCCGCAGCGCATGCGGCGGCGAACTCGGCGTTCTCGGCGAGGAATCCGTAGCCGGGATGGATGGCGTCGGCCTCGGTCAGCGCGGCAGCATCGAGGATCAGATCCCGGCGGAGGTAGGTATCGGTCGGTACGAGGCCGGGGAGCCGTACCGCCTCGTCGGCGGCATGGACAAAGGGGGCGTTGGCGTCAGCATCCGAATACACCGCCACCGTCGCGATGCCCAACTCCCGGCAGGTGCGGGCGATCCGGCACGCGATCTCACCTCGGTTGGCGATCAGGATCTTGGCGATGCGTTGCATGGGTCTGGTGGTTCCTCGGGTCTCGGTCACATCCGGAAGATGCCCCACTCGTTGGTACCGGCGACGACATTGGAGTGGACGGCCGAAAGGGTCATCCCGAGCACGGTGCGCGTATCGCGCGGGTCGATGATCCCGTCGTCGCGGTTGTTGGCGGTCATGAACACCGCCTCCTCCTCGCGGTGAATCTGGGTCTCGATCATCTGACGCACCATGGCGTCGTGGTCTTCGTCGAACTCCTCGCCGCGAGCCTCGGCGGCGGCCCGGTTCACGATCGACATCACCCCGGCCAGTTGCTCGCCGCCCATCACCGACACCTTGGCGGACGGCCACATGAACAGGAACCGCGGGTTGTAGGCCTGGCCCGACATGCCGTAGTTGCCGGCGCCGTACGAAGCCCCGGCGATGATCGAGATGTGCGGCACGGTGGAGTTGGCGACGACGTTGATCATCTTCGCCCCGTCCTTGATGATGCCGCCTTGCTCGTACTTGGCGCCCACCATGTAGCCGGTGACGTTGTGGAGGAAGATGATCGGCAGGTCGTAGACGTTGCAGAGTTGGATGAACTCGGTCGCCTTGTTGGCCTCGTCCGAGAACAGCACCCCCTGCTGGTTGGCGATGATGCCGCAGGCGTAGCCGTGGACCGAGCCCCAGCCGGTGATGAGCGAGGTGCCGTACTCTCGCTTGTATTCGTCGAAGCGGGATCCGTCGAGTGTCCGGGCCAGGACCTCGCGCATGTCCATCGGCTTCTTCAGGTCCGGCGGGACCAGACCCAGGATCTCGCCGGGGTCGTAGAGGGGCTCGTCGGCCGGTGCGGTTGGTCCGTAGCCGAGCTTGCGCCAGTTGAGGTGGCGCACGATCTGGCGGCCGATGCGGATGGCGTCGTGCTCGTCGAGCGCCAGGTAGTCGGAGAGCCCCGACGTGCGGCTGTGCATTTCGGCACCGCCGAGTTCCTCGTCGGTGGATTCCTCACCGGTTGCCATTTTCACGAGGGGCGGTCCGCCGAGGAACACCTTCGCCCGGTCCTTCACCATGACGGCGTAGTCGGCCATTCCGGGGACATAGGCGCCGCCGGCGGTCGAATTGCCAAAGACGAGGGCGATCGTGGGGATGCGGGCCTTGGACAGTTGGGTCATGTTGCGAAACCACTTGCCGCCGGGCACAAACACCTTGTGCTGGTTGGGAAGGTCGGCGCCACCGGATTCGACCAGGTTGATCAGCGGGAGCCGGTTCTCCATTGCGAGGTCTTGGGACCGAAGCGACTTGCCCAGCGTGTACGGATTCGACGATCCGCCGCGCACCGTTGGGTCGTGACCTGAGATGACACACTCGACGCCTGAGACGACGCCGATGCCATGTACGCTCGACGCTCCGGCGTGGAACTCCGTCTCGGCGGCCGAGAGCATCGACAGTTCGAGGAACGGCGAGTCGCGGTCGAGCAGCAGTTCGAGGCGCTCGCGCACCAGCAGCTTGCCGCGTGTGCGGTGCCGGTCCACGTACTTGTCCCCGCCGCCGTCGAGCGCCTCCTGCTGGAGGGCATCGATGGCCGTGATCTTGGCCAGCAGCGCGTCCCGGTTGGCGCGGAACCCCTCTGAGCCCGGATCAACCTTGGAACGAAGCGGCGGCATGACCATGAGGTTAGTGGGGTGAGCCGATGGGATTTCGAAACGGAGACAGGAGCCTCAGGCGGGGAAAACCACGACTTCGTCGATTCCCACGTCGACCCGGTCGCCGGAGGTGAAGATGGGGCTGGCACCGATTCGGGATTGGAGGCGGCGGCCGTCGTCGAACTCGAGGACGAGGAGCTGGTCGTGGCCGTAGAACTCCTGCTCGACGATCCTGGCGGGTCCCTCGGCGGATGCGGTGGGGTGAACCCACTCGGGGCGGATCATGACCCGAACCTCACCGCGTAGGTTCGACAGCTGGGGGAAGGTACCGAGCTCGGTCTCCACCGAGCCGACGCCGGCGATGCCGGCGATGAACCCGCTCTCGCCGATGAACCCGGCCACCCAGGGATCGGCGGGGCGGCGATAGAGCTGATGGGGCGATCCGACTTGGATGACCCTGCCGGAGCGCATCACGGCCACGACGTCGGCGATCGCCAGTGCCTCTTCCTGGTCGTGCGTGACGAACACGGCGGTTGCGCCGGCTTCTTTGAGAATGCGACGAACGTCCCGACGCATGCGGTCGCGCAGCGTCGCATCGAGGTTGGAGAACGGCTCGTCCAACAGCACCACTTCCGGTCGCGGGGCCAACGCCCGGGCCAGGGCCACCCGTTGCTGCTCGCCGCCGGATAGCTCATACGGCATGCGGTCACCGAGGTCGGTCAGCCCGACGAGGTCGAGCACCTCGGCGACTCGCGACGCCGTGTCCCGGTCGACGAGGCCGTACCCGACGTTGCGGGCGACGGTCATGTGCGGGAACAACGCGTAGTCCTGGAACACCATGCCCACCCTGCGGCGCTCCGGAGGAAGGTTGACGGACTCGGAGACGACCGTGGTCGCTCCGATGGTGACCGCGCCGGAGTCGGGGTCCTCGAATCCGGCGATGACCCGCAGCGCCGAGGTCTTCCCACACCCGGACGGGCCCAGCAGGCTGAGGATCTGACCGCGAGTGATTTCCAGTTCGAACTCGTCGAGCGCCAACGTTCCGTTGTACCGCTTGACGAGGCGGTGGCAGTGGATGGCTGATGTGCTGGTTGGAGTGGTCATGCGCTCGGGTCTCGGAGTCGACTCAGGATCAAGTAGGTGGGTACGGCCGACACCACGACCAGCAGCAAGGCGGGAGCAGCGGCGCGGGCGTAGAACAGGTCGTTGGCCGTAGACCATATCCGCACGGCGAGCGTATCGAAACCGGTGGGCCGCAATAGCAGCGTCGCCGGCAACTCCTTCATGGTGGTGAGGAAGACAAGGGCACCGCCGGCCAGCAACCCACGCCAGATGAGGGGCACGGTGACCTCTCGCATTGTCTGCAGTGGGCCGCGACCCAGGGCGCGGGCGGCATCCTCGAGATGAGGGTTGACCTGGAGCAGTGCGGCGCCGCCCGAGCCGGTCGCCTGGGCCAGAAACAGGATGGCGTAGACGACCACCAGCACGAGGAAGCTCTGATAGAAGGGCCCCAGGAACTGTGCACCGAACAGCACAACGGCGAGCGCCACCGTGATGTGGGGGAGCGAGAAGACGACATACACGGAGCGGTCCAGGGCAACGGAGGGGCGGCTGCGGTAGCGCACCGTCAGCACCACGACCGGGATGGCGGCGGCCATGGCGATCAGCGCCGCCGCGGTTGATCCGCTGAGGGATCCGAGCACCGCACCCCAACGCATGTCGATGATGTCACCACGCGCCACCCCTCTCAGCCACCAGAGCAGCAATGTCCCCAGCGGCAGGACCAGACCGATAGCCACGACGCTTCCCAGGAAGGCGTAGGCCCCGACCCGGACGCGACGGCTCACCTGGACCCGCCGCATCGGGCGGGTTGGTCGGCGCGAGAAGTAGGCCGCCCGACCGCGTGACCTCTGCTCGGCCCACAGCACGACCAGGGCGATCACCACGAGCACCACCGACAGCACGGCCGCCGGCGTGCGGTCCAGCCGGCCCTGATACTGGGCATAGATGACTCGAGTGAAGCTGTCGAAGCGCATCAGCGACACGGCACCGAAGTCCGACAGCGTGTAGAGGGCGACAAGGAGCGAGCCGGCGGCGATCGACGGGCGGAGTTGGGGCAGCACAACCGTGCGGAACGCCCGCCAACTCGAGGCGCCGAGCCCGCGCGCCGCCTCCTCGTAGGCCGGGTCGACCCGGCGCAGGGCGGTGCGGGTGATCAGGAATACGTAGGGGTAGGTCGACAACGTCAAGGCCAGCCAGGCGCCCCAGAACCCCGAGATGGACGGCAACCCGGCTCCGGTCAACTCCGCGAACAGACCGCGACCACCGAAGAAGGAGATCAGGGTCAGGGCGATCACATAGGACGGAATCACGAGCGGAAGCATCACGAGCACGGTCCAGACCCGGCGTCCCCATAGCTCGATCCGGAAGGTGATCCAGGCCGCCGAGACGCCGATCAGTGCTGCCGTCGCGGTCACCGCCGCAGTGAAGACCAACGATCGAACGATGAGTTGGAGCGTGCGGGTACTGAACAGGACGTCCCATGCGGCCGAACTGGACTCGAGGACATCGGCCACCAGGAAGGCCATCGGTACCGCCACCGGGACGAGGACCAGCCACGCCGCCAGCCAAAGCCACCAGGGTGCCCGTCTGCCGCGCCGGGCCCGCGGTGGCGGCCGATCGAGGTAGTCGACGGCCGGGTCGGGACCGGGCCCCTCCTCGAGGACGACGGTCACAGCAGACCGGCCTCGGCAACAAGATCGGTGGCGCGGTCGAGAACGGTGGCGAGCAAGGAGAGGTCGATCTCGGGCGGGTTGAGCGAGCCCAGCGCCGGCAGATCGGGGTGCGGGGCGATGCCCTCGATCAGCGGGAACTCGAACGTCTCGTCGGCGAAGTACCGCTGGGCGGACTCAGACAGAAGAAACGCCACAAACTCGTCCGCGGCGTCTGACGAATCCAGGACGCCGACACCCGCCGGCATGACCAACGAACCGGCGCCACCACCCGGCATGAAGTAGTTGGCGGCGACCACGGAGTCTGCGCCATCTTCGGCGATGCGACGGAACAGGTAGTAGTGGTTGACCAGGCCGGTGTCGACCTCACCGTCGTCTACGGCGGTGACGATGACCGAGTTCTTTGGATAGGTGGGGGACTCGTTGGCCTCCATCGCTTCGAGCCATGCCAGAGTGGCGTCTTCGCCGTCGAGCAAGATCTTGGCGGCGACGAAGGCCAGGAACGAACCGTTGGTTGGGGCGATGGCGACCCGGCCCTTCCATTGCGCCTCAACGAGGCCGTCCTCGGTGGCCGGCAAGTCGGCAGGGTCGACCTTTGTTGTGTCGTATACCACCGAGCGGGCTCGGCCCGAGGTTCCAGTCCAGAGGCCGTTGGGGTCGCGCAGTTCGGCCGGGACCACGCCGATGGTGTCGGCGTCAAGTGGTACAAAGAGGTCGGCGAGCGCGACGGCACCAAGCGAGGCGGGGTCCTGGGCGAAGAAGACATCGGCGGGGGAGTTGCCACCCTCAGCGAGGATCTGGGCGGCGAGTTCGGCGCTGTCGCCGTAGCGCACCTCAACGGAACGTCCGGTCGCCGTCTCGAATTGCTCGATCAAGGGCGCGACCAGCTCTTCGCTGCGGCCTGAATAGACGGTGAGGCTGTCATCGGACCCGCCACAGGCGGTCGCCACGACGGCGAGCGCGATCAGCAGGACGAGGAATCGGATGCGCATCACATCTCCAACGGGTGTGAGCCACCAGGCTATTCACACTACCGCCGTAGTGCAAAGAGTCGGCCTAGCGGTCCCCCCCCACGACATCGTCGCTGCGCTCCTCGGCCAGTTCCCTTGCTTCTTGGGGGAGGGCACTCTGAGGGTCTGCTTCGCCGGGGACGGCGTCGGCAGACGCCGCATTGTTGCGTGTTTTGCGGAGGCCGCGACGCCAGGTGATCCAAGCTCCCAAGCCGAGGGGGATGGGCACGAGAAACGTGGCACCGCGGAAGATGAGCACACCGGCGACGATCTCGGCCGTTGTGGTCGGGTCGGCACCAATTGCCAGGATCGCCGAGAAACCGAGTTCAGCTACACCGGCGCCACCCGGCGTGATGGGGACCGCGATGAGCAAGCGGACGAAGGCGAAGGCAAGCAGAACCCGATAGAAGCTCACATCGGCGCCGGACACACCGACAAAACGCAGCGACGCCCACAGTAGAAGGAAGGTGGCGATGTGCCCGGCAAGGATCGAGAGGCCGACCCACCATCCCCGGCTCTTGAGGAGAGCGACTGTGTTGTGGCGGAAGTCGAGGAACACCTCGATCCAGTCGCGATGGATGAAGGTCCAATTCTCGGGCAACCGCCTGCAGATCCGGTTGGCCAGCTTGCCGACGCCGGTCGCAGCTGCGTCCGAACGCAGGATGAGCCAGAAGATCACGGCGAGGGCGATCATGACGACAACGGCGGCGGCGACCGCGATCTGAAGCCGGGTGTCGAGGTCGCCGCGAACGACGGCGAGCGAGGCGACCGCGGTCGGCAGGGCGAGCCGCAGGAACAGGTCCCAGAAGCCGTAGACCAGCAAACCGGCCGCGACTGCGTCGCCCCTCACCTTCCACGAATTCAACATGGCGATCTGGATGCCAAAGGCGAATGCGCCGCCGGCGGGCACGGTGTTGGCCACCGCGGTCGAGGTCAGGTGGATCTCGGCCGCATTGCGGAACTTGATGGTGGGAAAGGCACCCATGAAGGCCAGCCAGAAGGGGACCAGGGTCAGGACGGTGAGGAAGAAGAGACCAACGACTTGCCCAAACGTGAGGTACTTGATGGCCTCCCACGCATCGCGGTAGTCGGCGATCTTGGGCAGCAGGAACGCAAAGACGATGACGACGACGACCAGCGAGACCAGGCCGAGTCCGATTCGCAGCCAAATGCCGCGCGCCTTGCTGGCCCCGGCTGCGGTGTTTGAGGTCGGTTCCGCTTCCTGCGTCGAACCAGGTGCGGCGCCGTCGCCACCCTCCGCCGGTCCGTCGGCGGGGCTCAGCGCGGAGTCATCCGGTGGTTGGGTGGCGTCCATCGGCCACCACTATCGCACGGCGGCGGCGGCGAGCGGAGCCAACGGTGTTGCGGTCATCTGTCGGACCATCCCAATTCGTGACTTGCCGCGAGCGGCGGCACTGGACTTCTGACGGTCCGGCGAGCGCGCACGGCGATGGTCCGACAGCCTCCTAGTTCCCCCGGCGAATCAAACGCCAGATCGCCAGCACGATGATGGCCCCGACGATGGAGCCGATGAGACCGCTCATGCGGATGTCAAAACCGTCGCCGGCGATGAGGCTGGCGAGCAGGCCGCCGACGAACGAACCGACGACGCCGACAACGAGCGCTTCGGTCCAGTTGACCTTCTGACCGCGGTTCACGACCAGCTCGGCGACCCATCCGGCTGCGATGCCGATGACGAGGATGGCCAGAATCAACATGTTCACGCTCCAAAGGGGGTTCGGGTCGCCGCAGTCTACGAGGTGCCGGCGCGCTCGACCAGTCTGAACTACTGCACCGTACCGTCCTGGCGGCTCAGGCCCCTCAGGCTGCGGCGCCATTGAGCTCCATCCGCTCTGGTTGATTGCACGGGAACCCCGGCGACGACCCGATGCGAGGGCGCCGGCGGGGCGACTTCCTTGTGCTTGGCCTTGATCCGCTCGGCGCGGTCGATCTCGAGCAGCTTCAGCGTTTCGTTGATGCGCAGGAGTTGCTCGTCGGAGGTTGCCGGGAAGTGATATGCGAGGTGAACGAACTGGGCCATGTCGGCCCGGTAGTCGTGGCCGAAGGAGAGGAACTCGCCGGGCACCGTGACCATGGCGTTGGCGGCGTCGATCGCGGTGTGCAGCAACGTGACGATGGGGACCCATTCCATGGTGTCGGGGACCCCCCGGCCTCGTTCGTCGCCGAGCCAATCCGGCCGCCTGATTGCCATGTCGGGAACGACGTTGGCGATCGGGTCGTTGTCGTGGGACAGGATGACCGCCCGCAGCTGGTCCCGCTGTTCATCACTCAGAGACATCAGTTGCTCGGGAGTGTCGAATACGCCCACCGTGCCGTCGGGGACCAGGTCGCTCGATCCGCGCGCCATGCCGTTGCGAGACCACTTCGCCAGCCCAGGGAGCCCGACCCACAGCGCCCGATCGACGCCGTAGTGATCGAACCCGCCGATGCCCTGATACATCAACACGTCCGAAGACGCCCACGCCCCGAGGCTTTCGCCGAAGATCAGCACCTTGGGCCGTTTCGCGTCGGGAAGCCCCTCGAGTCGCTGCTTGACCCCCCACAGCAGCAGCCGGAATTGGCGCCGCCCGAGGGCCACCTTCTGTAACGACAGGAACGACGGGTAGCGGCCGTACTGGATGGCGCACGTGGCGATGTCGCCGCGGGTGAGGAACTCGGCGGCTTCGATCATGGTGTGATCGATCCAGCCGGTCCCGGTGGGCGAAACCAGCAGCAGGTAGGAGCGATCGAACGCTCCGGCCCGGTCCATCTCGGCCAGCGCCAGCTCGGCCCGGCCGGTGAGGTACACCGGTTCGGTGTTGTAGCCGACGTAGGTGCGGATGGGATGGGCGACCGCCGGTTCCTCCATCACTTCCTCAATGAGGTCGTCGGTGATGACATCGGTGACGTAGCGCCTGCCCTGCTGACCAAGGTCGCGGAAGTCGAGGAAGCTCTCCGCGCTGCCCGAGACCAACGGTGTCGTCGGCTCCGCCGCGTAGCCGGGATCGATCTTCTCGTTGGCGCGGCCGATGTAGCCGACCCCTGCGTTGTATAGCGTGCTGGCCGCAAACGCCCATAACCCGGCGTTGGTGGCGCGAGCTACGAGGTTCTTTGTGATGCCCGGCCCGAAGTACCCAATGATCAGGTTGCGGCTGCCGCCAAATGACTTGCCGATGCCTGCCCCGACTCCGGCGACCACGGCGGTGGTAGCCACCGCAGGACCAAGCTTGTTGACCTGGGGTACCGGCCACGACTCGATGGCCTTGCGGCGGGCAATGATCCGCTTTGATGCCCAGAAGCCGAGCCCGCCGAGCGCCAACGCCGTGAGCACGAGCGGGCGACTGAGGCGGCGGGCGGGGTAGCGGCGCTGGAGGTAGGTACCGACGTCGTAGATGGCTCCGCCGATGGCGGCCGCCCGCAGAATGTTTCCTGCCGAGCGCGCCCCAGCCCGCCATAGGGTCTCATCCTCGCGCTCGGGGAGGCGCTCCAGCGCGGTGCCGGCTCCACCAACCAGCGCCCTGACTGCAAGGGATGCCGAAAGGGTCGCTTGTGGTGAGACCACCTGGTCATGGCCGGCCTCGACCGCTCGTGCGATGAGTCGCGCCGCCAGGATGTTGAGGCCGGCAACCACACCCTGCATCGCCGAGGTGCGCGGCATCAAGGACACCCCAAACGAGTCGATGAACGACGCCATCTCCAACGGGGTTGAGGGCGCCGAGGTGACCGGGTTGATCGTGGCGAGGGCTCCCTTGGCAAAGTGTTGGACGCCATCGGGGTTGACCAGACGGGTGATCATTGTGCTTCCTTTTGGCTCTGAGTCGTTGCGTCGAAACTAGTCGCAGGCGGCGTCGAACGCAGCTCGGC
>CAYXMJ010000073.1:0-13923 GCA_964465915.1 uncultured Acidimicrobiaceae bacterium
GGACCCCAGCAATTCGGTGACCAGGTCAGCCGCCGGCACGGCTTCCAGCTCGGCGCGTAACGCCGGCTCGGTGGGGGCAAAGGACATGGGGTCCACCAGAGCGCGGAAGTGAAGCCCCGACCCGCCGGCGACGATCGCGGTTGTCCCTTCGGCCTCGAGGGCGTCGAGGACGGTGCGGCCGGCCGACTGATACTCAGCAACGCTGTAGCTCTCCTCGGGCTCGACCAGGTCGATGAGGTGGTGGGGAACGCGAGCGCAGGTAGCGGCATCGGGCTTGGCCGTGCCTATGTCCATACCTCGGTAGACCTGCATCGAGTCGACCGACACGATCTCCCCCGAGAGCTGAGCGGCGATCGCCATCGCCACATCCGATTTGCCGGACGCAGTCGGACCGAGAATCGCAACGACGGTCAGATCGGTCGTCCCATCAGGTGATGCGGCGCCGCCCGAACGATCTCTGCGTCGAGCACTGTCCCCGGCGACCAGCTCCCCGGCAGGTGGACCAGCTTGTTGCCCCGGGTCCGCGCCGTGGCCATCTCGGGGTCCTTACGCGATGGACCCTCGATCATCACCTCGTAAACGCCACCCTCCATCTCGACGTTCTTCTCGAACGTGATCCGGTTCTGCAACTCGATGAGGCGCCCAAACCGCTCCTGGATGACCGCGGAGTCGACGTGGCCGTCCATCGTTGCCGCCGGTGTCCCCTCACGCGGCGAGTATTGGAACATGAATGCGGAGTCGAACCGAGCCGCAGCGACCACATTTAGCGTCGCCTCGAAATCCTCCTCGGTCTCACCCGGGAACCCAACGATGATGTCGGTCGACACCGTGAGATCCGAGATGGCCCGTCGGGCCAGGTCGAGTTTGGCCAGGAACCGCGCCGCGTTGTAGCCACGGTGCATCGCGGCCAAGATGCGGTCACTCCCGGACTGAAGCGGCAAATGGAGTTGCTCGACGACGGCGGGTGTCTCAGCCATGGCCACCGCAACGTCTTCCTGGAAGTCCTTGGGGTGCGGACTGGTGTAGCGCACCCTGGAGACCCCCTCGACTTCGCCAACCCTCCGCAGCAAATCGGCGAAGATGGGCCGTCTCCCATTCATCTCGAGGTCTCGACCGTACGAGTTGACGTTCTGACCGAGCAACGTGACCTCAACAACTCCTCCGGCGGCGAGTTGTTGCACCTCGCGCACGATGTCGCCGGGTCGCCGGCTCAGCTCTCGACCCCGCACCAGGGGAACGATGCAGAACGTACACGAGTTGTTGCATCCGATGGTGATCGTGACCCAGGCCGAATGCTCGGCTTCCCGGTGGCTGGGCAATGCCGACGGGATGTCATCGACGGAAGCCGTCTCCTCCCAGATCTCGGTGACGGGGCCCCACTCTTCGGCATGGTCGAGCAGGTCAAGCACTCGGTGGGTGTTATGGGTGCCGAAGACGACGTCGACCCATGCCGCTCTGGTCTGGATGACCTCACGGTCCTTCTGGGCCATGCACCCGCCGACCATGATCTGCATGTCCGGCCGCTCGCCCTTGATCTGCTTCAGGGCGCCGAGGTACCCGTAGAGCTTCTGGTCGGCGTTGTCACGAATGGTGCAGGTATTCAGCACGACGACATCGGCCTCTTCCGGACGGCCAACCGCCGTCATGCCGTCGGACTCGAGCAGACCCCCGATACGTTCAGAGTCGTGCTCGTTCATCTGGCAGCCAAACGTTCGGATGAAGTAGGAACGACCCTGGCGGGTAGCCGGGCGCGGATCTTTGACGGTGGGCATACCGAGCATGGTCATCTCACCCATGGACGTCCCTCATCGAGCGGTGGCGTGGCCTATCGGGCGAAGTCCTTGGCGCGGTACTCGCGGATGACCGTCACCTCGATCTGGCCCGGATACTGTAGGTCCTCTTCCAGCCTACGAGCTACCTGCCTGGCCAGCTCGGACGAAGCCAGGTCGTCGAGTTGGCCCGGGTCGACCACGACTCGGATCTCTCGGCCGGCCTGCATCGCAAAGACCCGCTCCACACCGGGGAACGAGCCTGCAAGCTCCTCGAGCCGCTCCAGGCGCCGCACATAGGACTCGAGCGCTTCGCGTCGCGCCCCGGGACGGGCGGCCGACACTGCGTCGGCGGCCTGCACCAGAATGGCGGTCAGCGTGCGGGGCTCGACCTCGTTGTGGTGCGCTTCGATGGCGTGAACGATGGCCGCGTCCTCACCAAACCGGCGGGCGATCTCGGCACCGATGAGGGCGTGGGACCCGCCGACTTCGTGGGATACGGCCTTGCCGATGTCGTGAAGGAAGGCGGCTCGCTTCGCCTCGGCTGCGTCGATGCCCAACTCGGCAGCGAGCATGCCGGCAACGTGGGCGGCTTCCACGAGATGATTGAGAACGTTCTGTCCATAGGAGGTCCGGAACTTGAGCCGTCCCAGCAAGGTGACCAGCTCGGCGTGCATCCGAGTGACACCTACTTCCAGCAGGGCCCATTCCCCGGCATCACGGATCGTCTGCTCGACTTCGTCACGTGACTTCTGGTAGGCCTCCTCGATCGAGGCGGGGTGGATGCGTCCGTCCTCTACGAGGCGTTCGAGGGTGAGCCTGGCGACTTCGCGTCGCACGGGGTCGAACGTTGAGACGGAAACGGCCTCAGGAGTGTCATCGACGATCAGGTTGACGCCGGTGATGGCTTCGAAGGTGCGGATGTTGCGCCCGTCTCTGCCGATGACGCGGCCCTTCATGTCGTCGGCGGGCAGCGGAACGACCGACACGGTGGTTTCGGATACCACGCCGGCGGCGAGCCGCTGGATAGTCGCGGCGAGGATGCGGCGGCCCCGCCGTTCCGCTTCCTCGCGAGCTTTGACCTCGATGTCTCGCACCAGGACCATGGCTTCGCGTCGCGCCTCGTCCTCGACCTTTTCCAGCAGCTCCTGTTTCGCCACTCGCGAATCGAACCCTGCGAGGCGCTCGAGGTTGGATCGCGCCTCTTCCTGGAGGCTCTCGGTGACGGCGCGGGCCTCGGCGAGCTGACGATCCTTGTCGAGCATCAGATCTTCGCGCTGCGCCAGATTCGCCGCTCGCTGTTCGAGAGTTGCTTCGCGCTGGGCGAGGCGTTCCTCGAGTGAGGTGATCTCGATGCGACGGTGCTCGAGGGTGGCTTCCTCTCGTTCCCGGTAAGTCTCCGCCATTGCGCGAGCTTCTTCGTCGGCTCTGGAGAGGACCCGCTGCGCCTCGAGTCGAGACTGACCGAGGATCTCCTCTGCCGAAGACGACGCCTCACGAGTCCGGCGTCGATGGAGTTCCCTCCCGGCAAAGAATCCAATCAGTCCGACAATCAGGCTCACCAGGGCCATGGTCACCCAGTCCATGTCGGCTCCCTCCCCGGACCCCAAAACGCACACGTGCCAAGCCCTTGGGCTCGGCACACACACGGCCTCACGACGCGTCGAACGGCGTCAGCTATTCGCTACAGCACGCTCCTGGTCGTCTGTCGTGAGCCATGGTCCCTGCGTTTCAGTCGTTCCGGTGGTTTGTTGTTCGGTAATTCGTGTGTGTGTGTCTTGCCTCGATGCTACCCCAGAAAATGGTCGAACGGAACCATCGATTTGCTGATTCTGGTTTCGCGGGCTCGCGTTGACCTGCCGGCGCGGGTTGGGGGGCCCGCCAACTCCGGAACCCCCAACCCGGTGTGCCTGGGCGGGCTCAGCCCTCGTCGGCAGCGTCGCCCCTCTCGGCCCCTTCGACCGCTTCGGTGCCGTCGCTCTCGGCTTCCTCGTCTTCGATCACCCCGACCGCTCGCAACACCCGGTCCTGGAGTTGCATGGCAAGCTCCGGGTTCTCTCGCAGGAACTGTTTCGCCTTCTCACGACCCTGTCCGAGCTGATCGCCATCAAAGGTGTACCAGGCTCCGGCCTTGCGAACGATCCCCTGCTCGACGGCCACGTCGATGAGGCTTCCTTCGCGCGAGATGCCCTCTCCGAACATGATGTCGAACTCTGCCACCCGGAACGGCGGCGCCACCTTGTTCTTGACGATCTTGGCCCGCACCTTGTTGCCGACGTTGTCGGTGCCCTGCTTGATGGCTTCGATCCGGCGCACGTCGATCCGCACACTGGCGTAGAACTTCAGGGCCCTTCCACCTGGCGTCGTCTCAGGGGAGTTGTGCACCATCACGCCATCGGCCAGGTAGTTGTGGTGGCCTTCGATTTCGATGTCGAACTTCTGCATCGACCGCGTCGGCGGCTTCTCGTGAATGTCAACGATCGGCGCCGGCGTCAGCTTCATGCACTTCTCTGCCGGTTCGACCGCAACTGTTCCGCGGCCCCGATGATGTTGCAGCAGCTTGTACGACATCACGTCCGGCACGTAGGGCGCGATCAGGGCGTGGAGCGCCTCGGTACCGTCCTTGTCGAAGACGATCACCGCCTTGCCACCGCGTTCGGTGAGCTTGCTCGACAACCCGTAGGTGTCATTCAGAAGTCGAACGAGTCGTGTCCGCGACGTTGCTTCCATTGCTTCAACGCAAACCTCGGACCGTCCGGCCGATCCGTCGACCCGGCGTTCGGAGAACGACCCATCATCGAGGTACCAGATGGCCAGAGCGAACGGAGTGAGTTCCTTCAGGTAGTCCCAACTGAACACCTTCTTGCCTCCGAGGTAAACGGCCTGCCGAAGACCATCGAGTTCGATCAAGGGCGTGGTCTCGACCATGAGGCCGCCCTTGGCGTGGGGGCTGATGGACGTCGGCACACCTTCGAGGAGGGACGCCTTCCAGCGGGCGTAGCCGTCTTGCTTGGGGCCGTGCCCAAAACGGAAGCGTGACTTCAGGGTCACGCCCACGGCGTGAACAGGCTTCGGCGAGATCGACCCATCGCCCATCAAGCCGCCGTAGACGAGTTGGCGCTGCTGAGCCGACAGGTAGTGCGGTAGCGGCATCAACACCGAGTCGCCCACCCGTAGGTCAGCGGCTTCCTGCCACCCCAGCGGCGTCGCAATCTTGTGGGGATCGGTCACCGCGAACTGCGCCCTCCCATTGCCCTCCGGCTTGTAGACCGTGAACTGCAGAAAGCGCTCAGCCTTCCCGTTGTCGAACCAGTTCACGATGCGCTTCGGTTCAACCGTTCCCGTCTCAGGGTCAACAGCGAGAACTTCGACATCCATCTTCTGGTTGACGATCTTGCCGATCTTCTCCTGCGTTCCATCTGCGAGTGTGACCCGCGTTCCATATTGGAGGCATCCAAACATCACACCGATCTTCTCGCGCAACTGGTTGATGAAGATGGCGGTGGTATCCGAGCGGTTGATCGTGCCGGCCAGCTTCCGCAATGCCTGGGACATCAGGCGAGCCTGGAGACCTACGTGGGTATCGCCCATATCGCCTTCGAGTTCAGCTCGCGGCACCAGGGCGGCCACCGAGTCGACCACGACCACGTCGAGGGCACCGGACCGAATCAGCATATCGGCAATCTCGAGCGCCTGCTCGCCCGTGTCCGGTTGTGAGATCAGCAACTCATCGACATCGACCCCAAGCGCCTTCGCATAGATCGGATCGAGTGCATGTTCGGCATCAATAAACGCCGCCACTCCGCCGTTGCGCTGCGCTTCCGCCACGACATGCAAGGCAAGCGACGTTTTTCCGCTGCTCTCCGGTCCGTATATCTCGACGACACGGCCGCGAGGCACACCGCCGATACCAAGAGCGAGGTCAAGTGACAACGCGCCGGTTGGGATGGCCGCGACGTTCTTCACGGCACTGTCGCTGAGCTTCATGATGGCGCCCTTGCCGAACTGCCGCTCGATCTGCGACATCGCCATGTCGAGGGTCTTGTCCCTATCCGCTTGATCCACCAGAAGCTCCCTTCGGAGATTGTCTATTGCTCACTCACCGGCAGCGTATGCGGTGCGTGTGACAAAACTACATCGGTGTAACCGCAATCGGCTACCCCCGGTACAGTAGGCGAACATGTGTTCGATGGCAACGACCTGCCGCCGGTCACAGCTCAACGATGTCGAGCGCCTGGTAGACGGCTCCCCCTTTGCGGAGATGGCTCTCGTAGAGGGTGATCGCCGTCACCGGCATCTTGACGGCGAAGGGAGGGAACGTCTCGGCCAGGTCCGTCACGTCCTGCGGCGGGCGGATCCGGCTCAGAGTCAGGTGGGGGTGATACGGCCGGTCCTCTGGCTCGTATCCGACGGTCTGCGCCGCCTCTTCGGCCACGGCGGCCAGTTCGCCCAACTCGCCGGCGCCGCCGTCGACACCGAGCCAGAGCACCGTGGCCCGCCGCTGCTTGGGGAATGCACCAAGGCCCCCGAAGCGCACCACAAAGGGCCCGGGCATAGGTGACTCGTCGAGCGCCCGCATCACGCCGTCCCGCTGTGGCTCGGTGGCCCACCCAAGGAAACGAAGCGTGAGATGCCAGTTCTGGGACCGCACCGCCCGGCCGGGCAGAGCGCCACCACCATGTGCCGTCAAATGAGCCGCCAATAGCCGCCGAGTCGGCTCATCGAGTGCAGCGGCGAGAAACAGCCGGCGCCGCGACGTCTCCGTCATGGTTTGCGCGACACCCACGTGTTGCGGTCGCTGCTCCCCCACCACACTCCTTCGAGGGCGAGCCGGGTGAGGTGGAGCGCGGCAGTGGTGGTGTAGGTGCGCACCCGTTCCCGATCGCCCGGCATCCGCAAGGTGCGAGCCCGGGTCTCGTCGGGGGTGCGGACGGCGACGATCATCGTGCCGACCGGTCGATCTTGCGGGTCGGGTCCGGCCGATCCGGTGACGGCAACCGCGACCTGCGTTCCCAACAGGTCGGCGACGTGCTCGGCCATCACGCAGGCCACCGGTTCTGAGACCACCCCGTGCTCTTCGATCAACGAGGCGGCCACGCCGAGTTGGTTCTCCTTGACCTCCTCGTGATAGGCCACCACGGCACCGCGGAACACAGCTGACGCTCCGGGCACCGAGGTGAGCCGCGCCGCGATCAGGCCACCGGTCGCCGACTCGGCCGTGCTGATGGTCCAGCCGCGAACCTCGAGGTAAGCAAGGATGACCCGTTCGATGGTGTCCTCGTCGGCACCGAAGATCCGCGACCCCATCCGGCTGCGGACCTCGGCCTCGACGGGAGCAATCAACTCGCGTGCCGCTTGCTCGGTCGGCGCTTTGGCCGTCAACCGCACCTTGATCTCACCCGCCGATGCCAGGAACGCCAACGTCGGGTTGGTGTGCTCAGCGAACAGGTCACCGAGCATGTCGGCCACCTTGGACTCGGACTCACCCCACGACCGCAGCAGCCGGCTGACTACAACCGCATCCTCGCCACCGGCCTCTCGCTGGAGGAACGGCAGGATGTGTCGCTCGACCATCGGCAGCAGTTCCGCGGGGACCCCGGGCACGGCGAAGATCCAGGTGTCACCCGATCGCACCTTCAGACCCGGAGCGGTGCCCTTTGGGTTTGGGATCAGCGCGGCCCCCGCTGGATGCTCAGCCTGACGGAGGTTTGAGTCGGGCATCTCCCGCCCGCGCTCCTCCCAGCGCCGGTGCAGCACGGCGGCGTAGTCCTCGTCGAACACCATCTCCGTATCGGTAGCGACGCAGATCGCCTCCCTAGTGAGGTCGTCTTGGGTCGGGCCGATCCCACCGGTGATGATCAACGCACCGGCGCGCGACATGGCGAGCCGAATGGCGTCGACGATCCGATCCACGTTGTCACCGACAACGCTCTGGTGGTAGTGATCGAGACCGGCATCGGCCAGGCGCATCCCCAACTGGTTGGCGTTGGTGTTGACGATCTGACCGAGCAGCAACTCCGTCCCGACGGCAAGAACCTCAACGATCATTCCTCGCCCACCACCGTGGCCGACAGGTCCGTGCCGTAGCCGCCGGAGATTTCTGCGGTCAGCCACTCCCCCGGTTGACCACGGTCCAGGAGGATCACGCCGTCGATCTCTGGTGCCTCCCGGTAGGACCGCCCCACCGCTTGGCCATCCTCGACCTGATCGACGAGGACCTCGAGGGTCCGGCCCCGTTGGTTGAGGTTGCGGGAGGTGGTGATGTCGTCCTGGATAGCACTCAGGTACCTGAGTCGAGCCGCCTTCTCGTCGTCGTCGATCTGACCGGGAAGGTCGGCAGCCGGCGTGCCCTCCTCAGGCGAGAACGGGAAGAAACCCGCCCAGTCGAGTTGCGCCTCTGCCAGGAACTCCGCGAGACCTTCGACATCGTCTTCCGTTTCGCCGGGGAAGCCGACGATGAAGCTCGAACGGGTCGCGGCGTGGGGCGCCGCCTCTCGAATCTGGCGGATGATCTCGAGGTGTCGCTCGCCGCTACCGGGTCGCTTCATCGCTCGCAGCAGGTGCTCGGCCGAGTGCTGAAGCGAAAGGTCGAAGTAGTCGGCGATCGTGGGCGTCTTCGCCATCGCGTGGATCAGTGCCGGGCGGATCTCGCGGGGGTACAGGTAGTAGAGGCGGAGCCGGCGCAGACCCTCAACGTCAGACACGAACCGCAGCAGCTCCACGAGGCCGCCGGAGGCATCGATATCCCTGCCGTACGAGGCGAGGTCCTGGGCGACGAGAACGATCTCGCCCACGCCACTGTTGGTCAATTGGGCGATCTCGTCGCGAATGTTCACCGCCGAGCGAGAGCGCTGCTTGCCCCGGAACAGCGGGATGGCACAGAAGGTGCAAGGTTTGTCACACCCTTCTGCCACCTTGACGTAGGCAAACGGAGTGGAAGGAGTGGGGCGTTTGACCTGATAGAGAATGTCCATATGCGAGGTGCGAGCCGGGCGGATCCGGATGGGCTGCCAGTCGGTCATCCCGTCGAGTTGGGCGACGAGTTCGGAGTACCGGTCGAGACCGATCACGGCATCGGCTTCCGGAAGCGACTCGACCAGTTCCGTCTCGTAGCGCTGGGCCATGCAGCCGAGCACGATCAGCTTGGCGTCGTCACGCTTGACGTCGGCGAGTTCGAGGATCGTGTCGATCGACTCCCGGCGGGCCTCCTCGATGAAGGCGCAGGTGTTGACCATCACGACATCTGCCGACTCGGCGTCTGGCGCGTCGATGTAGCCGGCGCCGTCGAGCAGCGAGGTGACCTTCTCGGAGTCGACTTGGTTCTTGGAGCACCCGAGCGTGACCAGATGCACGCTCGGCGGGTGAGGGGAACTCATGGCCGGCAAGGATAGGGTCTGGCCGGCCCCTGAGGAGTCGCCGATGAGGGCGTGGCAGTCGGCGGCAAACATCCAAACTCCCCGCCTGCCTCGCCCCACGTTCGCAGGAGCCTCAGCCGAGCGGGCGGTAGCGGCCCCGGAAGTAGACCAAGGGGTCGTCGAGTTCGCCGAGTTCCATCTTGTCGATTGACCCCTCCACCATTACGGAGTACGTCTCCTCGTCAGAGTCCAGCATCGTGCAGTAGGCCCGGGTCCCGAAGTCGGTGAGCACCGGGCCCCACTCCGACTCTTCGACGTCCAGCCCGGCGAATCGTCCGCCGGGGCTCGGTCGCAGGCCGGCGAAGACATCGGAGAGCACTTGATGGCGTGCTTCGCACACGTGGATGACGAACTTGCCGGTTTGCTCCAGCTTGTAGAACAGGTCGGTGGTCGAACCCGCCAAGAAGTATACGTAGGGCGGTTCACCTTCGGCGACGACGAGCGACGAAACGGTGAGCCCGGCAGCGTGCTCCCCGGATCCCGCAGTGATGATCGTGACCGGCGCGGTCAACCGTCCCCGGAACTGGCGGACCGGGTCACGATGCTCCGGCGGTGTCATGAACGGGTGCTCATCGTGGACCTCGCCACCGGTCGTGTCCCTTTGATCCGACATCCATCTCTCCCCTGGCTCGCGTCGCTACCCCAATGGGACTTCTTCGGCTTCCCGCCGCCGAAACCGTAGCCGATGCGTGTAGCCGGCGGTGCGCGCCGCCTCGATAGCCTGATCACGATCGCGCCCGCATTCCTCGGGGTAGTGCGCATCACTGGCCAGTGTGATGGGCACGCCTTCCTCGTTGAAGATCGCCAGGAACTCGGGTGCGGGATACATCTCGCCTACCGGCTTGTGAAGCCCGGCCGATGACACCTCAACGGCCGTGCCGCTGGCTGCGGCCGCCCGCGCCGTCTTGCGATACAAATCGAGTGGAGCACGAGGAAGGCGATAGCCGTACTTCTTGACCACATCGGAATGGGCCAGGACATCGACCGTGCCCGAAGCAGCGAGCTGCGTCTCCCACACGAAGTAGTCCTCATAGGCTTGGTCAACGCCGCGGCGGGCGAATTCGTACTCCACCGCGGAATGGTCGATCGACCAGCCGCCGACCCAGTGGATCGAGCCGATCAGGAAATCGAACGGGTACGGCTCGAGCAGGTCGAGTACGCCTTCGATGGTGTCCGGAAAGAAGTCCACCTCGAGCCCCAACTTCACCGGCAGTCCGCGGTCCTGGGCATCGGTCACGACCTCGACATATCGTTCGAGCGACAGATTTCGCTCACCGGCAACAAACTCCGCGGTCTGGGCGGCGAGGTCGCTCCTCGGTTCTGACTCCCAGAATGGACCCAAGGCATCAGCCGATTCGACGCACCGAAACAGGTGCTCGGTGAAACCGACTTCGTCCGCACCCCGCCCCAGCGCCGCCTCGACGTATGCGTCGAGATGCCCCGGCGGGTATTCGCCCGGGGGCGGACCCACACCTGAGTAGGGACCATGAGGGTGGAGGTGTACGTGGTAGTCGCCCATGGTGGCGAGCGTAGCCTCCCGACCCGAGAGCTCAGCCCTCGTTCTCGACGTCGACGCCGCGGTCGATGAGGATTCCCTTGATCCGGCCGATCCGTTCACTGATCGCAGCCGCGTTGTTGGCATCGGCGATCTTCTGGTTGAGCCCAAACGTGCTGGCGTCCTTGCCGCCCCCGCCGCCACCCAAGCCACCACCGCCGGCGTCCGAGACCAGATCGATCTGCTCGTCGACGATCGCATCGAGGTGATGCTGTTGGGCCTTGAGCTCCTTCACCAGCTCTTCGGTGGGGCGCTGCGCATCCCAGTCGTGAGGCAGATGGGCGGCCTCGTCGCGCAACGCGTCACGTCTCTTCAGCAGCTCGTAGCGTTCGGCGAAGGCATCGTCGGGCAGCCGCCAGATGGCGTCGTCGACCTCGGCGAGCTCTTTCGTGATGCGGTCTAGATCGCTCACAAGGAGCCTCCCTCTCTCACCGGCTCTGGGGTTTGCACCCTACCCGTTCTCCGTCTCCGAATGCAGGCGACCCGTCAGCCGAACGCCAACCGCACCGCCGCGATCACAGCGGCAACCACCAGGACCCATCTCACCCACCCGGCCCCCTTGGTGATCGCAAGGTGCGCTGCGACCCATGCCCCAGTGATCTGCCCGACAGACAGGACGGCGCCGACCGCAAGGTCGACCTGAGCTGCCCGCGCGAAGAACAACAGCGCCACAGGGGTGTACGCCGCGATCAGGACGACCTTCGCCGCGTTGCCGTTGACCAGATTGAGCCCGCCGCCGAGCACCAGCCCTGCCAGCAGCAGGAACCCGACCCCGGCCTGGACGAACCCGCCGTAGAAACCGATGGCGAGAAAGGCCAGCGACCGCCACGGCTCGTGCAGAACGACGTCGCGCTCTTCGATCCAACGCGAGGGACGAAACAACACCGAAGCCGCCACCAGCAGCAACACGACGGCAAAGACCTTCCTCATCACATCGCCCGAGGTGATGGTGGCGACCCAGGCGCCCGCCGCGGCGCCGAGCACGGTGGGAATGATGAGGGGAACGACTCGGTGCCACGGAACCGCCTTGCCGCGCTGGAACCCGGCGAGTGCGCTGAGGTTGGCAAGCAGGATCGCTACGCGGTTCGTGCCGTTGGCGGTGCTGATGCCGACCATTTCCGTGAGGATCGGGATCGTGATCGCCGAACCACCCCCGGCAAGCGTGTTGATGAACCCTGCCGCGGCGCCACCGAAGGCGAGTATGACGCCTTCGAGCAGCGTCACGAGTCGGTGGACCCGAGCGCCTCGATCAACGCCCCCATGAAGGAACGCCCGGTGGATCCGTCGATGGCCCGATGGTCGTAAGAGAGACTCAACGGAAACTCGCGGCCGACCACGATCTCACCGTCGCGCACCACGGGCCGGGGATCGGCTCTGCCGACCGAGAGGATGGCCGTCGTCCCGTACGGCACGATCGGCGTTCCGTAGCGACCGCCGACGGCGCCGATGTTGGAAATGGTGAAGGTCTGGCCGCGCAATTCGTCGGGTCGGGCGCTCCGATCTCGGGCTGCGTTCGCCAGCCGAGCAATCTCGTCACCCAACTCGGGAACCGGTTTTGCTGCGGCGTCTTTGACGACGGCGACCATTAACCCCTCGGGGGTGTCGACGGCGAACCCGATGTCGTAGTGGAGCTTCTCGACGATCTCGTCGCCGTCGACGGCCGCGTTGAAGGCGGGGAACTGCTCGAGCAGGGGGACGATCCGCGCCATCAGCACCGCCTCGAGCGGTGGCTTGCCGGCTGCGGCGCGGGCTCGAAGCAGCGGCTCCGAATCGACCTCGCCGTAAGTGGTCACATGGGGGATCTCCCGCCACGACCGCGCCAGGCGGTCGGCAATGGTCCTGCGCAGCGACGACATCTTCACCCGGCGGACCGGTCCAGCCGTCGTCTCGGCGGCAGCTCGCACGTCAGCCTCGGTGATGCGCCCACCGACCCCGCTGCCGATCAGCCCCGCCGTGCTCACCCCCACATCTGCGGCCAGACGCCGCACCCGCGGCAGCATCTCGCTGTGGGCCGACGGCGTCACTGCCACGGTCTCAACTGCTGAGTCCAGCCGACCGACGATGGGCGCAGCTTCCTCGGCCTCGGCAGCGTCCGAGGTCGATGGCAACGACCACTCCTCACCGGCGTCGCCGACCACCGCCAAGAGCGCCTCGACCTCGAGCGTCTCGCCCGGCTCGGCACCCTGATACAGCAGTACGCCGGCGTGGGGCGAAGGAATATCGATGACCGCTTTGTCGGTCTCCACCTCGACCAGCGGGGCGTCCATCGTCACCGTCTCGCCGACTCCGACGTACCAGCTCATGACGACGGCTTCGGTCAGGCCCTCTCCGACATCGGGTAGATGAAACTCGTGTGCCACGGTCGGTTAACCCTCCATCGTGCGTCTGGCCGCCGCAACGATGCGCGCTACGGTCGGTACGTAATGGTGTTCGGCCCGCCGCAGCGGAACCACGGTGTCCCAACCGGTCACTCGCTCCACCGGCGCCAACAATGAGTACAGCGCCTTCTCCTGGATCTGGGCGACGATCTCGGCGGCCAATCCGGCAGTCCGGTGGGCTTCCTGGGCGACAACCGCACGTCCGGTGGCTCTCACGGAGTCCACCACGGCCTCGCTATCAACTGGGTCCAGCGTGCGCAGGTCGATCACCTCGGCAGAAACGCCGGCGTCGGCCAGCTCATCGGCTGCGGCTCTCACTTCGCGCATCATCGCCCCGTAGGCGATCATCGTCACATCGGTCCCCTCACGTTCGATGGCGGCAACTCCAAGCGGCACCCGATACGGCTCATCCGGCAC
Source organism: uncultured Acidimicrobiaceae bacterium (assembly GCA_964465915.1). Lineage (GTDB taxonomy): Bacteria > Actinomycetota > Acidimicrobiia > Spongiisociales > UBA5794 > CAVPHV01. Next base: position 13,535 of record CAYXMJ010000073.1, read on the forward strand.
ATCACCTTTCACCGCCCGATAGATTCGGATCGGCTCGAGGAAGATCACCGGGTCCGGGTCATCGACCGCGGCCAGCAGCAGACCCTTCGCGTCGCGAGGATTGGAGGCTGCCACGACCTTGATCCCGGGCGTGTGGGCGTAGATGGCTTCCGCCGACTCCATGTGGTGCTCGGCCGCCCCGATCCCAGCCCCATATGGGATCCGAATCACCATCGGGGCCGTGAAGCGGTGCTGAGAACGATTCCGAATCCGGCCGACATGACTGATCACTTGGTCGACGGCCGGATACGAGAACCCCATGAACTGGAGCTCGGCGACCGGTCGCAGCCCGGCGACGGCCATCCCGAAGGCAGCACCGATTATGCCCGACTCCGCCACAGGGGTGTCGA
>CAYXMJ010000074.1:0-13908 GCA_964465915.1 uncultured Acidimicrobiaceae bacterium
CGGCCGATCCACGCCGGACGGTGCAGTCGTGGTTGCGCTCAGCGGCGGGGCAGATTCGGCGGTGGTTGCCTGGGCGTTGGCCCAGCTACGCGGGCCCGGTTCGGTGCGAGCCGTCCACATCCACCATGGGTTTGCTACCTCCGACGCCCTGGCAGCAGCCGCCCGCGACGTTGCGACGGCGCTTGGGTTGCGGCTCACCATCGTTGCGATCGAGGTTCCGCCGGGTGCCTCTGAGGAAGGTCAGGCGCGGACCGTGCGACTTGCCGCGCTCGAATCTGCCGCTGCCGGCGACGAGTGGATCGTCACCGGGCACCACGGTGACGACGCCGTTGAGACCGTCGTCGGCAACCTTCTGCGCGGCGCCGGCGCTGCGGGGCTGAGCGGCATGGCGGCCCAGCGCGGGCGGTGGGTGAGACCCTTGCTTGGCGCGACGCGCCGGAACGTCCGCATTGTTGCCGCCCAACTGGGGCTTCCTTTCTTGGACGACCCCAGCAACGACGATCGTCGCCACCGCCGCAATGTGATCCGTCACGATGTCTTGCCAATGCTGGATGCGCAGTTCCCCGAGCATGACCTGCGGGCCGCGGTCGGCCGATCGGCTGCCGCCCTCACCCGTGACGACGCCGCGTTGAACGAGGCGGGCGACGCCGCTCCGATCCGTGTTGAGGGGGACGCCGTGTTGGTACCGGCCGCGACCATTTCGACCGCCGCTCCGGCGGTGGCAGCGCGGATCGTGCGTCGAGCGCTGCGCCTCGCTCATCCGCCGTACGCCGGCTCATCCGCCGACGTTGATGAGGTCTGCGCCGTCGCCGCCGGCGAGAGCATCCGGTCGGGGCTCGCCGGGGGATGGTTCGTCGAGCGGGAAGGTGCCATGGTCGCCATCTATGCACACGACCCCGAGGTGCCGGATCCGGTGACGCTGGTGATCGGCGAACAGGTCCGGTGTGGCGCCATCACGTTCTTCTCCCGGTTGATGGCCCCACCGGTGGGGCCGCGCCCGATCGGACGCTGGCGGGTCCGTCTCGGTGGAAACGCGGTGGGAGCCGAGCTCCAAATTCGACCAGCGGAGCCGGGGGAGCGGGTCGACCTTGGAGGAGGCTCGAAGCTGGTCAGAGACGCCATGGCGGAGGCCGGGATCCCGCGACGGCGGCGGGCGGCTTGGCCCGTTGTGGCGGCACATGGCACAATCGTGTGGCTCACCGGGGCGCGCCTCGCTGCGTGGGCGCGGCCCGAAGTAGCCGGGGGCGCCTTGATCGAACTATCCGCAAGAAGGGGAACCACATCGTGAAGATCGATCGGGTTTTGATCTCGGAGGAAGAGATCGCCGCCAAGCTGGCGGAAATGGGCGCTGCGATTTCGGCGGACTACGAAGGTCGGGATTTGCTGATGGTCGGCGTGCTCAAGGGCGCCTTTATCGTCATGGCCGACCTCGCCCGCCACATCACCGTGCCGGTCGAGTTCGATTTCATGGCGGTGTCCTCGTACGGTGGAGCGACCAAGACCTCGGGCGTGGTGCGCATCCTGAAGGACCTCGATCAGCAAATCACGGATCGACACGTCCTTATCGTCGAGGACATCATCGACTCCGGCCTCACGCTCCACTACCTGATCCGCAACCTGCGGGTCCGTCAGCCGGCGTCGATCGAGCTCGCTGCACTGCTGATCAAGGACGGCATCGACCGCCCGCCGCTCGACATCAAGTACGAGGGATTTCACATTCCGCCGGAGTTTGTTGTGGGCTACGGACTCGACTTCGACGAGAAGCTGCGCAATGTCCCGTACATCGGCGTGATGGACGTCGATGACTAGGAACGTCCCGTTGAGCGTCCTTGGGGCCGTTCGATAGCGTTCGTGACGACATATGATGAGAGCCCAAAACCCTAAGCAATCGGCTCATGAGGGCCGACAAGGAGCAGCGTGAGCCGAACCGCACGCACGATCTTGGTGTATGTCGCCGTCGTCCTTCTGGTTGTTATGGCGGTGAACGCCTTCATGGGCTCGTCCGGGCAGCCCGAGGAGATTTCGCTGCCGGATTTTGAAGCTGCGCTCGCCGACCCGGCCACCAGCTTTGAATCCGTAACGATGCTCCAGAAGTCAGATGTGGTTCAAGCGGAGAAGGTCGCGGTTGACGGTGAAACCGTCGAGTTTGTCGTTGCCTACCCGAACGAGTACGAGGGCACTCTCACCGAGAAGATCCTCGACTCCAACCCCCCGATCGAAGAGTTCACGATCGACCCGGAGAATCCTTCGGCTTTCGCCTGGCTTATCCAACTGCTGCCGTACGTCCTGCTGTTCGGCATCTTCATCTTCATCATGATGCAGCTCCAGGGGGGCGGCAATCGGGTGATGCAATTTGGTAAGGCGAAGACCAAGCAGGTCACGAAGGACCAGCCCAAGGTGACGTTCAAGGACGTTGCCGGGGCCGAGGAAGCCGTTGAGGAACTCGAGGAAATCAAGGAGTTCCTGGAGAATCCGAGCAAATTCCGCGCCATGGGGGCGAAGATCCCCAAGGGCGTGCTCTTGTTCGGCTCCCCCGGCACCGGCAAGACGCTGCTGGCCAGAGCCGTTGCCGGCGAGGCGGGAGCCCCGTTCTTCTCGATTTCAGGGTCTGACTTCGTCGAGATGTTTGTCGGCGTCGGCGCCAGTCGGGTCCGCGACCTGTTCGAACAGGCCAAGGCCAACGCGCCCGCCATCGTCTTCATCGATGAGATCGACGCCGTAGGCCGCCACCGGGGCGCCGGTCTTGGTGGCGGTCACGACGAGCGGGAGCAGACACTCAACCAGTTGCTGGTGGAACTCGACGGCTTCGACATCAACACCGGTGTCATCGTCATCGCGGCGACCAACCGGCCGGACATTCTCGACCCTGCCCTGCTGCGACCGGGTCGCTTCGACCGGCAAATCATCATCGATCGACCCGACCTCAAGGGCCGCGAGGCGATCTTGGAAGTGCATTCCAAGGGCAAGCCGCTGGCCGACGGGATCGACATGGCCGTGCTCGCCCGCCAAACCCCGGGGTTCACCGGCGCCGACCTCGCCAACCTGATCAATGAGGCGGCTTTGTTGTCGGCACGCCGCAACAGGTCCGAGATCGGGTTGGATGAACTCGAGGAAGCGATCGACCGGGTGATCGCCGGCCCGGAGCGCCGCAGCCGTGTCATCAGCGAGAACGAAAAGACCTTGACGGCATACCACGAGGGCGGTCACGCTCTCGTGGGTCACGTGATGCCAAACCTCGACCCGATCCACAAGGTCACGATCATTCCCCGTGGTCGTGCCGGCGGCTACACGCTGGCGCTTCCTATGGAGGACAAGTACTACGAGCGCAAGGGTGAGCTCGTCGATCAGCTCGCCTACGCCCTCGGGGGTCGCACGGCCGAGGAACTCAAATTCCACGACCCCAGCACGGGCGCTTCCAACGACATCGAAAAGGCGACAAACCTCGCTCGGCGGATGGTCATGGAGTTTGGGATGAGCGATCGTCTCGGCCCGCTGCGCTACGGCAGACCGGAGGGCGAGGTCTTCCTCGGCCGCGACTACACCCGCGGCAACGAGATGTCCGATGACGTGGCGGCAGCTATCGACGAAGAGGTTCGCAAGCTGATCACGCAGGCACATGAAGAGGCCCGCGAGGTCCTCACCACCCACATGGATGCGCTAGACCGCATCGCCGCCGAGCTGATCGAGAAGGAGACCCTCGACGCGGCTGAAGTCGCCGAGATCTTCAGCGATGTCCCGAAGTGGGAACACACCGAAACCGGGGCATTCCGCATCCGAGCCCCTGAGGCCCGGGCGTTGGTCGAGGGCGGCCGGGTCGCCAGCACTCACAGCGACGAGCCGGCCCCGGGCCAGGGCTAGCGCGACTGGTGACCAACTCGTCGGGCGTCGGCTGGCGGGTCCGCGACCACCTGCTGAACGCTGCAGATCACACCCTGGTCATGGGGGTCGTCAACGTGACCCCCGACTCGTTCTCCGACGGTGGGGCCTTCGCTAGCGCCGTGGGCACCGATCACGAGGCCGCGATTGCTCACGGGCTGGCCCTGTGGGACGACGGCGCCGACATCATTGACGTTGGCGGCGAATCGACCCGCCCCGGCGCCGCTGCAGTGTCGGCCGGCGACGAGATCGGCCGGGTGGTCCCCGTGATTGCGGGGCTCACGGCGGCCGATGTGGTCGTGTCGGTCGATACCTCCAAGCCGGACGTTGCCGCCGCAGCGCTGACGGCCGGTGCGCATGTGGTAAATGATGTCACCGCATTCGGCCACCCCGACATGGCCCGGGTCTGCGCAGACGGTGAGGTGGGTGTGGTCCTGATGCATATGCAAGGCAGCCCAAGCACGATGCAGGACAACCCGATCTACGGTGATGTTGTTGGTGAGGTTGGCGACTATCTCACCCAGCGGGCGGCGGCAGCAGTAGCCGCGGGGATTGCGAAGGACCGGCTGTGTCTCGACCCCGGCCTCGGGTTCGGCAAGACCTTCGACCACAACCTCGAATTGCTGGCGCGCCTCGATGAACTCGTGGAGCTTGGGTTCCCAGTGCTGGTGGGAACGTCCCGCAAACGATTTCTCGGGACGGTTCTGAGCGATGCCGGCCTCGAGACTGCTCCGGCAGCGCGCGATCCGGCTACCGCGGCAACCGTGGCGCTGGCCGTGTCCGCCGGAGCAGCGGCGGTAAGGGTTCATGACGTGCAGTCGGCCGTGCAGTCGGCACGAATTGCCGACGCTATCGTGCGGACGTCGTTGACGTCCCGGAGGGAGCATTTTGGCCGGTCTTGAGCCGCGTGGATTCAGATGGGTGATTGCGGGGAGACTGGCCGTCTCCGAACGCATTGGCGGCTATGGCTTTCAACATCGCAGGGTCCGGCGCGAAGAGGAGATCATTTGGCTCGTCGAGCACGGCATCGACACCGTCTTGTCGCTGCTGCCGAGCAACCAGAATCAAGCCGCCTACGAATCGGGTGGGTTCCGTTTCTACAATCGCCCGATAGAGGAGGCGCTCGAGCCGCAAGAAGCGCAAGAGGTCTTTGACCTTCTCGACGAAGCGTTGGAGCCAAAAAGCGCATCGGTGCTGCTGCATCGCGACCTCATCGATGACACCGTGGTCGGATTACTCGGCGGGTACCTCGTCCATTGTGGCCTCATCCAGGACCCCATCCTGGCGACGACGATCATCCAGGAGATTGCAGGCCGTCCTCTCGGCCCCGAAGGTCGGTCGCTGATCCCTACCGGGACGTAGGCGACTCGGCGTGGCAGTACGGGCCGCCATCGGGATCGGCTCCAACCTGGGTGACAAAGCGGGCAATATCGAGCGTGCGATCGACCGGATGGGTCACCTTGGCGAGCTGATCTCCGTTTCGACCATCTACCAGACGGCGCCCATTGGTGGACCCGACCAGCCTCCGTACTACAACGCCGTGGCCCTGCTGGACACCAATCTCGAGCCCCGAGCGCTGCTGGATGGGCTCCTGGATATCGAACAGATGCAGGGCCGGCAACGGAAGGAACGGTGGGGTCCCCGCATCATCGACCTGGACGTGCTCCTCTATGGTGACGAGGTGATCGATGAGCCCGGCCTGGTGGTCCCGCATCCCCAAATGGTCGAACGGCGGTTCGTGCTCGATCCGTTGCTCGAGGTTTGGCCCGATGCCGCCTTGCCCGACGGGACTCGGCTCCGCCCCAAGCTCGCTGCGGTGGCCGATCAACAGGTGCAACCGCTTGCCCCGGTCGGGGTGTCGCCCCGAACCGCCGGTCTGGTGCTGTTCCTCACCGTCGGCATGCTCGCCGTGGGGATCTGGTGGCTGGTGGACTGGCTGCTTCCGTAGGCCCGGCGGGTGAGGGGATGGCGCCGGCATCTACACTCCGTGCTCTGGTACCGGTACCCAACGGGACTGAAGCCGAGGAGCGACGACATGGACATCACATTGGTGGGCCCGGGTCGGGCGGGGATGGCCGTCGCGCTAGCCGCTCGTGAGGTCGGTCACGCCATCTCCGGGGTTCTGGGTGCCTCCACGACAGCCACCGAATCGGCTGCGGCCGCCGTCGGTGCCACTCCACTCCTCGCGGGCGAGTCCCTTGGCAGCGGCGATCTCCTCGTGATTGCAGTGCGAGACTCTCAGATCCAGGAGGTTGCCGATGTGATCGCCCCCACCGCCGGGGGCTTTGGTGGTGCGGTTCACCTCTCGGGTCTCGCCCCCGTCGACAGCCTGGCCGCGATCGAGGGGGCTGGCCTGCCGATCGGCTCCTTTCATCCGCTCCAGACGCTGCCCACTCCGGAGGCCGGCGCGGCACGGCTGGCCGGTGCCTGGATCGGTGTGACGGCGAACGAGCCACTGCGGAGCGTGCTCCACTCTCTTGGTGCTTCACTTGGTGCCCGTCCCTTTGACCTGCAGGACGATGCCAAGGCGCTCTATCACGCCGCCGCGGCGGCGGCCGCCAACTTCCCGCTCGCCACGCTGACGATGGCGCATGACCTCTTCCGCTCGGCAGGAGTTCCGTTCGAAGCCGCCCGCCCGCTCGTCGAGGCCGTGGTGGCCAACGCCTTCGAACTCGGACCCCGCGCCGCCCTGACCGGACCGGTGGCCCGCGGCGACGCGGCTACGGTGGCGGCCCAACTGCGAGCGGTGCGCGACGGCGAGTCTGATTGGCTCGGCCCGTTCGAGGTCTTCGTCGAGGTGTTGGCTCGCCTCGTCGGGAGGGGAGTGGAGTTCAGCGAGTTGATCGATGCCATCGAGGAGGAGCCGACCAAGTGACCGTAGTCCCCACCTTTGCCGCAGCTCGAGACTGTGCGGCCGGACGAGTCGGCCTCGTGCCGACCATGGGCTTTCTCCACGAGGGGCACCTGTCCCTGCTCGAGGCGCTTCGTCCGCAATGTGACACTCTTCTGATGAGCCTCTTCGTCAACCCGCTCCAGTTCGGACCGACTGAGGACCTCTCGCATTATCCGCGCGACCTCGAGCGGGACGTCGCGCTGGCTGAATCCGCCGGCGCAGATGTGGTGTTCGCTCCCGACATCGACGAAATGTATCCCGAGCCGCCCGCCACTTCGGTCAGCGTCGCCGACCTGGCCTTCCGGCTCGACGGCGAGCGCCGCCCCGGGCACTTCAAGGGAGTCGCTACCGTCGTCGCCAAACTGCTCGCCGGCATCCAACCGGACATTGCTGCCTTCGGCCGCAAGGATGCGCAGCAGCTCGCCATTATTCGGCGTCTGGTTGCCGACCTCTCATTTCCCACCGCGGTCGTTGGCTGCCCCATCGTGCGTGAGATGGATGGACTGGCGCTCTCGAGCCGCAACACGTACCTGGATGGGGACGAGCGCGATGCGGCTGTGGCCCTCTCCCGCGGCCTGATGGCGGCAGCCGACGCGGCGGCCGAGGGGGAGCGAGACGGTCGGGCTCTCGAAGCGTTTGCGCTCGGGGTCATGGCCTCGACCGAGGGCGTGGAACCCGAATACACCGAACTCGCCTCGCAACATGACGTATCCCGGCTCGCCGAGCTCGATCGTCCTGCGTTTCTCGCCGTCGCCGCCAGAGTTGGGCCGACGACCCGGCTCATTGACAACATCCACTTCGATTGGGCCGCTGGAGAGGTCAGTGCGGACCGCGGCATCAGGCTCACCGCCTCCAGTGTCTTGTACACAACGAGTGAGGAGGTCTGATGCTGCTCGCCATCGACGTCGGGAACACCCAGACCGTCGCCGGGCTCTTCTCCGGGGAGGAGTTGGTTGGCCATTGGCGGCTCCATACCGACAAGGACCGGACTTCCGACGAGACCAGGTTGTGGCTGCGTTCGCTGCTCGAGATGGAGGGTTTCTCGCCGGGCCAACTCGAGGGTGTCGTGGTTTCGAGCGTGGTTCCTTCGGTGACGGCCCGGTTCCGTGCGGTCGGCTCGAGGATGACCGGTGGCGAGGTTGTGGTGATCGAGCCGGGGGTCAAGACCGGGATGCCGATCCTGATCGACAATCCCCGCGAGGTCGGGGCCGACCGGGTGGTGAACTCGGTGGCGGCTCGTCACCGCTACGGCTCACCTGTGATCGTGGTGGACTTCGGGACTTCGACGAACTTCGATGTTGTCGGACCTGACGGCGCCTACCTGGGGGGTGCCATCGCCCCCGGCCTCGTTATCGCCACCAACGCTCTCATCGCCGGGGCGGCGGCGTTGCGCAATGTCGAGTTTCTGCCGCCACGATCGCCTATTGGGAAGGGCACCGTCGAGGCGATCCAGAGCGGTGCGTTGTACGGGCATGCCGGGCTTGTCGATGGGATCATGGAACGGCTGGCCGCCGAGGTCGAAGGCGAAGTGATGCGTGTCGCCACCGGCGGGCTGGCCTCTACCATCGTGCCGCACTGCCGCAGCGTCGAGACCATCGACGAGTTCCTCACCCTCGACGGGCTGCGGTTGATCCACGAGATGAATGGCGAACCCGCATGACCGACGCAGGAACGACCGAGAACGAGACCGCAGATGAGGACGACGCGGGCCACGAGGGCGTACCGCTGGCTGATCACCCACTCACGGCGGGCCGCCTCGCTCAGCATGTGGAACGGCTCGCCGGCGACGGTTACCCGTATCGGTTCGAGCGGTCGGCAACGGCGGCCGAACTCCACGCCGACTACGGCGACCTGGAACCGGGAACCGAGACGGAGGACGAGGTCACGGTGGCGGGCCGCGTCATGCTGCTGCGCTCGTTCGGCAAGCTGACCTTCGTCACGCTGGCGGACGTGACCGGCCGCATCCAGTTGTTCATCGACCGCCGCAGCATCGGCGAGGAGGGTCACGCCCGGTTTGGCGAGGTGGATCTGGGTGATTGGGTCGGCGCTACCGGGGTAGTGATGACGACGAAGAAGGGTGAACTGTCCGTCCGGTTGAGTGACTTTGAGCTGCTCCAAAAGAGCCTGCGGCCGTTGCCCGACAAATGGCACGGGCTGCAGGACATCGAGCTGAGAAGCCGGCGCCGCTACATCGACCTGATCGTCAACGAGGACGCCAGCCGGGTAGCGCAAATCCGAGCCGGGATTGTCTCCGAGTTGCGCCGCCAGTTCGAGGCGCGTGGCTACGTCGAGGTCGAGACGCCCGTGTTGCTCAGCCAGGCAACGGGGGCATTGGCGCGACCGTTCCAGACCGAGCACAAAGCCCTCGGGATGGACATGTACCTGCGGATCGCCACCGAGTTGTTTCTGAAACGCCTCGTCGTCGGCGGGCTGGAGCGGGTATTCGAGATCGGCCGGATCTTTCGCAACGAGGGGGTCGACTCCACCCACAACCCCGAGTTCACAATGCTCGAGTCCTACGAAGCGTTTGCCGACTACGGCGACATCGCCACCATGGTCGAAGAGATGCTGGTTGCGGTGGCCCAGCAGGCGACCGGATCGACTGAGCTCACCTACCAGGGCCGGCCGCTGGATCTGACCCCACCGTTCCGTCGGGTGCGGATGGTCGATCTGGTAACGGAGGCAGTGGGTGAGCCCGTCGGCTTCGATCGGCCCTTGGGCGAAATGCAGGACCTGGCCCGTCGCTACGGAATCGAGCCGGATGGGTTGTGGGGTCACGGCAAGCTCATCGAGGCCCTGTTTGATGAGCTGGTGGCCGACGAGATCTGGGAGCCCACCTACGTGATGGACCATCCCAAGGAGATCTCGCCTCTGGCGCGAGTCCATCGCGACGACCCAAACCTGACAGAGCGCTGGGAACTGTTCATCGCGGGTGCCGAGTACGCCAACGCGTTCTCAGAATTGAACGACCCGCTCGATCAGCGAGAGCGCTTCGAGGCCCAAGCCATGGCACGCGCCGAAGGTGACGACGAGGCCCACCCCATCGACGAGGATTACCTGCTGGCCCTCGAGTACGGCCTACCCCCAACGGGCGGCCTCGGGATCGGTGTCGACCGCCTCGTAATGCTCCTCACCGACCAGCACCACATAAGAGAAGTCATATTGTTCCCAACGCTCCGACCCGAGCACGGCTAGTTCAGGTCGCGGTAGTTCCGGAGGGACTACCTGGTGACGAACTCCGGCTCCTCCCCTTCGTAGTCCTCGCCGTAGAACGGCATGTTGACGGACCCGGCGAATTGAGTGGTGACCTCGTTTGGGTCGGGGCAGGAGTCGACCAATCCGAGGTCCCACCACGCCGAGCAAGGGGCGAACCACTCAGCCCAGATGTCGTATCTGCCTGCGGGGAGCCCTTCGGGGAAATCGTGCACAAACCACTCGCAGGTCTGCGGCTCGACTTGCTCCAGGTACCCGGGCCCACACTCCTGCGTGGTGCCCCGCAGGACATAGTCGGGCGAGAAGCGGTAGGTGTGGTCAAGCGTGTAGGCGATATCGTCGGTCACCGGTCCACGACGGCGCGTTACGGTGAGTTTGACGGTGAAGTCCTCGCTCAGCGGTTGCTCTCCCTCGTTGACGAACCCGTGACGGACGTGGAAGGGTCCTTCCGCCAGCCACGTGCCACTGCCCTCGAGTTCGTTGTCGGGATTGATCACTACTGCATCGCGGAAGCAGAATTCGTAACACTCCGTGTTGAGGAAATCGAGTCGGGGATTGTCGGGTAGCGCAGTTCGGGCGCCGATGGGTAGTCCTACCGCGACAGAATCGAGCGACGCATCATTACCGACTGGTGGCATCTCGGTTCGGTTGGCACTCGGGGAGACGTCTCCGGCATCAAGCCCGGCTCGTATCCTTGCGTTGAAGGGGGGCACCACCAATGTGGCGGGATCGTGAACCCTGATCTCGTCCACGATTTCGGAGATCGGAACCGTGGTTGTGGTATTGGTCGCCGTGTCGTAGAAGACCAAGGCGCCGGACTCGGACTCATCTCGCCACGACTCGTAGACCAGAAAGCGGCCGTTGCTCGACCACGCCATGGTGACAACGGTGGCCCCGGTCTCGGCGATTTCCGCAACGACGGCGCCGGTCGCAGCGTCCATGACTCGCAGCTCCGAGTCGTTGCGATTATCCGATCCGGAGAAGCTCAGAGCGATGTGGGCCCCGTCTGGCGACCATGTGGCCTGCGAAGGCAGTTCACCGTGGGTCAGGTTCGGCAACACCACCCGACGTTCACCACCGGCCGATCGCACGACCAGGGTCTCACCCTGCTGATCTGGATCCGGCACGGCCCACAGCATGGCGCCATCCGGGCCGACGGCGAGCATCCGCGATTCCAGAGCCATGGGCACGACGGAGCCCGCCGAGTCGACGACGAGCGAGGCTCCGTCCGACATCAGCAGTGCCCCCCAAGCGCCCCAACGCTCCAGCCACAAGCGTCCGCAGTCGCGCCCTACGGGGAGCACCATCGGGGGGTTTGGAGACTCAGCCGAGAAATCCTCGATGACGAGTTCTGCGGTTCCCAGTGTGGCCGCTTCAGCCTCATGCGGATCGGGGCACTCGAGCCGCGCCAGTCTGCTTGGCTCGGTGTCGTGCCAGACGACGGCAACCAACCCCTCGCCGACCTCCCCGCCCTGCCAGGCGACCGATCCGCCCGGAACCGCATGCACTCTCACCGTGTGCTCGGCAGCGACCTGGGCAAACCGGTAGCCAGAGGCGTCCAGACCCAGCGGCCAACCTTCGCCCTCGCCGAACACATTGCGGTCAAGCGACAGCATCACTTCGGTCGTGGGTAGCGAGGCGCGCCAACGGGTGACGTTGAAGCTCTCGGGTGGCGTTGTCAGCATCATGATCGTGTCGGTGAAGCCCGGCACCATCTCGCCGAGCGGCACGCCCAGCTCCCCCAGAGGCTGATCCGGAACGGTCGGCGGCTCTTCCGCCCTGGGTGTCGCGACCCGCGATTCGTCGCCGGCAGGGCGATCGAAGCCATCCTCCCCGGGAGTGGGGACCTGCGGAGAGGCTGCAGCGAACTCGTCGTCGGCCGGCGTCGGCAAGCTGAGTAGTGCCCCGAAGACAAACGCGGCGATCACCATCGCAACCGCCCCCATCCAGCCGAGGGTTCGACCCCGGTCTTCCTTAGGAACGGATCGTGGTCCGAACTCAGGTTCGATCGTGACACGATCTTCTGCCACGTCCCCCTCCAGCGTCAATCTGCATTGTCGCTTCGGGGGTTCGACCGGGGAAGGGTCTTCCGGCACGGATGCCAAGACCTCCGTCGGCGGCGTCCGACCCGGTTTCGGGTGTAGGTTGCCTCCGTGTCGGTCAACTATGAATGGCGCGGTGCCTTCGCGAACGCGGAGGTCAACGAACTGCATGCGGATGCCTTCGAGCATCGCGACTTCGACGACGACCTCGCTCCGTGTTACCTAGCTTAGCTAGGTATTGGGGATGCCACAGTACTAAAGAAGAGAACTAAGAAGGAACTAGCCGCCGCCGGCGGCGGCGAAGCGCCGGGGGCCCCAGGGCCAAGCGGGCGACCGCGACCGGAGGATTGCGATCACGGAGGCGGCGAGGCGATCGCTCCTACAGCCGGGGGATCGGTCGACCTGTGCCGCCTGTGCCTTGCGGAGTGGTCGGTAGAGACAACCGAGACTGATCTTGGCGCCCATGGAGGCGATGAGAGCGCCGTGGAGCCCTCCGAGGTAGTTCCGCTGCCGCAAGTCTGATACGGGGCGCAACCAGCGACATGAGCGACCAGAGAGCCAGGATTCGGCCAGACCGAACGGGCCCATACGGGCGTCCTGGCGCAGCAGTCTCCAGACGGCAGACACGACGCGGCATGGTCTTGAGGCTACGCCCCTCAGAGCGCTGCTGATCGGTGGTGACGCTTGTGGGGGCGCCGCATCTTGGACATCGGAGAATGCCGCCCAACCTTCAGTCTGGCGTGACGATCCGCGACCACGCGCAGGTTCCCATTCAACCAGCATCGGCGCAAGGCCCCATCGCCACGTCCCACGTTTCTGCTCGCAAAAGGGGGCACCCGGATGGGTGCCCCCTCTGCGAGTCGTCGGGTCGGTTGATCAGTCGACGGCGAAGTCACCGTGCGTCGTTGCACCGCCCCCGCCCAGGAACGTGCCCTGGGGTCCGTCGAGGACGACCTCGTCCGGGGTGATGCCCTTCACCTCAGTCCCCGCCACCCCGTTCACGGCTTCCGTGGAGGCTGCGAGATTGAAGATGGCGTAGGCGATTGCGTCGACATTGACGTCGAGCGCCTCGGCGCTCACGTTGTCGATCGTGTCGCAGGCCAGGTGGTAGCACGGGTCGTATTGGTCCCCTGCGGTACCACCCCAGATCTCCTGTTGCTCGGCGGTCTTGATGCCTTCCGCGCCGGTGAACAGTCCACCGGCCGGGATACCGACGTTGATGAACGCCTGGTAGTCGGAGCGACCCGAGAACGCCGTGTCCTCATACGGAACACTCTCGATCGTGTAGTACGCCTCGAATAGGTCCTCGAGTGCCTCCGAACCGGGAGGCACAGGGGCAGGTGCCGGGAAGGTGGACTCATCGGCGTCGTAGACGCCGTAGATGAAGTTCGGCGACGCAACCATATCGAAGTTGAGGTATGCCGCCAACGCGTCGTACTCCTCCTGGGTGAGGCCGAAGTCGGGATTGAACACGTATTCCGTCGAACCGATGAGACCCGATTCCTCAGCGCCCCACCACGCAAAGCGGAGCGTGTTCTGCGGCGTGTACTTTTTATTGTTAGCGAGTTCGAGAGCAATGGCAAGAAGTGCCGCCGAACCGCTGCCGTTGTCCTGGATCCCCGGGCCCTCGAGTCGAGAGTCGAGGTGAGCGCCCGCCATCACGACGTTGTCGGCGTTGTTGCCCGGCAGGTCGCCAATGACGTTCTCTGTCGTGTTCGTGACGATGGTGGTGTCCGCCGCCAAGTCAACAACGGTCGCGTCGAGGACCACGAGTCCGTCGCTGTAGGACGTGTCGAGCACCGGGATGTCAACGATGCCCACGACACCCTCGCCGAGCGTGCCGCCGATGATGTCCTGGCGGCCCGGGTCGGCGGTGTTGCCCTG
>CAYXMJ010000075.1:0-6177 GCA_964465915.1 uncultured Acidimicrobiaceae bacterium
CAGCGTGGACCCGGTAGGACTCGAACCTGAGCTGCGGCGCCAACTGGACCGCAGCGAACGATCCAGCGCGCAGATCACCAGCCGCCCGGAGCGATCTCGGACACCCCGCTCCGCTCATAGCTGGCAGGGATCGATCTAATCTCACATATTGGAATACCACGGTCCGTGGCGCGGGTCGCGGTCCGACACTATGGACCGATGTTCGGCGAGCGGCTCGGGCGTGGTTGTTACTCGGTTGGATCCCAAACGGCATCGGACGTGGACGTGGTCACGCCCTGGTCACAAACGCCGCGTAACAGCCGGGTACAGCGCATCACTGTCCGACCGAAAGGATTCGCGTTTGCGCTGGAGTTCAGATCCCACGGCTTCCCTCCCATGCGGCTCCGCCGAGTCGCGTAGGTCCATAGGAGGGCGGTCTCCGCTAGTTCCTCGCGTTCCGCGGATATTCCGCGAGAGGACGGAATACGGCGCGAAATGACGGGTAGTAATGACAAGCGTGTGTTTCCTATTTCCCCAGGTCACAGCACATTTCGAGCGACAACGCTGAACGACCAGCGCCTCGGCCTCAAATGAGCTACATCGGCGGCTGAAACGGCGACGCCCACTGGCTGAATCAACCCTATTGATCCCACCTGGGGATAACTCTACGTTGGTCGTATGGATGCTGATCACGAAGAGTTCGAGCACATTCCGTGGGCCTCACTGGTTGCCGAGACCCGTGACCCCCGAATCCGCTGGCTCGGCGTCGGGGTCGGGGTGGTCGTGGCGGTGGTGCTCGGCCTCGTTGTGGTTCGGGTGATCGGCGGAGGCGACGGGGGAACCGTTGTTGTCCCCGGTGAGGGTGCGGCCGGCGCCGCGGTCGCCGCCCCACCGACGGAGGAGGCTGCGCCGGCTCCCGCTTCCACCACACCTCAGCCGGTGTCGCCCCGTCTCTACAGCGAGGCTGAGTTGCTCGCTGGTGGGGCCGCGGCCGTCGGCCCGGTCGCGGCCGACGAGGCGGATGTCATGGCGCTGATACCCCAATTCGAGACGAGCGCGGTGGCGGCCCGGGCGGAGTGGTTCGTGACCGACTTCTTCACGGTGGATGGTGATGCCGCCGCGCCCGACTCGGTGCGGGGGTCGCTGCCCGCCGGGGCCATCGCGCCGGACCACGACTTGGGAGCGGGCGTGTCCTACGTTGAGTGGGCACGAGCGATCTCTGTCGAGCAGACCGATGCCGATGGGTTCGAGGTGACCGTCGTGTTCCGGACCTTGGCCGGAAGCGACCGGACGTCGCTGCGCCGCCAGGCGGTGCGGGCCGTTGCCGTGGGTGTCGCCGTCGATAGCGGCGGCGCGGTTGGTGTGGTCGATATTCCCGAACCGGCGGCGTTGCCACACTCCCTCGCGGCCGAGGCGATCGAGGGCGAGACCACCGACCCGCTGCCCGAGTCGGTGCGCGCCGCAGCGCTGGCCGCCGCCGATGCCTGGGGTACGGATGCCACCGTCGAGCGGTCGGCGCTCGACCACGGCTGGTGGCGGGTCGAGGTTTCGGTGACGGATGCCTCGGGTCTGCGCTGGCCGCTCGTCATTCGGCTTCCCTCCGACTCCTGATCCGATACAATTACGGGGCTACCGAGAGGGCTCATGCGCACGGACTTCTAGCGGAACCAGATCCAGAGGGGACTGTCCCCTCTCTCTGCTGAGGAGTTGCCATGCCTGCCGTTCATCTCGAACATCTCTCTTTCTCGTACACAAGTGCCGTCGATGTGCTCACCGATGTCACGGTTCATCTCGGTCCCGGCTGGACTGGCGTCGTCGGCGCCAACGGGGTCGGCAAGACGACGCTGCTCTCCCTCGTGCTCGGCCGCCTCGCGCCGACCGCCGGCGTGGTCCGGCTCGAGCCGGCGTTGCCGCTTCCCATGCTCTGCCCGCAGGAGGTCGAGGATCTGACCGACGACATTGCGTTGTTTGCCCACGCCACTGACGGGGCGGCCCGAAGGTGGCTGGGCAGGCTGCGGCTCGACCCCGACCACATCGACCGCTGGCCGACGTTGTCGCCGGGAGAACGCAAGCGCTGGCAGATCGCCGCCGCGTTGGCGGCTGAGCCGTCGGTGCTCCTACTCGACGAGCCGACCAACCACCTCGATGGCAGCGGGCGTCGCCTCCTTCTCGATGCCTTGGGGCGGTTTGACGGCGTCGGTCTAGTCGTCTCCCACGACCGTGGTGTACTCAACGGACTCACCGAGCGCACCCTCCAGATCGAGCCGGGAAGGGTCACGGTCTGGAACGGCAACTACGACACGGCGCGACGGTCCTGGGAATCGGCCGCGGCTGAACATCAGGCTGCGTACTGCACGGTGCGGCGCCAAGAGAGGAAGCTGCGGAGGCGTCTCGCCGACCAACGCCGCGTGGCGGAGCAACGGCGTTCGCGCCATCAGGCCAAGGTTCGCAACGCCGGGCCCAAGGACCACGACGCTCGGTCGATGGAGATGAAGGGCCGCCACGAGTCGGGGGAGACGGCGGCGATTCGGCGCCAGGAAGTTCTCCGTGAGGCCGTCGACCGCACCGCGGCGGCCGCCGCCGGCTACGAGATGCGCAAGTCCTTGGGCCGTGCGCTGTTCTTCGACTACGAGCCGGCACCCAAGCCACGCCTGCTGGCGTTCCAGGGCCCCTTGGTGGCCGGGGCCGCCACGCTCATGGACGATGTCGACGTTTCGGTTGAGCGTGGTGACCGGATTCACCTTGCCGGCCCCAATGGGGCCGGCAAGAGCACGCTGCTGGCTGCCCTGCTGGCCGACAGCGGCCTCCCCGACAGACGTGTGCTGCATTTGCCCCAGGAGCTGAGCCGGGCCGACGCCGCCACTCTGATGGCTGAACTCAACGCGCTCGACCCAGCCCGGCGCGGGAGGGTGCTCGCTCTGGTCGCCGCCCTGGGAGTCGATCCCGACCAACTGTTGCTCTCGGACACGCCATCGCCCGGCGAGGCGCGCAAGCTGGCCATGGCGTTCGGTTTCGGACTCAGCGCGTGGTGTCTACTCCTCGACGAACCGACCAACCATCTCGACCTGCCGTCCATCGAGCGGCTCGAGGCGGCCGTTGGGGCCTACCCGGGGGCGGTGGTCGTGGTCACCCACGACGAGGGCTTCGCCACCGCGGTCACCGAGCTGCGCTGGGAAGTTGGTTCGGGAAACCTCATCAAGAGTGGGGGTCGAAGGGCATAGAGCTACGCTCCCCGCCATGGGACCCGACGGAATCGATTCAGGCGAAGCCGGCTTCGAGGATGATGGTGGCCTCGGCTGCGATCGTTTCCCACGAAGCCTCCGGCGTCTTGGACAAGGTGACGAAGTCGGCGGTCATGAACACGCTGGTCACGCCGTCGAGTTCGAGCAGCTGGGCTGCCGTGGGGTCGTCGACCGCGGCGCCGGCGACAAAGGTCTTGGGGCCGCCGACGTCTTGTCCCACGGTGAACTTGAGCGCGTTGGGGTTTGGGGTCTGATGGATCTGAACCGGCATGAGCTCCTCGGTGTCGGCTGGCTGAGATCGTAGTGAGCCCGTCGCCGCTTCCTGATGGCTGCCACCTCGGCGTGGACGTGGGCGGCACCTTCACCGATCTTGTTGCCTGGGACGGTGCCGCGATCACGACGGGGAAGGTCTCGTCGACCCCGGACCAGAGCGAGGGCGTCGTTACCGGAGCTACCACGCTGACCGGAGGGTCTGCCTCGCGTCTTCTCCATGGGACGACGGTCGCCACCAACGCGCTGTTGGAGCGCAAGGGCGCTCGGGTGGCGTTGGTCACCACGGAGGGCTTCACGGACATTCTCGAGATCGGGCGTCAGGATCGTCCATCGCTATACGACACGACCGTCGACCGGCCCGCACCTCTGGTTGCTACCGAGGACCGCATCGGGGTCCCTCGCAACGGAGATGGCTTCTGTGGAACCGTGTCCCCGGAGGCCGAGGCGGTCGCGGTTTCGTTGCTCTATGGCTATGAGCGCTCCTCCGAGGAGGAACACATCGCCGCCGAGATCCGATTGCGACGGGGCCCGTTGGCGATCTCGCTTTCGAGTCGGGTTGCCCCCGAGTTCCGCGAGTTCGAGCGGACATCCACCACGGTGCTGAACGCCTATTTGATGCCCGAGGTGGCCCGCTATCTCGAGAATCTGGTGGCGCGATCCGCCGACGCCGGGTTGCCCGCCGACATCGCGGTGATGCGATCCTCCGGGGGCCTCATGTCGGCTCCCGCCGCAGCCGCGCTGCCGGCGGCGATTCTGCTCTCGGGGCCGGCCGGGGGTGTCGTTGCCGCGGCCGCGCTCGGAGCCGCCCACGGCAAGAGCCACCTGGTCTCGTTCGATATGGGAGGGACATCCACGGACGTGTGCAGGATCGAAGCTGGCCGTCCCGAGGTCAGCTACGGTCGGGAGATCGCGGGCTATCCCTGCCTGATGCCGTCTGTGGCTATCCACACCGTCGGTGCCGGCGGGGGCAGCATCGCCTGGATCGACGCCGGCGGGTCGTTGCGAGTCGGACCGCAGAGTTCGGGAGCCCAGCCGGGGCCCGCCGGATACGGCCGGGGCGGAACCGCGGCCACCGTGACAGATGCCAACATCGTCCTCGGCCGGATCGACCCCGGCGGCACCCTGGCCGGGTCTCTCGCCGTCCGACCCGACCTTGCCTGCCACGTCGTTGCCAGCCTCGGGGCACCGCTTGGCATGACGGAGACCGCGGTGGCGCTCGGGGTGACCAGGGTTGTTGAAGAGGTCATGTCCGGTGCGATCCGGCGCGTGTCCATCGAACAAGGTTCAGACCCGCGCGGCGCGTCGTTGGTGGCGTTCGGCGGCGCAGGTGGCCTCCATGCCACGGCCCTGGCGCGCCGTCTCGACATGGCCGGCGTCATCGTTCCAGCGCACGCCGGCGTGTTCTCTGCGCTGGGCTTGCTGCTCAGCCCGCCACGGGTCGACGAAGCCCGCACGGTCATGCTCGACCGCTCGTCGGTTGAGGTGCTCGACCGCGCGACCGAGGCCGTTCGCCGCAAAGCGCTCGCCGGACTCGAGCAGGCATCCGGCACGGGTGGTGCCGTCACCTCTCACGTCGATGTTCGCTATCACGGCCAGAGCCACGAAGTGGCCGTCCCCTACGACGTCGGCGACGGGTGGGACCGCTTGGCTGATCGCTTCCACCGGCTCCACGCCGAGCGCAACGGCTTCTCCCGGCCCGACGATCCAATCGAGGCCGTCACAGTGCGTGCCGCAGCAACCGGTACCCCGGCAGTGCATTGGTCCGAACTGCCCGCCCCGACGCCGGCCGGAGACGCGATCGTCGGCGAACGGCCGGTGATGGCCGCGGAAGGCTCGGTATCCGCGCAGGTGTATCGACGGGCCGGTCTGGCTCCCGGCGATGCAGTGACAGGTCCGGCGATAGTCGAGGAGACCGAGGCGACGACGTTCCTGGATGTCGGAGAACGGGGTGTCGTGCTCGAAGATGGGGCGATCGAGGTGGAGTGGTGAGCATCGACCCGGTGGCGCTCGAGGTGGCTCGCAACCGTTTGGCGGCCGTTGCCGACGAGATGGGTGTCGTGCTGAGGCGCACCTCGTACTCGCCGAACATCAAGGAACGGGCCGACTGTTCTGCGGCGGTGTTCGTTCCCTCGGGCGAGATGCTCGCCCAAGCCGAGCACATCCCGGTCCACCTCGGGTCGATGCCCGCCTCGGTGGCTGCGGTGCTGGCCCGCTTCGGCACAGATGTCGAGCCCGGCACTCAGTACGCCGTCAATGATCCGTACTTCGGCGGCACCCATCTCAACGACCTGACGCTGGTTCGGCCCGTGTTCGTCGGCCGCCAACTCGTCGGCTGGGCTGCCAACCGTGCCCACCACGCCGACGTCGGCGGCGAGGCGCCCGGGTCGATGCCGGCTCATGCCGTGTCCGTCGACCAGGAGGGCCACCGGGTCGCCCCCACGCCTGCGGTGCGCGACGGCGCATGGGTTCCCGAGTTCGTCGAGCCGTTCCTCGCCGCCACCCGCACCCCGGCCGAGCGCCTCGGCGATCTGTCCGCCCAACTCGGGGCCAACGAGGCGGGAGCCCGCCGTCTTGCCGCTCTTGCCGTCGAGGCTGGGGTCGAGCAATACCTGGCGGTTGCCGCCGCGTTGCTTGACTACGGTGAGCGCCGGATGAGGGCCGCCCTCGGGGCCCTGCCGGACGG
>CAYXMJ010000075.1:6277-13881 GCA_964465915.1 uncultured Acidimicrobiaceae bacterium
ACGCCTCGAGGTTCCCTCGTGGACGCCACCGCACCGGCCGCTGTTGCCGCCGGCAACGTCGAAACCAGCCAGCGGATCGCGGATGTCCTGTTGGGCGCATTGGCCGCAGCTGCTCCCGATCGGGTCCCGGCCGCAGGACAGGGGACAATGAACAACATCCTGATCGGATCCGACGAATTTGCGTACTACGAGACGCTGGCCGGTGGCCAGGGTGGTCGGCCGAGCGGTCCCGGGCAATCGGGGATCCACACCGGTATGACCAACACGAAGAACACACCCATCGAGTCGCTGGAGTCCCACTACCCATTTCGGGTCGTCCGCTACGGACTACGCACCGGCAGCGGTGGCGGAGGCCGCCACCGCGGTGGGGATGGGATCGAACGCGAGGTCGAGTTCCTGAATCCGGCCACGGTGTCGCTGATGGGGGAGCGCCGCCGGATTCCTCCCTGGGGTCTCAGCGGGGGCGACCCGGGGGCGTGCGGTGAGGACTGGGTCATCCGGCGGGGCGGATCGCCTGAGCGGGTGCCGGGCAAGTCGACATTCGAGGTCCGTACCGGAGACCGTCTGCTGGTGAGGACCCCGGGAGGTGGCGGGTGGGGAGCACAATGAGCGAGCGGCGATGTCTCAAGCACCTGTCGAGACCGGTCGATATGTGACCTGCTCTTCATCGTTGAACGCTCTTGTCCACTGAATCGAGGGAGCGGGCCATGAGTCGAACCTTCTCTCCGGCTAGCGGCACTCGAACGCGACGCGGTGTGGTGGCGGGTCTCCGCTCAGCAGCGGGGAGTTGAGCGGTGCTCTTCAACTCCTTGCAGTACCTCCTCTTTCTCGGGGTCGTCCTGGCGCTATACAACGTTCTTTCGTTTCGGCGCCAGAACGCAATGCTGTTGGTGGCGAGCTACCTGTTCTATGCGGCCTGGGACTGGCGGTTCCTCTCCCTCATCTGGATCTCGACCGGTGTTGACTTCGTCGTTGGGCGCAGGATCCAGGCATTGCGGGATCAAGGGAGGCCGGAGTCCGCTCGGGGCTGGCTGGCACTGAGTCTGATCACGAACCTCGGGTTGCTGTGGTTCTTCAAGTACTTCGGGTTCTTCGTAGAGTCGGCCGAAGCGATGCTCGACTCGTTGGGGCTTGACGTTTCGACGTCGACGCTGAACATCATTCTTCCCGTGGGGATTTCCTTCTACACCTTCCAGACGCTGAGCTACACCATTGACATCTGGCGGGGGAAGCTGCGTCCGGTCAAGAGCCTGCTCGACTTCGCCCTGTTTGTGGCGTTCTTCCCGCAACTCGTCGCCGGCCCAATCGAACGCGCCAAACATCTTCTGCCACAGATTGAGCGTCCGCGAACCCTCACGACCACGGGGGTGGCAGAAGGTGTCTACCTGATCATCATCGGACTCGTTCGAAAGGTGGTGATTGCCGACACCGCAGGTGCGATTGCCGACCGGTACTTCGAGGCGCCGAACAACTACGGGACGCTGGCTCTTGTCGCGGGGATCCTGCTGTACGCAATTCAGATCTATGGAGACTTTGCCGGATACAGCAACATCGCCCGCGGCTCGGCTCGACTGCTCGGCTTCGATCTGATGCGAAACTTCCGCCACCCGTATTTCGCCGCCAATATCGTGGATTTCTGGCGACGTTGGCATATTTCGCTGTCGACCTGGCTGCGCGACTACCTCTACATTCCTCTTGGCGGCAACCGTGGAACGGCAGGGCGCACCCGAGCCAACCTGATGATGACCATGCTGCTGGGGGGATTGTGGCATGGGGCGAGTTGGTACTTCGTGCTCTGGGGTGGGCTCCACGGTCTCTACCTCATCGGGTATCGGTCATTGAGCCACCGGCGTGTGGCATCGGGGCGACCCCCTTGGTCACCTATCGCGGGTATGGCTGCAACGTTCACCCTTGTTGCGGTCACGTGGCTTCCGTTTCGTCTGGCAGTTGAATCGACGTTTGGCGAATACCTGGTGGGGCTGTCCCGGTGGTCGGTGGTCGACGTTTCCGTTGTGGTGCCGGTTGTAGTGCTCTACCTGTTGCTGTTGGCCATTGATTTGCCCCAGTACAGGGCGGACGATGAGTTCGTCTTGCTGCGGCAGTCGTCCGTTGAGGTAGGGGTTCGGGCGGGCGCGGCTCTGGTGCTGTTGGTGCTGTTCTCGGGAGGAGCTGATGTTCCGTTCATCTACTTCCAGTTCTGATCCTCCGCTCCGTTGGCGCAGGGTCGTGCTCATCGCCCTGATGGTGGTGCTGGCTGCGGAAGGGTTCTTCCGTATTCCGATGATCGAGGCCGCCATCGGTCCACCGAGCATCTACTACCTGCCCGAGGTCCAAGAGAGGCTTGATGCCCTCCACGCGGTTCAAGCGGAGCACGGCGACATCGACGTCCTATTCGTCGGTTCGAGCGTGGCTCGCACCAATCTCAGTCCGTTGGTCTTCGATACGGCAATGGCCTCCGCGGGGGACGACGTCGTCTCCTTCACCGCGGGGCTGGGCGGCATGCAACTCGACCCAGGGCGGTTCTACCTCGAGCGACTGTGGCTCGAAGAAACGCAGCCAGACGTGGTCGTCCAGGTGGTCCGCTATGGAGATTTGGCCGAGGCGGATTCTGTTGATGGTTTCTACCCCTTCGACGGAGGCAAGTACGAGCAGCTATGGCTGAGCGAATCGCCGATGGTTCCGGTGCAAGGAGTCACCTTGGGTCTTTCCCGGCTGGTTCAATACGCTGGGCTGCTCACCGGTGTGCTGGTGAGGCCGGATTCGGCTCTCGTGCTCGACGCCGTCGAGATCGATGAGCGCGGGTTCTCGGGGTCCTCAAGGCGACTGGTTGAGGATCAACGGCCTATCGGCGAGATCCCTGGAGGCGATATCGTCGAGCAGGGCCACCGAGGTCCTGTCGACTCGGCAGTCTTTGATAGCGGTCTAGACGTGCTGGCCGAGACCAATGCCCTTGTCCGACAACACGGCGCACAGTACGTTCTGGTGGTCATGCCAGAGCACGGCGACATGTTTCTTCCGCACCCACAGGGCATGGAACGCCTCGAGTTCTACGTGAATGAGCTACGGACATTCGCTCTTGAACATGACGTCCCCTTCTTCGACCTCACCAAGACTGATCTCGACACGCTCCAGGATGATTCGCTGTGGGCGAACTACATCTACCTCACCTCCCCGGCGGCCGAGGAACTGACGAGGCGCTTGGCGGCTGCATTTGTGGCGGATGAGGCGACTCGACGGATGCTGGTCCGCTAGTCGACCGGCTGCGCAACGAGTTTGGCAAGACGGCCCGGCATGATGTGGATCGCTCTCGCAAGCGCTCTTGTGCCCGCCGAGCCTAAAGGGACTAGCTACCTCCGCCGAAGCTACCGAAGTGAGGCGATCAACCCCTGCAAGACCAAAGGTCAGAAGCCGTCGAGCCGGTAGGCTCAGTGCTGCCGCGTCCTGCGGATGACAATGATATCGGAGGAGTCGTGAGCGCAGAGATCATCGTTGGAGCCCACGAGGGTCCGCCCGAGGTCGATGTCAGCATCATCCTGCCCATCTTCAATGAGTTGGGACACCTCGAAAAGGAGATCTTCCGCGTCCGGGAGTCGATGGACGCATCCGGCCGCTCCTACGAGGTCATCGTGGTCGATGACGGTTCCACGGATGGCTCGGGCGATGTGTTGCGCGACATCGAAGACATCCGGTTGCTCCAGTTTGAAACCAACCGCGGGTCCGGGTCTGCTCGCAAGTACGGCACCCTGGCTGCCCGTGGCAGCATCGTGATTTGGACCGATGTCGACATGACCTACCCCAACGACGAGATGCCTGGACTCGTCGATCAGCTTGGCGGATGGGACCAGGTGGTCGGAGCCAGGCGCACTGAGGAAGGCACGGTCAAGTTCCTGCGCAAACCCGCGAAGTGGTTCATCCGCAGGCTGGCCAGCTACCTCACCGGTGTGAAGATCCCAGACTTGAACTCCGGCTTTCGCGCCATGCGACGAGACGTCGCCCTGCAGTTCCTCTACCTGCTGCCGACTGGGTTCTCTTGCGTCACCACGATCACGATGGCTTTCCTCTCCAACGGGTATTCCGTGAAGTACTACGACATCGACTACTTCCCCAGGGAGGGGACCTCGAAATTCCACTGGTGGCGGGACACGCGGCGGTACCTGCTGCAGGTGGTCCGTATGGTGCTGTCGTACCAGCCGCTGAAGGTGTTGATGCCGCCGGCGATGGTGCTCGGCATAGTCGGATTCGCAAAGCTCGTCTACGACCTGTTCGACAAGAACGGGCGCATCGGGACAAACACGATTGTGATCCTCGGTGCTGCGATCTCGCTGGGGATGCTGGCGATGCTGGCCGATCTCTTGGTACATCTGAACAAGAAGCGCCACGACGTCATTCCTGCCATTCGTCGCTAGCCGCTCCCGGTGCCCGCGTCGTTTGGCTGCACGTTGTCGGTGCTTCCCGACCGGGCCTCGCGTAGTGCCTGTAATCCACCGAGGGCGAGGCCCGTGCCGAGCAGAGCCAGTACCCCAGTGACTCGCACCACGGCTCCGGCAAGAAGGCCCGGGGCGACTCCTATGCCGGTCGCTTCTGCCAGGCCGCCGAAGCTCAGCTCTTGAATCCCGAAGTTGCCCGGAGTGATCACGATGTAGGTGGTCAATTGGAGGAGCACGTAGAAGAGAACTGTGTCCGCCAATGCCACGTCGATCGACAGCGCCTGAAAGGTCAGCGCGAAGATGGTGACTGCGATGACGAAGCCGACAAGCCCCGCTCCGACGAACCGTGCGATAAGCCTCGGGTCTTGAAGCATCCCAACCGCAGAGTGGAGGAGGGCTGCGGCTCGGTTGTGGAGCCTTGCCCACAGGCTGGTGGCTTCCTGAGCGCCACGGACTAGCTGGCTGAGGACAATTGGCGCCAGCGTGATGACGACAACCGCGCCTGCGAGCGCTCCCGTGAGCTCCCAGCGTCCGATTGTTCCCGGGTCGGGCGCGAGCAGCACGACGGCCATAGCGAGGAGGAGATTGAGGACGGTTCCCAACCAGACAAAGGCAAAGAAGGCGGTCACGTACTCCCCATAGGTGATGCTGTGGTACCGCTTCAGGTAGACCGCCCGGTAGACGTTGCCCGCTTGCGAGATGATCAGGTTCAGGAACCGGCCGACTACGAAGACGCGTGACCACTCCCAGAACGAGAGCGTTCGGTCGGATGCGGCGTCGAGGACGATCCAATAGCGATAGCTCTGCGGGAGCAGGTAGATGGTCTGCAATCCGGTGATGAGGATGAGCAGCCTCGTGTCGAGCGATCGGAGGGTGGCCATCGTGTCGGCGCTGCGCGTCAGCAGGAAGGCAACGAGGGCGAGTGATATGGCGAGAATTGCCAGTCTGATCCAGCCGAATCCCCGGCGCGAGGTTGCGCTAGCGGGCGGCTGCATCGCTGATCCGCACGAGGGCGGCGCCTTTGGCCGCGACGAAGTTCACGTTGGCTCGATGTGCCGTCGCTCGGAGAAGAGCGTCGCTGCTGCTGCGACGGACTTCTCCGTTGCCTTCGATCTGAAAGAACGCAAACCCGTATCGTTCGAGCGCAGCGAGTAGGGCGTCCGGACTCGATCCGGCCCGTTGCAGCGCCGGTCGATTGAGTTCCGTGAGAAGGGCGAGATCCGGGGCCGCAAGGATTGTCGACATGCCACGAATAGCTGCGACTTCCGCTCCTTCGATGTCCATCTTCAGGAAGTCCGGTCGCAGGTCGAGGTCACCGGCCACCTCATCAATTCTCTGGGCCGTGACCGCCACGGTCTCGCCATCGTGGCGCTCGGACACCAGATGGTGAGCCCCCAGGTTGCGGTGGTCAACCTCGAGCAGAGCTTCGCCTTCTTGATCGGAGGCTGCCACGTTCAGGGCCGTCACGTTTGTGGCCCGGTTGGAGCCGAGATTCCGGCGGAGCAGCGTGTAGTTCTCCGGTGCGGCTTCGATGGCGACGACGCGTCCGGTCTCCCCGACAAGCCGGGAAAGCAACAGTGTGTGGTATCCGACGTGGGCGCCGATATCGATGGCGTGCATGCCCGGCTGGAGAAGTCGACTCATGGTCAGGCGCTCGGGGGCTTCGTACTCCCGGTATCGGATCAGTGGCCATGCCACGCCCCGATCGTTGAGATTGATGGCGAGCTTTCCAACGTCGAGGTCCAGTTCCTGGACGGATCCGCCGCGGCGCACCCGGAGTCGGATGGCCAGGCCCCAAACTGCGTCCCACGATCGTACGAGTGCCGGTCGCAGGATGCGGTTGACCTCGGGAATGGACTCCATCCGACTCGCTACGGCTCGCACAGAAGCGAATCGAGCACCGACGCTGCGTCGTACCGTGGTGGTGAGCAGAGCGTCGAGTTCGGCGACGTTGCTGGACCAGTCGAAGGTATCGACCACTCGGCGGCGGGCCGCCGCTCCCAGCTCCCTCCTGAGGCTGGAATCAAGCCCGAGCCGGATGATGGCGTCGGAAAGAGCCGTCGCCTCATCAGGCGGCACGAGCAGGCCTGTCACCCCATCCTCGATGATCTCGCGCACGCCGCCGACGTCACTGGTTATCGCAGGGAGCCCGGTCGAACCCGCCTCGAGAAGGACCACTCCGAACGACTCCTCGAGGGACGGATTGACCAGCACGTCGAGCGTCGCCATGAGATCCGGAACGTCGGAGTGGGGAATCCTCCCTATGAAGTCGACGCGGTCCGCAATACCAAGCTTGGCTGCTTGTTGCTTCAGCGTGGCCTCTAGTGGGCCCGCTCCCGCCATGATCAACCGGGCGGTGGGCACTTCGGCGAGGACCAGGGGCATGGCGTCGATGAGCGTGCCGGCTCCGTACCGTCTGCGGAGGTGCTTGATGAACCCGATGCGGAATTCAGGGGAGTCAGGGGCCCTCGTCGTTGGGGTGAAGGCCGTGGGATCGACGCCAAATGGAATCACGACGGGCGGCGAGCACCGTCCCGAGGTGACCGTCAGGACTCGTTCACGAAGGTACCGGCTGCTGACGACGATGTCCTCAGTCCGGCGGAGCACCCAGCGGTTCACCGTCTCGCGCAGCCGGCGCTTCCAATGGTCTGGCTCTTCACGAATGTCCGTTCCCCACGGGAAGACCACCAGCGGGCGCAGTCGTGCCAGCCGGGCGAGGACGCCGTTGGTGGTCGTGTAGTGGGCCAAGACGACGTTGGGATCGATTGCGTTGACCAGGAATCTCAGGCGCAGCCCCAGGCGGACGTAGGCGATGGCGACGGCGAGGGTCGACTGTGGATCTCGTGGCGACAGACAGTGAACGGTTGCGTTCTCGAAAGCAGCGTTCCGAACACCGATCACGTGCACGTCGTGGCCTCTATCGCCAAGCGCTGTTGCCCATCGTTGAGTGTGGGTGGCCTGGGGATTGGCGATGAGACAGATTCTCATGGAGGTCCCTTTGGTAGTTGCTGGGCGGGCGTCTCAGTGCTGTTTGATCGGCCGGTGCGCAGGAATCTGGAGGTCCGGATCGCCCTGGCAGCACCGCAAGGCGGGGCCGCGTTGCTCAATCCGCTGGTCCCGGCGTGAGGGTTGCGCGACATCTCTCGGGTCGACGTTAGGGGCAGCGGCTACCCGGCG
>CAYXMJ010000076.1:0-13809 GCA_964465915.1 uncultured Acidimicrobiaceae bacterium
TTCAAAAGCCTCCCGGATAGCCCGTTCGGTACCGAACGTCAGTTCCCCCGCGTCTGCCCCCATCTTTGCCTTCCCCCTAGTTCCCAAGCCCACATAGCACCCTACATCCGAACCCCGCAAAACTGCGGATACCAAACGTTGCCTTCCAACAACCAGATGGCTGGGTACCCATGCATGATACCGCTTTTCTCCGGTCGATTCCGACTCTACCGATACTTCGCTCCGGAACAAGGTTGGTCAGTGATTGTCCGGATTGACTAGTCAAAGCAGAAACGTCGGGCCGATCCTCAGCCCATTTCGGGCCACAAACGACCCGGATGCGCGCGCAATGGATCACCGTGCGCGGCAATCTGGCAGCTAGCGTCTGGCTCCATGGAGAATGCTGCGGTCGTGCGATGAGCGCCGAAGCCTGGATTACGATCCTGGTTCTGATCGTGGTGGTGTATGCCCTGGTGCGGGACCTGCTCGCCCCGGCGGCAGCCATGCTGGCCGGCACTGCAGTCCTACTCCTCACCGGCGTCATTGATGCCGAACAGGCTTTCTCCGGCTTTTCCAACCCGGCGCCGATCACTGTGGCCTTGCTCTACATCTTGGCCAAGGCGGTCTCGGCTACCGGCCTCCTGGTGCCTTTGGTAGACCGAGCCTTGCAGACCGGCGGCTCGGTCCGAGCGACGTTGGGACGCGTCCTGCCTCCGGTCTTGGCCGCTTCGAGCGTCCTCAACAACACGCCGATTGTCGCGATGATGGTCCCCCACATCTCGGCATGGAGTTCGCGCCACGGCAAGTCGCCATCGCGATACCTGATGCCACTCTCGTTCGCCGCAATCCTCGGCGGGACTGTCACGCTCATTGGGACATCAACCAACCTCGTCGTGTCGGGCCTGCTCGCCGAGGCTGGATACGGGCCGCTTTCCTTCTTCGAAATCACGGTCGTCGGACTGCCGGTGGCCATCGTTGGCTTGATCCTGCTCATTGCCCTGGCGCCGCGGGTGCTCCCGGACCGGGCCTCCATCCGCGCCGACCTCGGCGCCGCCGGTCGAGAGTTCATCATCGACATGCTGGTCACCCCGGGTGGGCCACTCGACAGAACGACGGTAGAAGTCGGCGGTCTGCGCAATCTGGCCGGTGTGTTTCTCGTTGAGATCGTGCGTGGCGATGAAATCATCGCCCCAGTTCGGCCGGAGATGGTGCTACATGGAGCGGACCGGCTCCGTTTTGCCGGCCGGGTCGACCAAGTCGTCGACCTCATGGCCATTCCCGGCCTCTCATCGACAGAAAGCGAGCAATTCGAGGAATTTGATACCTCCCGCTCGAGCTTCTTCGAGGTCGTGGTCGGCGCGACGTCTCCCTTGGTGGGGAACACCCTGAAGGGTCTTCGGTTCCGCGGCTACTACCAAGCCGCGGTCGTTGCCATCCACCGTGCCGGTCAACGAATCGACGCAAAACTGGGGGACGTGACGGTGCGGGTCGGCGACACGCTTGTCCTCCTCGCCGACCCGCGGTTCCGGAGTCGATGGCGGGATCGGCCCGATTTCCTTCTCATTTCCCCCCTCGGCGAGGTTCCTCTCACGCCGCGCAAGGGTGGTCCGATCGTCGCCGCCGCCACCATCGGGGCGGTCCTCCTCGCCGCAACTGGCGTGCTACCGGCGCTAGAGGCGGTCCTGCTCGGCGTCCTGATCATCCTGGCGTTTCGGGTCCTCAGCCCGGGCGAAGCCAAGAACGCCATCGATATCGACGTGATCCTGACGATGGCAGGCGGGTTTGGGTTGGCGGCGGCGATGCAGGTATCGGGCCTCGCCGAAACCCTCGCTTCCGGCATGGTGAACAGCTTCGGATCGATCGGTACCGTCGGTGCGCTGCTCGGCATCGTGTTGGCCACGGTCGTGCTGACCGAGTTGGTGTCGAACACGGCCGCGGCGCTCATCATGTTCCCGATCGCCGTGTCAGCCGCCATTGAACTCGGTCTCGACGACGTACGGGGCTTCGCCATCGCGGTGGCGGTCGCCGCCTCCGCCTCGTTCCTCACCCCAATCGGGTACCAAACCAACACCATGGTGTACGGCCCGGGCGGCTATCGCTACACCGACTACGCCAGGCTCGGTGCTCCGATTTCGATCGCGATGATCGTGGTCATCCTGGTCACGGTGCCGATGTTCTGGGCGGCATGAAACGCCCGAGCAGTCGAGGCGGTCAGGTGAGAACCACGCCGAGGATGTTGGCTCTCACGTGGTCGAGCTGACCCAGTGCGCTGTCGACCGTCGACATGTAGCTCGACCACGAACGAACGCAAAGCGCCACGCCGCCGGTCAGCTGAGCGAGACTGAGCGCGTCGGCCGCGTCGACCACCGGGGGGGCCTCGACGATCAGGAACTCATAGGGGACATCGTGACCGGCCAACACCTTCTCAATGACGGGCGAGTCCAAAGCGTCGCTCGGATTGTCGAGCTGCGCCCCGGAGGGAATGACCCGCAGCGTGGAAGGCACACCCGCAATCGTCCGCACCGCATCATGCGGCTTGAGGTCGCCGAGCAACACGTCACCAAGCCCGGGCTCGTCCTCGAGACCGAGCAGGCGGTCGACCGCGGAGTCTTGAAAGTTCGCTGAGATGAGCAGCACGTCGGTGCCCGACTGGGCAAAAGCAATCGCAAGGTCGGTCGCCACGTTCGGCGCCCCTTCGTCGGCAACCGAACTGGTGACGAGAATGGACGACACCGCTTCGTCGCGGGCCACCGCGAGCAGTGTGCTGCGCAGCCTGCGGAACGACTCTGCCGGCGGCTGATCCGGGTTCGCCAGAATGGTTGGCACGCCGCTGTCGTTCTCCTTGTTGAGCCAGGATCCGAAACCTGGGATCGAGACGAGGACGGCGAACCCAAATGCCCGCTCGAGATCTTTGGCAGAGCGGATTCGGTCGTCCAGGCTGTCCCGGGCGAACGCCAACGGCACGCCGACGATGAACCCTCCGATCAAGCCGATGATGACGATCATCCAGTTGGGCGGACTCACCGGATTCTTGGGAAGGGTCGCCTCGCTGATGACCTCGCCACTGTCCACGCTCAAAGACTCAACGTCGGCAAGCGAAGCCTGCAATTGGTCGCGCTCTTTCAACAGTGAATCACGCCGCGTTTCGGCAGCGATCCTCACCAGCGATCCCTCCTCACTCCGTGAGATCAGAGTGTTCACCTCGAGTAGTTCGGTGTCGATCCGTGCGATCGCCACATCGATCTCCCCCGCTCGCTCTTCCACCTTGAGGACGGCACGCGACTCGCGCTGCTCCAAGTACGCACGCGCAAACGACGCGGTGACCTCCTGCGCCCGTTGAGGTGAAGAATCCTCGTACGAGATCCTGAGGACCTGGGTGTCGTTGACAACGATGATCGACAGGTTCTCCAGAAGCCTCTGCGCCGCGGGACTGTTGCTGATCTCCGCTGCCACCTGCTCAGCCACGTCGAGCGAGCCTGCGACCTCTTTTTCGGTGAACATGTTGACGAGTTGGTCAGGGCGGATCGAGGTTCTGGCCACATCCACCTCGATCGGACGCACGAGGACCGAAGCCTGCGAAACGTATTGCGGTTGCCGGTTGAAGGCGTACAACGCAGCCAGAGCCCCGCCGAGGACCACCATGAAGATGATGAGCCACCGGCGCCGCCGCAACACCTCCAAGTAGTCGCGGAGCTGCAACGGACGCTCCAACTCGTCCACCTGACGATGCGACTGGCCCATCTGTTGTGTCAATGCTCCCCCTTTGGACCCGATTCCGGGGGTTTCCCGGGGACCCGGAGCGGCCTACTATACGACGCGGGGCCGCGACGGTGTTGAAGAACCTGGTGTCTCGGCCTGCCGAATACCCACGTGTGCATCTCATATCCGTTCGAAGCTGCAACAACACTCTTCGGCAAGGTAGCGACAAGGGGGTAGGGCCTTTTGTGGGGGCTGCTCAAAGAGGGCCTGTGCCCATGATGATCGCCGACACCGCCGCGTCGCGCTCCAGCGAGCGATGGCCGCTTCCGGATCACCAGCGATGAGCGATCCTGTAGATCCCGCTCCCGAGCCAACCCAGCGAACCCACGCCGCCGACGTCTCCCAACTCGCTCGCGGCGGTGCTCTGAACCTCCTCAGCGTGTTGTTCGCCGCGGCAGCCGGGGTGTTGCTTTACGTGGTACTCGGACGCCTGCTTGGAGCCGCGGGCTCCGGCGCCTTTCTCGTCACCATTGCCATCTTCCAGATCCTCGCCGTCGCCGGCACCCTTGGCGCGGACACCGGACTGATCCGAGAGACATCGCGAGCCTTGAGCCTGAACCGTTCGAAGGAGATCCGCCCGATTCTGGCAGTGGGACTTCTCCCGGTTGCTGCCTTGGGCGTCGTGTTCGGCATCGCCGTGTGGGTCGGTGCCGACACACTTGCCGGGGCCTTTGGCGGAGGCGAGTCCGAAGCCGACATCGCCGACTACCTGCGGGTGCTGGCACCGATCGTCCCCATCACCTCGCTGTACCTGGCGGTACTGGGAGCGACCCGCGGCTTCTCAACAATGGTGCCCACCGCCATCATCGACCGCTTCGGTCGCGCAGGGTCCCAACCCATCCTCGTGTGGATCGCAATCGCCGCAGGCGCGGGCGCCTCGTTGACGGCCCTGGCCTGGGCATCACCCTACGTCGTCGGCCTCGGCGCCGGCCTCATCTGGCTCGAACTGTTGCGCCGCCGCAGGCGACAGCGCAGGGGCGAAACCTCAAAGACCGTCAGATCTCTGCGCCGTATCACCAAGGACTTCTGGTCGTTCACCCTGCCACGTTCACTCGCCGCCATCTTTCGAATCGGTGTCCAGTGGATCGACATCGTCATCGTCGGCGCCATCATGTCGCCGCGCGATGCCGGCATCTACGCCGTCAGTACCCGCCTCCTCCAACTCGGCCTCTTCGTCGCCGCATCAATCGGGCAGGTGGCACAGCCGATGTTCTCCAGCCTTCTCGCCGAAGGCCACCACCAACGCACGAGCACCGTCTACCAAACTGCTACCGGCTGGCTGGTGGCGATCACGTGGCCGCAGTATCTCGCCATCGCGATCTTCGCCCCACTGCTGCTCGGCATCTTCGGGCCCGAGTTCACCGAGGGCTCAACCGTCGTCGTCATCCTGGCGGGGTCGGCCATGCTCGGAGCCGCGGCAGGGCCGGTCGACATGCTCCTATTGATGGCAGGCAAAAGCACCTGGAGCCTGGGCAACACCGCGGTCACGCTCGGCACGAACGTAGCCCTCAACCTCATCCTCATCCCGCAGTTTGGAATCGAGGGCGCCGCCCTCGCCTGGGCCGCCAGCCGGATCGTCGCCAACGCTCTCCCACTGTTCCAGGTAGGCCGCTACCTGCGCTTCTTCCCGTGGGGTCCCGGGGCGCGTCACGCTTCCGTCGCCTCCGTCCTCATCTTTGGCGGTGTCGGGTTGGCGGTGCGGGCGATCGGCGGAACAACCTGGGCGACGTTTGCCCTCTACGCCCTGATCGCCTGCGGGATGTACCTGGTGTTTCTGCGCCGGTACCGCGACGAGCTCGACCTCCCCATGGCCTGGCGAGCGTTCCGCCGCCGAGGCCGGACATCCGAGCCCCAGGCGGAGCCGTCCGAAGAACCAACTTGAAGATGCCCGGCGCTGCGGCCGGGCATCTTCGTTGGCGGTCGTAGGAGCTGCGGTCAGCGAGCCGGCCGCAACACGAAAGTCCACATGGTGGCTTTGCTGTTTGCACTGTTGGCGACGCCGGCCACCTCGCCTGCCTGGTCGCGACGGCTCAGCGGTCCGTTGGAGTCCGTGAGCATCGACGTGATCCGACCTAGGCCGGACCCGATGGTCTTGGTCCTGACCCGCTGGTTGGAGGGCCTTTGCCAGTTGGTCGTCCCCGATGTCTTGTCGGTGAAGTACGACACCGCCCAAGCGCCGTCGACTCCTGTGGCGAGGGCCGGGGTCATGTGCTTGGCACGAACCTTGTCCTCGACCCTGGCCTTGTACGCCACCAGGGGATCTCTCCTGTCGACTCCCGAGTAGGCGGCAACCGTCAGCGTCGCCTTGCGGCGGGTCCCCAAGACAACCTTCACCTTCGAGCCGGCATCTCCAGATCTCGCCACCCGATACCACGCCCGCGTCTTCATGGACTCGTCCGACCGAGTGCCGATGGTCTTCCATCCCGACGGGTTCTTGATCGCGATGTCCTCGTCGTTCATCGACAACATCAGCAGCATGACGTCTCCCGGCTTGACCCAACCGGGGATCTCGACTCGATGTGCGGGCTCATTCGCATATGCCGTGTCCGAGCCACGCCACCTGATGCCGTCCGTTCCTGGGGGAACGGGAGGGGGTGGTGGCGGCGGAGTGGTGGTTGGGGGCGGCGCGGAGCCTCCACCCGGCCCGACGTTCAAGTACGGCGATTTGGCCATGTCCTTGAATCCGGCAACCGACGATGACGACGTGTCCGACCACCAGGGGTAGGGTTTGTTGGAGTCGAAGTACACGATCGCCTTGATGTCGGGGTACTCGTTCTGCAACGTCGACGGAATCTTGCGGAACCAGTTGGCTTTGCGCCCCACCGTCCCCTCTTGGACCCCAAACTCGCCGACCATCAGCGGCTTGTTGCGCCGCGAGGCCCACGAGTAGAACGCGTCGAAGATCTGCCCGAACTCACGCCAGGCCTGACCCTTCTTGCCGGGAGCCCAGTTGTACCCGTCGGCGCAGATCCAGTCGACGTACTCATCGCCCGGGTAGTACTGCTGCGCTCCGCCGGTGTGGAATGCCCAGGCCGTGGGACACCACACGAACTCGGCATTGTGCGCACCCCGATTTCGGAAGGTGGTGACGATGCGGCGCCAGGCTGCCTTGAACTCGGCCGGTGTCCCGGCGTCGGCGTGATTGACGCCTTCTGCCATCTCCCACGCGTAGCGGATCAGCAGCGGGTCGCCGAATGCCTTGACCCTGTCGGCCGCGGCCCGAATCGTCCTGTCGTGCTGTCCGTTCTTGATCTGGGCGGAGGGCTTGGCATCCCATGAGATGTAGCCAACTCGACCGTTGTCGCGGTGCCAGTGCTCCCGCCAGGACGGAAAGCTCGCGGTGAACTGGTAGTAGTAGTGGCCGATGTCGAACGTTCGGCCCGCCAGTGACTCGAGGCGATTGAAGCGACGCTGGATGCCGGCCTTGGTCCAGTCGCCGTCTTTGGGCTTGCCGTACATCCCCAGCAGCGCACCATCTTCAGGAGCGATGGAACTGCCGCTCGCCTCAGCATTTGGTGCGAGGAGAGATGCAAGGCCGAACATCAGGAGTAACGCCAGCAGCGCTGCCTTCCATGGTGACCACCAGCTGGCCACCGAACTCCATCGATGCCTTTGCATATTCGAGAGACCTCCTCAGGTTCCCCTTCGCGGAACGCCAATCAGCACTACGTCGCGGCCCCCGCCCGACGTGCGTTCCGATTTGGTCAATTGTGTGGGTCCATCGGTTGGCCCTCGGTCACCTTGAGCACATTCTCAAAATGATCACTTGGGCCTCCGATCATCCGGTTTGCGAGAACTTCCCGCAGTTGTCGGACACGATTCCTTCGCTGTCTGTTGTGAGCGTGACCACGACGGGGCCGGTCTCCGGTCGCGCAATTGCGCTGATCGAAGTCTGACTCCCATCGAATCCGGTCACGGTGGCCCAGAAGCACCCTGCGCCACCAGGCGCTGAGTACGTTCCGGGCAAGATTTGTTCACCGATCGCCCATGTCCCCGGGCCAAACTCGGTAAGCGGCTGGTCGAACGGCTGGAAGCCGGTCCACGGTCCGCATCCCGAAGTGACCACCGCGGCGTCGTCGACCAATACGTCGATGATGGTGCGATGTTGCGGGTTGCCATCGGCCAGGACGTCTCGGTATTCGCCCGAAAGCCCACTGAGTCGCTGCCATGAGCAATTGTCACCGGGCACGAGCGCCTCGTACCGACCGGCCTGGATATCGGCACCAACGATATGGGTGCCGTCGCCGAACGATTCCGGCGCGGGCGGAAGCGTAGTCGACGTCGAACTCAATGTGGTGCTCGTAGCGGGCGCGGTAGATGTGGGGGTAACAATGGTGGTCGGCGTCGCGGTCGTCGTCGGGGCGACCACCGGGGGCGGGGATGTCGGGGCGACCACCGGGGGCGGGGATGTGGTCGTAGGAGTGGCTGTCGTGGCAGGCGAGGCCGTCGCGGCCAGCGTCGTGGCCGGGACCACGGCAGCACCCGCCTCAGAGCCCATGGCGTCAATGGCAACCGGCACTTGGGCCGAGCACGCACCAAGACCGACCGACAGAGCCGCCGCAGTGAGCAACCCGAGAGTCATCCGAGCCTCGATTGCAGCCTCCTCACGGGATCTGGGCGGACACATCGTCATATCGCACTACGAACGTTCCGGCAAAGCTCTGGCCGAGCCGGAACTGTTTGATGAGCCAACCCCGGTTGGCAACCTGCCAGTCGAGGACTTGCGATCCGTCGACGGACACTTGCCAGCTTCCTTCGGCCCCGACGCTGCCACACAGCTCGATGTCGTACCACCTGTTGAGCGACAGCCTGACCCCGGTGGGCCGCTTCTTCCCCTTCTTGTCGGCGCGAACCCACAGCTCTCGAGTTCCCGTCTTCACGAAGAGGCGTCCGATGAGGCGCTCGCTGCTGTTCTGGAGCCTGAGGAGGGTGGTGTTGGAAGGGACCGACGACAGCTTCACCGAGGTGGCAACGCACATCGCGTTGTAGGCAGCACCGAAGTTGGCCTGGAGATACGAGGCCTTGCCCGTGGCGCTGGCCACTGCGCTCGGCGCGCCGGTGTCGTCGCCCTGCCCGGTATCGACGGTGACGTTCTTTTTCTTGGCGAATTTGGACAAACCGCGGTCAAAACCGCTCTGGAAGGTCAACCCGTTGTTGAGGTAGGGATCTAGGGCCATGTCCTTGAACCCGGCGACCGATGTCGAGGACGTGTCCATCCACCAGGGGTAGGGGTTGCCGGAGTCGAAGTACACGATCGCCTTGATGTCCGGGTACTCGTTCTGCAACGTCGACGGAACCTTGCGGAACCATTTGCCTTTGCGCCCGGCCGACCCCTCCTGGACACCAAATTCGCCGACCATCAGCGGCTTGTCGCGCCGTGAGGCCCACGAGTAGAACGCGTCGAAGATCTCGCCGAACTCCCGCCATGGGTCGCCGGCCCTGCGGGGCGCCCAGTTGTACCCATCGGCGCAGATCCAATCGACCCACTCATCGCCCGGGTAGTACTGCTGGGCTCCGCCGGTGTGGAACGACCACGCCGTCGGACACCATACGAACTGGGCGTTATCGGCCCCACGGCTGCGGAAGATCCTCACGATGTGTCTCCAGGCGGCCTTGAACTCGGCGGCGCTGCCGGCGGCGGCATGGTTGACGCCCTCGGACATCTCCCAGCCATATCGGATCAGCACGGGATCGTTGTGCGCCTTGACGTTGTCGGCGCGAGCGCGAATCGTCGCATCGTGCTGGCCGCCGCTCACCTGGGTTGAGGTTCTCGCGTCCCAGGAAACGAGCGGCACCCGCCCTTTGTTGCGATGCCACTGCTCACGCCAGGTAGGGAACTTCGCGGTAAACCCGTAGTAGTAGTGCCCGATATCGAACTCTCGACCCGCCAACGACTGAAGGTGATTGAAGCGATGCTTGACGCCGGCCTTGGTCCAGTCGCCGTCCTTGGGCTTGGCGTATATCCCCAGCAGTGCTCCGTCTTCGGGCACGACCGGATTGCTGCTAGCGCCTTCGGCCTGAGGGCCGGGCAACACAGCCACAACTGATATCAGTAGTAGGACAGCCAACAACCCAGCGAGGGTTCGGTGGGAGCGACGCTTCGCCACGTCGGTTGTTCCTCTCTCAGAGCCAAGAGGCACACACACCCGTGAAGTGCCGTCGACCGGACGCCCTTTCCGTACCGACGGCTTGGCGGGGGAACATAGCCATGTATGCATGTCTATGCGAATTCCATCGGAGTTCATCTGGCCCTCCCCCTGCTCAATAGGGGTTCCCCCGGCCGACCAACAGGGATATGATCAAGCGCCGTAGCCACACCGGGGGGCCAGGGATGATCAAAGGTGGAGTGCTCGAGGGACTGGTAGGACGGGTCCCCCGCGCGACACGAAACCAACTGTGGAGAGCCGTTGCTCGCTCCAGGCGTGCCGCGGCTCGTCCCACCGCCCAGTGGCGGGCGCTGCCGGACTACCTCATCGCCGGCGGGCAGCGCTGCGGAACCACCTCGCTGCAGCGGTACCTCATCGATCACCCCCAAGTGACGCCGGCCGGGGTGATGAAGGGCATCCACTACTTCGACACCAACAACTATCACCGCGGCCTCGATTGGTATCGGTCCCACTTTCCGACTCGCCGCTATCTAGCCACGATGGCCGACCGGGTCGGGGGGACCGTCCTCACCGGCGAGTCGAGCCCCTACTACATGTTCCACCCGCTGGCCCCTACCCGGATCGCGACCGATCTGCCGGGAACCAAGATCGTGGTCTTGCTGCGCGACCCCGTTGACCGCGCCTACTCGCAGTATCTGCACGAGAGTCGCCGCGGCTATGAGACCCTCGACTTCGAGGCCGCGCTCGAAGCCGAGGACGGCCGTCTCGCCGGCGAGGCGGAACGCATGGTGGCCGACCCCTTCTACGACAGCTTCGGCCTGCGGCACCACTCCTACATGGCCCGGGGTGACTACGACATCCAGGTGCGGCATCTGACCGATCTCGTTGGGCGAGATCGGCTCCTGGTCGTCAGCAGCGAGCAACTGTTCGGTGACCCAGCGGCCGCCTACCACCGGGTGCTGCGGTTTCTGGGTCTCCCCGAGTTCACTCCGGCGGGTTTCGCCGCGCAGAACGCAAACGTCTACGTGAGCCCGATCTCGGCTCGAGCCCGCGCCATGCTGGAGGACCGCTTCCGCGAGCCGAACAAGCTTCTCTATGGCTTTGTCGGCGAGGACTTCGGATGGTCCGGCTGAACACTGCGATGCAGCGTGCCCCCGCCTGACGCCGCGTCATCATCGCCCGATCTCGATTGGCTGATGGCTCTGCTGTGGCCGCACGCCCTCGCTGCCGGCTCGCAGCCCGGCTCCAAATACGGAGTCGTCACCCGGCAAGGCCGACCCAGGATGGTTGTACCGCTCGATTCACCACGAGCCGCTGCGGCCGCCATCAACCGCATGTCAAGTGATGTCGGTGCCGGCTCAGGCCTGGTGCGCCGCCTCGGTGGCTACGGACTTCGCTCGGGTTTGATGCAGCCATTCCTGCGCACCCGGTGGACTTCTCCGTGTGAAGGGACGCCACCATCGCTCGAGGACTACTTCCGCGAAGCGCTTGGTGTGGACGAGCTAGCGCTGGCGGTGACGGTTGGACCACGCCGACCCAATCGCAAACCCGTCATTGAGCTGCTCACACCCCATGGGGAGACGATCGCGTTTGCCAAGGCGGGTTGGAACGGGCTGACGCGTCACCTCGTTGCTCAAGAGGCTGCCAACCTGAACGGACTCGATCGGGCCGCGATGCCAAACATAGAGCCACCCAAGGTGCTCCACCACGGCAACCACGGCGAACTCGACATCCTGGTGCTTTCTCCACTGGCCCAACCTCAGCAAGCCAACGTGCGCAGGGCCCCGACGGCCCACGAGGTCGGTCAGGTCGCCATACTCGCCACCAGCCCCGACCAGCGCCTCGAGGCAAGTCCATATGCTGTCGCTCTCCGCGGTCGCACCACGCCGCGTTCAAAGGCCGACGCCGCGTTGGTCGACAGGGCACTGGAACAGGCTCGCCGCGGCGATGGGGAAGCCCCTATGCGGTTTGGCGGCTGGCATGGCGATTGGACGCCGTGGAACATGCTGGCGACACAGTCTCGGCTGCTGGTGTGGGATTGGGAACGGGCCGGGGGGCCGGTGCCGCTCGGTCTCGACGTGATCCACTACTGGTTCCAGTCGGCGTGGCTCCGAGAGGGCGCCTCGGCCGAGGTGGCTATCGACATCGCCCTGGACCGCAGTGCCGAAGTCTTCATCGCGCTCGGCGTCCCGGGGATTCACCGGCATTCGCTCGGCCTGCTCTATCTCAGCGAGCTCTTCCTGCGATACGCCGAAAACGCCGACTACGGCACCGACCAGCTCCGAGCAGGACGTCACGATGAGGTTCGCCGCGCTCTGAGGCAGTTGATCCGTGACTAGCCCGGTGACTAGCCCTGATCTGGCAATGCTCCGCGAAAACCCAGGCTGGGTGGACAAAAAATCGCTTATGCCGGTACATTCCTGAGCCGGTAATAGGGTATAGACGGCCACGAAATCGATCAGGTGAGATTTTGAGTATCTCGAGGGTCAATCGCCGCCCCGCGCCGGGGCTCATGATGGCTGCCGCCGCGCTCGCGATGTTCCTCGCGTCCGTGACCGTTCTTGGTGTGTCGACGGCCCCCGCATGGGCCAGTGTCAGTTGCAGCAACGTTACGGTTGACCACGGTGGGTCGACGTCGATGAGCGTTGGTGCCAGCAACTCCAGCTCCGAGCAAGCATCACAGATCGGCTTCACCGGAGGCGGCGGTTTCGACTGGTCGAGTCCCGGTAACCCAATCGTGAACCCCGAGAAATCGTGGTCGGGCAGCATCCAGATTTCCAATGCCACCTCCGGGGGCAGTATCACCGTCACCGAGTTCCAGGCGGGAAGCCCCATTTCGAGCAAGACGTGCAACGTGACGGTGAACGCGCCGACCACCACAACCACCGCCGCACCGACAACCACGACCACCGCCGCACCGACCACCACCACAACGCGAGCCCCAACCACAACCACCACCCGGGCCCCGACGACGACAACGTCTACCACCTCGACCACGACCTCGACCACGACCACCACGCTGGTTGGTCCCCCGCCGACCTGGGTTATCGCACCGCCAAACGCGCCCACGACGACGGCGCCGACCACCACCACGACGACCGAGCCGCCAACGACGACTGCGGCCCCGGCTGCGGACGCGACCTCGACCACTGTCGCCGAGACCACCACAACGGCCGCGGTTGCTCTCGCACCAACCACCGATGACGGCGGCAGCAACCTTCCGACGTTCCTCTTCATCGGCGTCGGCGCTGCCGCACTTCTCGCTCTCTTGGCTGCATTTGTGGTCCGTGATCCCTCAGGCACCGCCGTGGTCGCCGGCCGCCGCCGCCGCAAGGGCGGTTCCGCCAAGACGCCCAAGCCGTCTCGCACTGTGGCCGCGGGTGCAACTCGGGTGAGCAAACAGAGTGTGCAGAAGCGCACCGCCCGCAAGACCAAGCCGGGTCGCAAGTCACGGGTGAACCGCAAGACGGCCGCGGGTGCGGCGTCGGCAACGGCCGTAGCTGCTCAGCCCCAGGTCGCTCCGGCACCATCGGCCAAGGCAAGCCCTGCGCCCGCCGCCCAAGCCGCCCCTGCACCCACCGCGCAGGCCAAGCCGGCACCATCGGCACGGCCGACCCCAGGCGCAACGCCGATCACCCAAGCCGGGCCGGGACCCACCGCCGAAACTGCCCCGGCGCCCGCCGCCAAGGCCGCACCGGCGTCTCCCTCCACCGTTCGAACGGTGCCGGCCCCCGATAGTGGAATCAAGGCTCCTCCGAACGTGATCACGGCTGCCGCTGCTGCAGCCGCGGCCACGACCATCGAGGAGACGCCGCGGACCGAGCCCGAAGCAGGCCCCGACGTTGAGGGGTCGCTCGACACCACCAGCGCGGCTTCGATCGTCGACACGCCTCAAGTCGAACCGCTGGCCGTTCCACCACCGCCACCGCCACCACCACCACCCGCGGACCACGCCAAGGCTGCG
>CAYXMJ010000077.1:0-13806 GCA_964465915.1 uncultured Acidimicrobiaceae bacterium
CCCGCATCGCCTTGAGCTTGTTCTGGAGCTGCGACTTCTCGTCCTGGCACGACACCGTGAGACCGGTGGGGGTGTGGGTGATCCGTACCGCTGAGTCGGTGGTGTTGACAGACTGTCCGCCGGGGCCTTGCGAGCGGAACGTCTCGATCTCGAGGTCGTTCTCGTGGATGTCGATCTCGACCGCATCGACCTCGGGCAACACCGCGGCGGTGGCGATCGACGTATGGATGCGGCCTTGCGATTCAGTCTTCGGGACCCGCTGCACCCGGTGGGGCCCGGCCTCCCATTTGAATTGTGAATACGCGCCGCGGCCCTTGACTGCGAACTGGCCGAAGCTGATACCGCCGCCATCGGACCAAGAAAGGTTGATGGGTTCTAACTTCCAGCCGTGGCGCTCGGCGAACCGTTCGAACATCCGAAACAGGTCACCGGCCCACAGCGAGGCCTCATCACCGCCGGCGGCGGCACGCAACTCGACGATGACGTCTTTGTCATCGTTGGGGTCCTTTGGAACGAGCATGCGGCGTAGGTCGAGGTCGAGACGCTCGATCTCCTCACGGTGCTCTTTGACCACGGCGTGGAGATAGTCGCGCATCTCAGTGTCTTCCTCGAGGTCGATCATCCCCTCGGCCTCGGCCACCTCGGCCTCCGCTTCCCTGTAGCGGCGAAACGACTCGACGAGAGACTTGAGTTCGCCGTGGCGAATCATGACCTCTTGGTAGCGATTCCGGTCGGAGATGACCGCCGGATCGGCCATCTGGACAAGGGTCTCCTCGTAGTTCGCCTCTATCTCGCCGAGTTTCGCGGCGAGGCCGTCATCCATCGACAGCCTCGGGCACGTCGACTTCAGCGGCGAGCGCCCCCGGCGCAACGGGACCGCGCTCCTTTAGGGCAACGACCTCGTCTTCCGTCAACGCCCCAAGCAGGCTGGCGACGGCAACCTCGACCATCTTGTCGTCGGGTTCCTTCGTGGTGATCGCCTGCAACCAGATGCCGGGCCGGTTGGCCCATGACATCCAACGCGACGTGGCCCCGGCCTTGAGCAACTCGTATGAGATGCCGGCAATGACGGGGATGAGCAAGACCCGCGCCGCCACCTGCCACCAGAACGGAAGACCCGCCAGCAGCAGGAACACAAAGAACGCCACCATGCCGACGATCAGAAGGAACGAGGTGCCACAGCGGGGATGACGCGGGCTGTACTTCTGAACCTCAGCGATGGTGAGGGGATCGCCGGCCTCGTAGGCGTGGATGGTCTTGTGCTCCGCACCGTGATATTGGAAGACCCTCTGGATCTCCTTCGAGCGCGAGATCGCCCAGATGTAGAACACGATCATCGCAATCCGAATGACACCGTCGAGCACGACGAAGAAAAACGACGAGCCGCCCAACTGTTCCTTGAGGAAGTCGGCGATGAAGACGGGGATGAAGATGAAGATCGCCAACGCAACGACCACAGCCACAATCATCGTGATCGTGGTTTGCAGCTTGGTGATCTGTTCGTCTTCGTCGCCGGACTTCTGAGCCGACCACGACAGCGCCTTGAACCCCAGCGTGAGCGATTCGATGAGCACCAGCACGCCACGCATGAAGGGGATCTTGGCTGCAGGCGAGCGTTCGCTCAGCCGCGGCAGCTCATGACGTGCGACCTCGATGATGTCGTCGGGGCGCCGCACGGCGACGGCCCAGCGGGACGGTGCCCGCATCATGACACCTTCGAGGACGGCCTGACCTCCGACGGTCGCGCCCGGCGGGCGGCTCAACTAGGAACCTGTCGTCGTGGCCTCGGCCCCGTCAGAAGCGTCGGCAGGCTTGGCAGCGGACCCAACGTCCATGCCCTTCTGGGCATAACGGCGCCGAAAGCGCTCAACGCGGCCACCGGAGTCAACGAGGATTTGCTTGCCCGTGTAGAACGGGTGGCTCTCGCTCGAAATCTCAACCTTGGCGAGCGGATATGTCTCACCGTCTTCCCACTCGATCGTGTCGCTGGTCTTGATCGTCGAACGAGTCAGGAAGGAGAAATCGGACGAGGTGTCCTGGAACACCACGTTGCGATACTCAGGATGGATGTCTTGCTTCACTCGGATACTCCTCGGTACGGATCTGGAACTGTAGCGGACCTGAAACGCTGACTACTGCCCGCTCTTGGCAATGCTGGCCAGGAACTCGGCGTTGGACTTCGTGCTCTTGAGGCGATCGATGAGCAACTCGAGCGCTGCGCCGGACTCGAGCGCAAGCAGCACCCGGCGGAGCTTCCACACCTCGACCAGCTCGTCTTTCTGGAACAGCAGTTCCTCACGGCGGGTCCCGGACGCTTCGACATCGATAGCCGGGTAGATGCGCTTGTCGGCCAGCTTGCGATCGAGCCGCAACTCCATGTTGCCGGTGCCCTTGAACTCTTCGAAGATCACCTCGTCCATGCGGGATCCGGTTTCGACGAGAGCGGTCCCCAAGATCGTGAGGCTGCCGCCCTCTTCGATGTTGCGTGCCGCACCGAAGAAGCGCTTCGGCGGGTACAGGGCGGTCGAGTCGACACCACCGGAGAGGATCCGGCCGGATGCCGGGGTGGCCAGGTTGTGGGCCCGGGCGAGACGGGTGATCGAGTCGAGCAAGATCACGACGTCCTTGCCAGTCTCCACGAGGCGCTTGGCGCGCTCGATGGCGAGCTCGGAGACCTGGGTGTGTTCCTCGGCAGGTCGGTCGAAGGTGGAGTAGATGACCTCGCCCTTCACCGACCGCTGCATATCGGTGACCTCTTCGGGGCGCTCATCGACCAGGACCACCATCAGGTGGCACTCCGGGTTGTTCTCGGCGATCGAGTTGGCCAC
Organism: uncultured Acidimicrobiaceae bacterium; assembly: GCA_964465915.1. GTDB lineage: Bacteria > Actinomycetota > Acidimicrobiia > Spongiisociales > UBA5794 > CAVPHV01. Next base: position 2,829 of record CAYXMJ010000077.1, read on the forward strand.
CTCCTTGAGCACCGTCGTCTTGCCCGCCTTCGGCGGCGACACGATGAGGCCGCGCTGACCCTTCCCGATGGGGGCAATGAGATCCACGATCCGGGGCAGGATGTGGTTCTCTTGGCTCTCAACCTCGAGCCGAAGCCGCATGTCGGGGAACAACGGTGTGAGGTCGGCGAAGCGGACGCGCTTCTGGGCCTCTTCGGGGTCGAGTCCGTTGACTTCGACGGCACGAACCAGTGCAGGGAACTTCTCCTGGGCCCGAGCGGGGCGGATCGGACCGGAGACAATGTCGCCCTTACGAAGACGGCTCTTGCGCACGATGTTGGCCGACACGTAGACGTCCAACTCGCCGGGCAGATAGCCGGAGCAGCGCAGGAATCCGTATCCCTCAGGGAGGATGTCGAGAATACCCTGGCGCGTCTCCAACTCGGACTCGTCGATTGGCTCCTGCTGGCCGCGGCCCCGCCGGCGGCGTCGCCGGCCCTCGCCCTGGCCTTGACCTTGACCTTGACCTTGACGGTGGCGTTGATCGCCCTCTCGCTTGCGGTCGCCCTGTTGGGACTTGGGCTTACGATCCCCATCGCCTCGAGACCCATTGTCCTCGACAACCGGCGTGGGCTCTTCTTTTGGTTCGGGCAGCAGTTTCGTGTCGAACTTGTCGGAATCGAGGATCGCAGCGATCAGCTTCGACTTCTGCAGACCCTCAGGGTCGACGTCGACCTGGCCGGCCATCTCGCGCAGCGCGTCGAGCCCAAGCTCCTGAAGCCTTGCTCTTGTCGTCGTGGTCGTGGTCATGGGTGCTGAGTGCCCCTTTCAGCAGTTGAATGGGCCGTGATCCGGCCTCTCGTGTGCCCGCCTGCGCAGCGATCTCGACGCTGAGGATGCGGCGAATTGGCCGCAGCGTGGTGAGGGCTTCCACCGCACGGCGACGCGCAGGGCGCCCGATTGGTGGGGGGTTGGAAAAGATCCGACACAGATCATAGCCGCCGAAACAGCCTGTGCAAGAGTCAACCGGCGAACCGGCAGAACCGCCTACCAGCCGAGCAGACCGATCACGGCATCGAGAGTCGGGGCGACGGGGTCGATCGGATCGAAGTCGACTACCGCAGTTTCGGGGTCTTTGAGGCCATGACCGGTGAGTGTGCAGACGACGGTGCCGCTCGGCAATTCGTCGCGGCACTTGAGGATGCCGGCCACCGACGCCGCCGAGGCTGGTTCACAGAAGACACCTTCGGTTCGGGCCAGGAACCGGTAGGCGGCGAGGATCTCCTCGTCGGTGACCGCCTCGATCCGCCCCTCCGACTCGTCACGGGCCGCGATCGCGCTCTCCCATGAAGCAGGGTTGCCGATGCGAATCGCCGTCGCCACCGTCTCGGGATTGTCGAAAATCTCACCGGTAACCAGCGGAGCCGAACCCGCCGCCTGAAAACCCCACATGTGTGGCGCCTTGCCGCCGGCCCGATATCCGGCCCAGTAGGCCGTGATGTTGCCGGCGTTGCCAACCGGCAACGCATGGATGTGGGGGGCATCGCCGAGCGTGTCGATGATTTCCCAGGCCGCGGTCTGCTGACCGGCGATCCGGTAGGGATTGATCGAGTTCACCAAGGCCACTTCGTGGCTCGACGTCAGCTCGAGTACCAACGCCAGCGCATCGTCGAAATTCCCGTCGATCGGGACGATGGTTGCACCGTGGGCGATGGCCTGGGCCAGCTTGCCGCGGGCGATCTTGCCTGCAGGGAGAATAACTATGCACGAGATGCCGGCCCGAGCCGCATAGGCCGCAGCCGAAGCCGAGGTGTTCCCGGTCGACGCACACGCCACCGCCTGGGCGCCGGATTCAACGGCCTTCGAAACCGCCATCGTCATCCCCCGGTCTTTGAACGAACCCGTCGGGTTGGTGCCGTCATACTTGACATAGACGTCGCGGTCGATCACTTCCGACAACCGTTCGGCGTGGATGAGCGGCGTGTTGCCCTCGAGCAGGGTCACCACTGGTGTGGCGTCGGTCACCGGCAGCCGGTCGCGGAATTCCTCGATCAGGCCGCGCCAACTCATCGTGCTGCCTGCCTGTTCACGCTTCAGGACTCTCGACCCGGATGACTGAGGCAACCGACCGAACCGTGGGGAGGCCCCGCAGCGCGGCGACCGCGGCTCGCTGTTGGGCCTCCGGCGCACGGTGGGTCACGATCAGCAGGGTGGCTTCGTCGCCCTGACCTTCCTGCCACACCGACTTGATGCTGACCCCAGCATCGCCGAATGCCCCCGCGATGCCGGCGAGCACCCCGGGTTCGTCGGCGACCTCGAGCCGCATGTACCACTTGGTGTCGACCTCGCCGAAGTCCAGTAGCGCACCCGGAGAGAAGCGGATGCGGGGGGAGACCTGCGCCTCGGCGAGGATCTCCCGAGCCGCATCGATCACGTCGCCGAGCACTGCGGTTGCGGTTGGTTCGCCGCCGGCGCCCGGGCCCGCGAAGAGTAACTCATCGATCGAGGGGCCTTCGATGAAGATGGCGTTCGTGGCCCCGCGGATGGCGGCGAGTGGGTGATCGGTGGGAAGCATCACGGGGTGGACTCGGGCGCTGACCCCGGCTGCCGTGTGCTCGGCGACTCCGACCAGCTTGATGCGGTAGCCGAGCTGATCGGCGAACTGCATGTCGAGTGCCGAGAGGGACTCGATGCCCTCGTAGTAGACGTCGTCGACCCCAACCCAAGTGCCGAACGCCAGGCTGGACAGAATCGCTGCCTTGGCGGCGGCATCGGCACCTGAGACATCCGCCGTCGGATCGGGTTCGGCGTAGCCGAGCTCCTGCGCCTCGGCGAGCGCCGTCTCGTAGCTCTCCCCAGCTTCGGCCATTTGGGTGAGGATGAAGTTGGTGGTGCCGTTCACGATGCCCATGACTCGGGCGATCCGCTCACCGGCCAGCGTCTCCGACAGCGGTCGAATGATGGGGATGCCACCGCCGACCGCCGCTTCAAAAAGCAGCGGGACACCCGTGCGTTCCGCTGCGGCGATGAGTTCGTGGCCGCGGGTGGCGACCAATTCCTTGTTGGCCGTGACCACCGGTTTGCCGGCGTTGAGCGCCGCCAGGACCAGGTCACCGGCGGGATCGCGGCCGCCCATCATCTCAACGATCAGGCCGACCGTTGGGTCGTCGACGACCTCATGCGGGTTGTCGGTGAGCACCCCGGGGCCGACCTCGAAGTTACGTTCTTTGTCAAGGGAGCGCACGGCAACCCGGCGGACCTCGAGGTCTAGCCCGGTCTTGGCTTCGATGGCAGCGTGATCGGTGACGAGTCGCCGAATCAGGGTGCCCCCAACCGTGCCTGCTCCAAGGATTCCTATGCCAACTGTGGTGTTCATCGCGCGGCGATAGTACCGCTCAGCGGCGACAGTGCAGCCGATCACGACTCACTGACTCAGACGTCGCGTTGCGTGAGCTCCTCGTAGGTTTCGCGGCGAACGACTTGGCGGGCTACGCCGTCGCAGGCGAATACCACCGGTGGGCGACGGATCATGTTGTAGTTGGAGCCCATGGTGTGGCCGTAGGCTCCCGTCACCGGGGTGGCGATGATGTCGCCAACGGAGAGGTCCACCGGTACCAAGGCGTCATGGACGATGACATCGCCCGATTCGCAGTGCTTGCCGACAATCCGCACCCGGCGGGGCCTTTCGGCCGTGGTCTCTCGCGGCAGGAACGCTTCGTAGCCGCTGCCGTAGAGAACGGGCCGCGGGTTGTCGCTCATCCCCCCGTCGACGGCTACATAGGTACGGACCCCCTCGATCTCCTTGATCGTCCCCACCGTGTAGAGCGTCAAGGCTGCTTGGGCGACGATCGAGCGCCCCGGCTCGGCGGTGACCCGAGCCTCGATCCCGGCGTCGGCGCAGGCTTCGTGCACGGTGGCTGCCCACTCGGTGATGGTCGGTGCCTGCTCGCCGGTCACGTACGCAACACCGAGCCCACCACCGATCGAGAACTCCGCAATGTCGAGAGCCGCCACAAACGGCGCCAGCGCGGCGATCGCCCGTCGGAACGAATCGACGACAAACACCTGGCTCCCGATGTGGGCGTGCACTCCGACGAGGTCGACTGCGGATGACCCGCGGGCGCGCTCGAGGGCGGCATCAGCCGCCCCGGTGGCGAGGCCGAACCCAAACTTCGAGTCGGCCACCCCGGTTTGGAGATACTCGTGGGTGTGAGCATCGACCCCGGGATTGATCCGGATCATGACCTGGGGAGCATCAAATCCTTCTGCGACCAAGGCCTCGATCCTGTCGAGTTCGTCGAACGAGTCGACCACAATGCGGCCGATCCCCGCCTCGAGGGCTGACCGCAGCTCTTTGGTCGACTTGTTGTTGCCGTGCAGAACCAGACGCGACGCAGGAACCCCGGCATCAAGTGCAACGAAGAGTTCTCCTCCGGTCGCGATGTCGAGCTTCATGCCTTCCTCATACGCCAGCTTGGCCATGGCGCGGCAGAGGAACGCCTTGGTGGCATAGGCCACTCCCCCGCCGAAGGCGGCAACCGCCTCCCGGCACCGTTCCCGCAGATGCGCCTCGTCGTAGACAAAGAGTGGGGTCTCGAATTCAGCGGTGAGGTCGAGCAGGTCACACCCGCCGATTTGGAGACGACCGTCGTCGCCGATCGTCGCCGTATCGGGCAGAAGGCGGAATGGGAGAACAGACAAGATGGAGTCCGGCCGCGCTACATGCGCGCCGGGGTATCGATGCCGAGCAGATCCAGCAGCAGCCTCACCTGACGCAAGGTCAGGTCGACCAGGGCGAGCCATGAGGCCTGCCGCGCCGCATCGGGTTCGCTCAGGATGTGACACGCCTCGTAGAAGCGGCTGAAGGAGGCAACTAGTTCGTAGGCGTACTCGGCCAGATGGTTGGGGGCACGATGCTCAGCGGCGCGCTCGACGACGAGGGGCAGCCGCACCTGTTGCAGCATCAGGTTGCGTTCGGCGGTAACGGACGGGGCCAGGATCGGCCCGGGGCCGAGGCCCTTGGCCTCGGCGTTGCGCAAGATCGACTGCATCCGCACAGCTCCGTAGAGCAGATAGGGCCCGGTCTTGCCGTCAAAGGAGGTGAATCGGTCCAAGTCGAAGATGTAGTCGGACGAACGGTGGTTGCTGAGGTCGCCGAATTTGAGAGCCGCAACACCGACGATCTCGGCAATCTCCTCCCGTTCGGACGCCGGGTACTCCGTCGCCAGGTGATTCTCGTCGAGGCGCTCGGCCGCCTTGACTTTCGAGTCGGTGATTAGGTCGCGCAGCAGTGGCAGGTTGCCGTCGCGAGTCTTGAGCGGTCTGCCCCCCGGCCCGTTGACGGTGCCGACCCCGGCGTGCTCGAGACGCACATCCGGCGAGGCGATTCCGGTGTGCTGCGAGGCTCGGAATACTTGCTCGAAGTGGAGCGCCTGGCGAACGTCGACGACGTAGATGATCTCATCAACTCCCAGAGCCTCGACGCGGTCTTCGATCGTCGCCACATCCCAGGTCGTGTACAACGTGGCGCCGTCGGACTTCACCAGCAACAGCGGTGGGATCTCTTTTGTGTCGTCCTCACGGGCGACATCGATGATCAGCGCCCCGTCGCTCTCGACGGCGGCGCCGCTTCCGACCAGGCGCGAGACCATGGGGGCCAGCCGGTCGTTGATGGTGCTCTCTCCGTGCCACAGGTCGAACTCGACGCCCAAGTCCTCGTACACGGCCCGGATGGCGTCGATCGATTCGTCGCGAAAGTGCTGCCAGAGCGCCCGGTACCCGGGGCGACCTTCCTGGAGTTCGACGGTGGCCCGACGCGCCCGTTCTGCGTAGGAGAAGTTCTCCTTGGCCTTGGCGGCGGCGACCGGATAGATCTCCTGCAGGTCGTCCATCCCCACCGGCGATTCATCGGGGTATGGGCCGGTCAACAACGGATCGAAGTACGGCCACTCCGGGTGGCGTTCCTCCATCTCCACAATCAACTGGCCCATGTTGGTGCCCCAGTCGCCGAGATGGACGTCACCGATGACGTTGTGGCCTACAAACCGAAGCAGCCGTTTCAGGCTTTCCCCGATGATGGCGGTGCGCAGATGGCCGACGTGGAGTTCCTTGGCGACGTTGGGCCCGCCGTAGTCGACGACGATCGTTTGTGGCGACACGGCGTCGAGCCCGAACCGGGCATCCTCCGACACGCCGGCGACATATTCGCCGAGGTAGTCGTCGGTCAGGGTGATATTGATGAACCCGGGACCGGCGATCGACAAGTCGGCGAAGGGGCTGCTATCGGCCAGGGCCCCGATCACCTGCTCCGCCAGTTCGCGCGGGTTCCGCCCGGCAGGCTTGGCGGCCGGCAGCGCCCCATTGCACTGGAACTGGGCGAGCTCCGGCCGCTGCGAAACCACCACCTCCCCAAACTCGCGGTCAAGCCCGAGCGACGCAAACGAATCCCCGAAAGCCGAGCCGAGATGGGTGAAGATTGACATGGGCGGGCCGTATCTGTCGGTTGGTTGAGAGGGATCAAAGGTGGGCCGCAGGGGTGGAGAGACCGACGCCCCATACCGCTACACGTGCCCCAGGCAGGATTCGAACCTGCGCACCCGGCTCCGGAGGCCGGTGCTCTATCCCCTGAGCTACTGGGGCGGAATCAGGGAGTGTAACCGACCTGATACAGGCCCCGAGGGGTGACATCGCCTAGTCCGGAAGCAACAGGGTCAACGCCCAGCTGATCAGACTGATCACAATCGCTCCGAGCAGCGCCGACCAGAACCCATCGACTTCCAACCCGGGAGCGATCCAGGCGGTCAGCATCAGCAGTAGGGCGTTGATCACAAGCGTGAACAGGCCAAAGGTGACCATTCGAATGGGCAGCGAGATCAGCTTGGCGATCGGCTTGAGGAAGGCGTTGACGAGTCCGAAGATGAGCCCCACGAGCAGGATGTCCCAGAAGTCGTCCGTCATCGTGATGCCGTCGAAGACCCGGCCCGCCACCCAAAGGGCGGCAGCGTTTACCAACACTCTGATCAGAAACCCGCGCATCAACCCAGCCTACAACGCAACAGCTCCGTCGCCGGGTGCACCGCTAGAAGATGCTCGCCAGCAGACCGCTGCGGCCGAGCACAAGGAGATCCATCGTGAGCGCGACCGATACATGGAGCATCACCCCGGGGACAAAACTGCGGGAGCGGACCGCCAAGTAGCCGAGGACCAGGCCGGCAACGATGGCGGCAGTCGCCTCCGGCATTGGTTTGCCGAAATGAATCATCGTGTATGGCACCGTCATCACCACCACCGACAACAATCCGAAGCGGCGCAGCAACCCGAAGGTGAGGAAGCCGCGGAAGAAGGCTTCAACACCGATGAACTGGACCACGTAGCCCAGTTCGTAGAGCCAGAAGGCGGCCCCGCCCTCGCCGGCGCGGTCGTAGAACGGGTAGTAGGTACGGAACGAATCAAAGCTCGATACCCAGATGAGTACCGGCAACATCAGCAGGTACATGGCGAAGTAGACGGGCAGATGTGAGGCGATTCCCCTCAGCCGGAAACCAAACTCGACCGGTCGCCGCTTCAGGATGAAGACAATCACAACCAGAGGAAGGAAGACCCGGAAAAGTAGCGAACTGAACCCCCACCACAGGTAGCCACCGACGCCGGGGTGTTCGGTGAGCGGACCGCCCACTGTTTCGGCCATCCAATCGATCAGGCCGCTGGTGACATAGAACCCCGGCCGGCCCCAGTAGTTGAACAGAAGCAGCAGGATCGCCCCGGCCACCAGAACAATGGCCGCTTCGCGTGTGGCGTCTGCGTCATCGGAGGTTTCGAGGTCGGGAATCTGGAGGCGCTCGGGAAGCATGGCGGCGGAGTGTAGAAGGGACCCCTTCCGCAGCCCGCTGCCGCAGGCTATCGTTTTCGCGAGCTCATGCCGGAATCAACTATGCGATCCATTTGGAAAGGCGCCATCTCATTCGGGTTGGTGACCATTCCCGTTGGCCTCTATTCGGCTGTGTCGGACAAGCGCCCCAAGTTCAAGCAGTTGCGCGAGTCAGACCACAGTCCCATTCGATACAAACGGGTGGCGGAGACCGACGGCGCAGAAGTCCCCTTCGCGAACATCGTAAAGGGCTACGAGTTCGAAAAGGGACGCTATGTCGTGTTCACCGGAGAGGAGCTCTCCGACATCATGACGGGCCTCACCGGCGGCATCGTCGACGTGGTCCAGTTCGTCTCCCAAGACGACATCGATCCGATCTACTACCGCTCGTCCTATTACCTCGCGCCGGAGAAGACCGGTGTCAAGGCTTATCAGCTCTTGCTGCGTGCGCTTGAGGAGAAGGCAATGGTCGGCATCGCCAAGGTCGCGATCCGCGAACGTGAGCACCTCGCAACGGTGCGGGCTGATGAAGGCGTGATCATCCTCGAGACGATGTACTGGCCCGACGAGATTCGGGAACCCCACTTCGAGTCACTCGAAGAAGACATCGAGATCCGCGACGAAGAGATCAAGATGGCCGAGATGATCATCGACAACCTCACAACCACCTTCGATCCCTCGGCATGGCATGACACGTCGCGCGAAGCAGTTGAGGCGGCGGCGCAACAGAAGATCGACGGTCAGGAGATCGTCGCACCAGATGCGCCCCAACCCACCGGAGTGGTAGACCTGATGGACGCGCTGCGAGCCAGCATCGAAGCGACCAAGCAGGCGTCCTAGGGGCGGTCGCCTCCGCCGGGGCCCATCTCGATGGCAAGACGGGCGCCGACAACGATGCATAGCAGGGTTACTGCGATGACGATTGACTGGACAACGACCATTTGCCTGTCATCGGCAGAATCGGGGACGACGTTTATCCCCAGATTTCGCGACTCAGCCCGGACTCCCCGGACCTTCACGTTCCCAAGTGATCAGGGTTGGATCGTCATCGGTGAATCCCCCGAACGACGGGCCGCGCAGGCGCCCCGCGTCCGTGTATTCCTTGTACTGCACCAACGCCACCAGCCGCGGCTCGACCCACACCGCGTTGCCGGGGAGGTCGGGGTCAATGCCAAACGGCGAGTCGGCCACCTCGAGCACGTCGAGCGTTTCTCGGATGGCACGCAGCGCCGTCTCCCCAAATCCCGAGCCGACGGCGCCGATCCATCTCAGGCTGCCTGCATCCCACAGCCCGAGCAGCAGAGAGCCGAATGCCAGGGACCGGGCCCCGTCGCCGGGTAGGTATCCGCCGACCATGGCCCTGACCTGGCGGAAGCGGGTTATCTTGAGCCAGTCGGCCGACCGCGCTCCAGTGCGATATCTCGACCCCCGGCGCTTTGCCATGATCCCCTCGAAGCCGCGCTCCTCGACCAGCGCCCATAGCGCGGTGGGGTCCGATTGGACCACCGTGGACGGTACGAACGGCGGGGGCAGATCGAGGGCGTCCAGTCTGGCGCGGCGCACTTCCCAGGATTCGTCGGTGATGTCGCCGCTGTCGAACAACATGTCGAAGGCGACATACGAGATCGGAACGGCGATCGCCGCCGCCGCGACCTCCCGTACTCCCGATAGGTTCATTCGCTGTTGGAGTCGTTCAAAGGAAGGGCGTCCGCGGTCATCCAGAGCGACGATTTCTCCGTCGAGGACGAGGGGGCGATCGGCTCGAAAGCCACTCAGCTCGGGATACCTCGCGGAGATGTTGTTGCCCGCCCGGCTGTGCAACGCCACGGTCGCTCCGTCCCAGCCGAGCAGGGCGCGCACGCCGTCCCACTTCAGCTCAAAGATCCAATCAGGGTCGACAAACGGCTCGGACCGGCGTGCCGCCAGCATCGCCTGATACACCGGAAGGGAGCCGGCTATGCCCCGAGCTCCTCGCGTACCAGCCGGTTGACCAATGCGCCGTCGATTTCCCCGCCCGAACGCATCACCTGGCCGATGACACGCCCGGTCATCTTGGGATCGTCGGCGCCAAGTTCCGCGATTGCCTCTTTGACGAGGGCCCTGGTCTGGTCCTCGTCGAGCTTCTCGGGCAACCATCGGTCGAGATAGGCGATTTCGTAGGCGAGTTTGTCGGCGTTCTCCTGCCCACGCTCTCCTGCCGCCTCATACTCGACGCGCGCCTTGTCCATCTTCTTCACGTAGGACTCAATGGTCTTGAGGTAAAGACCATCATCGGCTTCACCCGAGAAACCTGGGGCCGACTTGGCAACGGATACCTCGGTTTCGATCTGTCGAATGACGTTGATGCGTGGCTTGTCGCGATCACGCATCGCCGCCTTGAGCTCGATCGCCAGTTCGTCGTGGATACTCATTTGTGCCTCCGTTGTGCCGCCGCGAGCGTACCTCACCGGGTGCCGGCAAGGTCCGTCACGCGCCTTCGCTATGAGCCAGAAGACCACATTCCGTAGCCGTGTTCGCGCGGGTTGCGGCGGATTGGGACCCATTCTGGGGTTTCACTTGGAAGGTTCCAAGAAAGTGCCCAATAACGCTTGCGCGCGGCCGGAACGCGCGCGTATGCTCGTCCAAGCTCTTGTGAATGCGTTCACAATCGATTCTCGATGACAAGGGGCAAGAAGGGCACATGCTGACACTCACCACCTGGAGGGAGCTTTCTGCCTGCCGCGACTCTGATCCGAATCTGTTCTTCCCGATAGGCAGTACCGGCCCAGCTGTTGACCAGATTGAGAAAGCCCGAATCATATGCGACGAATGCTCCGTGCAGGAGGCTTGCCTCCAGTACGCCTTGGAGACAAACCAAGAAGCAGGCGTTTGGGGCGGATTCGCCGAAGACGACCGGCGGCGGCTACGCAAGCGCTGGCTCGCCGAGCGCCGCCGACAGCGTCAAGCCAGCTAGGCGACGTTCTCCGAGAAATCCACCCTCCTACCCAAAGAACCCGGCCGCCGGCCGGGTTCTTCTTCGTTCAACACCGCCCCGGTCCATGACTCAGAAACCGACGCCTCCGGAAGCCTTCTCACCCTCGACCTGAACAAAGGCGATCTTGCCGACGGCCAACCCGTGACGATCACTGCGAG
>CAYXMJ010000078.1:0-13581 GCA_964465915.1 uncultured Acidimicrobiaceae bacterium
TAGAAGATGGCGTCCTGTACCCAGGCGGGTGGTTGGTTGCACGCTGCCATGCGGTCATCGTACCGGTGCGGTGTCTGCCGAGTTGCTCGAACGGGTTCGGGGGCATTCGGCCCGGGGGTCGCGACCGAGTTGTCGTTCAGTGTGTCTCGGCGGGACCACTTCACGAGTGTGATCGAAGTACGGCGAGCTCGGGGTACTCCCCTGGAGCGCCGTACCCGTTCTCGGAGAGCCAGCGGGTCGCGGTCAGGCAACGCCACCTATCACGAGTAGCAGGCGGTAGACACGTTCGGAGGTGCGCAACGCGGTCTAGGCCGTGACGTGAGCTTCGATGAATTGTGAAGCGATCTGATCGATCAGGTCGTCCTCGATGGTTTCCTGCATCAACAGGTGCTGATGGAAGATTGGGCCGGTCAACATCGTCGCAGCGACCGAGCAGTCCAAGGTGGCGGGGAGGTAGCCGCGTTGTTGGGCGTCGACCAGCACATCGATCGTCGGCTGCACCATGCTGCCAACGAAGCGCCGCTGAGAGGCAACGAAGGCGGGATCTCTGGAGGCGTGGTCGACGAGGGCGGCGAAGACCGGTCGCACTCTGCGGGTCACGAGGCGAATTCGGAGGTTGGTGAGAACGGTGTTCAGATCGTCGGGGAACTCGCCAGTGCTGGGTGTCGGGGAGTGGGGAGCCACGAGGGTGTCGATCGTCGCTAGCAATAGGCTTGGCTGGTCCGGCCATTGCCGGTAGATAGTGGTCCGGGCCACTCCCGTTTCTTCGGCAACTCTGGCTGCCGTCACTTCGCGTGGCCCGCCGGAGAGCAGTAGCTCTACTGCAGCATGGAGGACCAGTTCACGGACCCTGGTCGTGCGGGGGTTCTCGTTCTGCTTGCTTGTTGAGTTCTCGTTCACCGGCCCCAGATCCTTGGAACTATGGCATGGAGCTTAAGTCACCACTTGTTGAGGAACCGATCTCTGGGCGACCACACGCACCCACGCGGTCCGGCACGTCGATCGCCCGGGAAATCGGCCGGACCCAGAGGACCAACCGGTGACGCTCTTGACGGTTCAGACTACACGCCGTAGTTTAAGCTACACTATGTTGCTCAAATCCCTAAGGAATGGAGAGGCCATGTTGTCTCAGATCTCGACTCCTCCCTCGTTTGGCCGCTCGCGGTGGATGAGTCGAGGGATCATCTTGTTGGCGGTTGCGGCCTTGGTCGCTGTCTCGTCCTTCTCCGCGGCGACAGCCGCGCCGAGCAAGGCGGGGCACGGCGTGCTCAACCGGGCGTTCAAGGCCATTGGGGGAGCCGAGGCCCTGGTTGCTACTTCCTCCCTGCAGATCGAAGCGAGCGGGGAAGCTCGGGTCTCGTTCGAGGGCTTCGATCCCGGTGAGGTTGTTGCAGCCGACGCGTACAGCCGGAGTTACTCGATCGATCTCGATCAAAACCTGATCAGGGTTGACGTAACCCGTCAGCCTTTGTTCGAAGTGTTCCAGTTCTTCCCCGAGGAGAGTTTCACGATCGTCGCGAACCAAGACATCGGCCATCTGTCCGACCAGGCGTTGTTCACCTTTCCTGGTGACCTGGCGACCCAGCACGTGAGCGCCCTGTGGCGACAGCAGATGCTGTTCAATCCCCAATTGTTGTTGGCTGAGGCCGTTGAGAATCCGGACGCTGTGACCGTCGGCGGGATAACAAAGCTGGATGGCCGCCCCCACCGGGTGCTCACGTTCGACAACGACGTTGCCCCAATCCGTCTCTATGTGGATCAGCGCACGGCACTGATCTCCAAGCTGGTCACAACGGAGAGCAACCCGCTGGTCCGCGACGTGGAGGTCGAGGTCCACTACCGCGACTGGCAACGAAGCGAGGGCATGCCCTACCCGGCTCAGGTCGAGCTCGTGGTTGATGGATTGTCGATCTGGGTAGAAAACCGGACTTCGTTCGCCACAAACCAGCGGTTCCCAGCCGACCACTTCGACAACCTGGCTCTCGCCGATCCAACAGCCTACGACCCGGCGTTGGCCGAGTTCGGACAACAATCCCATCACCTTGTTCTCAGCTTCTTTGGAGCTGGCTTCACCTACTTCCCGGAACAGCCGATTGCGGCTGTCGTCGAGCTGGCGCCCGGTGTCCATCATGTTGCGGCTGACACCGGCTCGGTAATCGTTGAACAAGCCGATGGGCTCGTGTTGCTGGAAGCTCCACTCTCTCCGGCCCACGGGTCGACCCTGATCGACGTTGCCAGCGAGATATCGGACCAGCCCATCAGCCATATTGTCCAGACTCACCACCATGTCGACCACGCTTCAGGCGTGCGTTCGGTTGTGGCGGCCGGTGCCGAATTGGTGGTGGGACCTGGTGTAGGTGATCTTTGGGGCAGGGTTCTGACGGCGGAGTCGATCATCCGCCCCGATGCACTGTCTCAGTCACCAGTCGATGCTGTGGTCCGTGAAGTGGCCGAAGGATCATCTTTGACACTGGACGATGACGTCAACACGATCACGGCCTACAGCGTTCCCGGTCCTCATGCTGGGGACATGCTGGTGACCGCCATCAACACCGGTGATGAGGTATTCGTGGTCAACGGCGACCTCTACAACGGAGGTTTCGGGTTCACAGTCGCTCTGCCCGGACCGTCAATCTTTTTCGAAGCCCTTCGCACCACCGGACTCATCGATGCCAGCTGCAACTCCGAACTGCCGATGACCATCGTCTCAATCCACGGTGTGCCACTCAGCCTCGCCGACGCTCTTGCAGAAGTCGACTCCCTCGGAATCGATGTCGGCTGCTAGGGGGCAGAGACAAATCCGCTGGTAGCGAAGCGGCGGCTGGGTCTTGAGTCGCTGGTCAGATCCTTCGCGGCGGACCGCGTAGCATCAAAGACTGATGCGAGATCGGAGTGCACGACATGGACACCGCAAGCCAAGCATCCCTTGACACCGTCACGGCCTCCATGTGTGTGCGTTCGGAAGACCGCTGAGAAAGCAAGGCAGTTATGGCCCGAAACAACTCAGCGGCGACATTCCTCCTTTTGGTCCTGGCGACGATGGTTGTTGGTGCGTGCTCGGGTGGGGAGCCGGCGCCGGCTGTGACAGAGCCGTCGGAGCGCGAGATACCCGCGACGGCAGCGCCCACCAGCGGCACACTGGAACTCCCGGAGCGCGAAGGGCCGCCTCGCCAGACAACCGGAAGCGTTCCCCACGTCCAGCTCGACGCCGAACCCGTCCCGGCCGTCGACACGGAGTTGCGACGCCGCGCTTTTCAGCTTCCTGGAGTCGAAAACCTCCCATCCGATCGCTCGCTCCCAGGTGCCCGTGGCCTCGCATTCTCCGACGGCTTCGACCTCGCACGCCCGGACGTCCTCGCGGGTAGTAGCGAGTTCGCCCACATCCATCCCGACGGCAGCCTCCACGTGTGGCTCGCGGTCCTTTCCGCGATCGAGGTAGAGGACAAGAACTGGGGGGAACTCCACCCGTGGGTAGAGCGCGACGGCTTCTGGGACGGTGTGGTCATGGTCTACAGCCCCGAGACACTCGATGAGCTCGACGTCACCATCCAGATTCTCGTCGACGCCTACAACTTCGTCACCGGCGCGAACCTCACCCCAGCCGACATCTCCTAGACCAGCACGCCCCTACGGGCTCCAAACGACACGAGAGAGCGCCATCGATGGCCAATCCAGGCCCGACCGCCGTCTTCGACGGCGAGACCATCAGTTGGCAGACCGCATTCCCGTACCCAGGCGGGTGGCCGGTCGAACGGGGTGGTCATTGCTCGAGGGCTTGATCCCGGTAGTTGCGCCACTGTGCCATCGAGGCGCGGGCCGTGTCTCGGTCGAAGATGCCGGTCGGGGCCTCCAGATCGAACGCCCGAAGGCCGAGATTGTCCAGAATGTCGGCGACCAAGTCCGCTGCGGCGACACCTCCCCTGACGTGCAACGCAAAGCTGCGAACCGGGTCGGCTTCTCCGATGTTGACTTCGATCGAATACTGGTCCGATTCGATCCGACCCCACGTTGGGTCCGAGAAGTCGGCCGTTGGAACCGCCTCTGTGATGCGGGCGATGATGTCGATCCGATTCCCGATTGGCTCTGGAGTGAAGTCGGCCGAGATTTCGGCGACGGAACGGGCGTTGGGCGGAATGTCCTGCACGAAGATGTCCCAACTCATACTTCGTCTCCAGAAGGGTCCGTCACGCGGGCCTGGCCTGCTTGCGCTGTGACATACCGATACGCTACCTGGGCCGAGTAGCTCCAGACGCTCTCTGCCATCACTCGGCCGCCTTGGTAGCCTCGGGTAATGGATTCAGAAGAGACAGCCGCCGTCGAGGCGGCCGCCGCCGACTACATCGAAGGTTGGTACCTCGGTGACGTGGCGCGCATGAATCGGGCGTTGCACGACGATCTCGCCAAACGGATCCCGATCCATGACGAGGCATCGGATACGCACACGCTCCGGGTCGTGACGAAGCAAAGGATGCTCGAGTTGACCGCTTCGGGCGGCGGCGACGACCCGGACGCGTCGTCCTCGATCATCGTCGACGATATCTC
This sequence comes from uncultured Acidimicrobiaceae bacterium, assembly GCA_964465915.1. GTDB lineage: Bacteria > Actinomycetota > Acidimicrobiia > Spongiisociales > UBA5794 > CAVPHV01. Next base: position 4,543 of record CAYXMJ010000078.1, read on the forward strand.
GGGAGAGATCGCAAGCGCTCGAACGGTGTCTCTGGAGTACGTCGACTACCTCCAACTGGTCAAGACCCCGGACGGATGGAAGATCGCCAACATCCTCTTTCGGATGCGATAGCGCGGTCAGCCGCAGGTCACCACGCCACGGAGCGGCCAAATCTGTCACCCGTCCTTGATACGTTGGTTGCAGCTTCCCCAACTGGTAGGTCCATCGACGATGGAGGTTGGGCATATGTCGTTGTCGAGCACGGCGTCTCGCTGCCGCACTGAGCGGATCGCCGGCCAGCATGCTCTGATGACGCAGGCGCTCGCCGGGATTCTGGCGGAGGTCGGGGCGGCGGCTCAGGATGGTGTCTACGGGGCCGGAGCGACAGGACTGGTTTCTTGGCTCACCGCTGAGCTTCAGGTCGCTCCCCGCACCGCCCGTGCTTGGGTGCGTGCCGCTCGCAAGCTGGATGACTTTCCGGTCATTGCCCAACGGTTGGCAGAAGGGAGCTTGGCGTTCGACCAAGCCCAATCACTGCTTCGCTACCTCGATCCCGAGGACGAGTCGATTGTGGTCGACGCCGTGTTGGACACGCCGGCGGCGGAGTTGGAACGAGCGGCCCGCCAGCAGACACCGCGCCCCCAGCCGAAGGTTGCCGAAGATCGTTTCCACCGCCGAGTTGAGATGTGGTGGGACGACGAACAGCGGTGGCTCTATTTCGAGGGCGCCCTTCCCGGTGTCGACGGCGCTTTGTTCGAGAAGGCCGTCCAGCACCTAGCGCTCACTGCTCCTCACGATTCGTTCAGCGGCCTATGGAGGCCGTTTGAGGAGCGCGCCGCCGATGCACTCATTCAGATGGCATCACTGTCCCTCGGTGGCGCCTCAAACGCCGACCGAGCCACGGTCGTTGTCCACGCTCCGCTCTCGGCCCTCGTACCCGGAAGCGAAGCGACCGCCGACGTCGAGTTTGGTCCCGTCATATCGGCTATCGAAGCGCAACGCCTGTCATGCGACGGGCGGATCCAACTCATCACCACCACCGACGACGGCACCCCAATCGGCGTGGGGAGGACGACCCGCCGCATTCCCTTCTGGCTGGAGCGTCTTGTCCGCCAGCGGGATGGCGGTTGCCGATTCCCGGGTTGCCGCCGCACCCGCTGGACGCAGGTTCATCACATCGTGCACTGGGCTCACGGCGGGCCGACCGATCTCGACAACCTCATCGTGTTGTGCGGCTACCACCACCGGATGCTCCACGACGAAGGCTGGGTCATGGTGGGTCGACCCGACGGCGAACTACGTTGGATCACTCCCCAAGGTGGGGAGCACACTCCCAAGCCGCTTCGGGACCCACCCGACATGCTCGACTTCCGCCTCGACGTGGTCAATCACCGCTTCGAGCAGCTTGTCGCCAACGCCCGGGGGGAACCTCCACCGTGAAGCCGCGGTCTCGGCCGCGGTAGGGACAGCCATTCCGCTTTGAATCGCAGGCATGGTCGTCGCTGGGGCCCGCGGTGATGATCTTCGGGCATCGTTCTCGAACACGTCGGCGAGCGCGGCCGGGTACCGGCCTTCTCGTAGAACCGCTAGGGGGCTGCAGAACAGTGCCAGCTTGGGCTTGCCGCAACGTTCAGGACCAAGTGTTCCCACGCCGGCGCAATCCCGCACGGCGTTCGTTCAAAACCCTCAGCCCACCGAGACCAGTGCCACCGCCACGAGCGCCAGCGCCAGGCCGACGATTCGCCTGGTGGTGAGACGTTCATGGAACACCAACCGCGCGAGGAGCACCGTGGTCGCCGGGAACATTGCCGCGATCACTGTGGCGACCGCGAGCGATTCGAGCCCGGTGGCGATGATGAAGAAGCCATTTCCGATCGCGGTCAATGACCCTGCCGCAAGTCCGGGAACCCTGGCGTTGCGGGGGAGGGCGAGGCTCTTCCCGAGCGCGAGCGCGACGATGGCAATCAGGATCCCGCCGGCAATCCGCGACGGCAGCAAGGCCCAGATACTCGAACCGTCGGCGGTGAAGCTCAGGAAGATCAGCTGGGCGCCGAAGCCGAGACCGGCAATCAGACCGAACTTCAGACCCTCGCGGTCGCCGGCAAGCACTTGCCGGTTCCCCCCACTCACCAGCCAAATCGCGGCGAGGCCGACGACGATTCCGGCGACCACCAACCCGGTGGGGAAATCGCCGGTGACGATGCTCCACACCACGGGCCACGTTGCCGCCCCCACCGCAGCGACGGGGGACACGACGGCGACGTCGCTGCGCGTGAACCCGCTGTACAGCCCCATGACCCCGATGGCTCCACCGATCCCGGCCAACGATCCCCACCAGATCAGTTCTGTGGTGAGTTCTCCATCGAGGAACGGGGCAATCGCCAGAACGGTGATGGCCCCGGCAACGTGATTCCACGTGCCGACCGCCCAGGTGTTGGCCCGACGACTCGCCAGACCTCCCAGGAAGTCACCCGTGCCGGCAAACGCCGCGGCAAGGGCGGCGAGAAATACGCCCATCACCGCACGCTACCGGATAGCGGGAGTGGCGCCCGTCGATGAGCCGCCTACTCTTCCCCGTCATGCGGATCGGATACCAGGGCGAACCCCACTCGTACAGCTTCCGGGCAGCCAATGAGCTGTTCCCCTCCGACGAGCACATCGGACTCCCGAGCTTCGTCGCCGCCTTCGCCGCCCTCGAGGACGGCCTCGTCGAGCGCCTGGTGCTGCCGGTGCAGAACTCCACCACCGGCAGCGTCCTGCCCGTGCTGGATCGGCTCCCCGGTACCAAAGACCACGGACCGATCTCGATCATCGCCGAACATCTCGTCGAAGTCCGCCACGCATTGCTCGGCGTACCCGGGGCAACGGTCGAGGGGCTGCGGCTGGTCAAGTCCCACCCCGAGGCGCTGGCCCAGGCCGAAGCGCGCCTGCTCGAGTTGGAGGTCGAGGCGGTGCCCCGCCACGACACGGCCGGCGCAGTACGTGAAGTGGCGGCAGCGGCTGACCCCGCCACTGCGGCGCTGGCCCCGCCAGAAGCCGGCCCTCCCCACGGGCTGATCGTCCTGGCGGAGAACGTGCTGGATCGCGACCACAACACCACCCGCTTCGTGGTGTTGGCCCCAGGCGCGCCACAGGTTGATCCCGACGACGACAAGACCACCATGGTCTTCATCACCGAGCACCGTCCCGGTGCTCTGGCCCTTGCCCTCACTGAGCTCGGCCTGCGCGGCGCCAACCTCACCAGGATCGAGTCGCGTCCTTCGGATGAGGCGTGGAGCTACCGGTTCTTCGTCGACCTCGAACACGATCCGGGTCCCGAAGGGCTGCTCCATGTCATCGATCCGCCGCCCGCGACTCTGGCCCACCTCCAGGTGCTGGGGAGTTATCGCGCCGACCGGAACTGAGCTCAGGCTCCGAGCCAGCGCAGGGCCGCAACCACCCGACCCGCGGCCACATCGCGCAACGCGGCGTGACGGCCAACAGGTGCGGGAGTGGCACGGATGCCCACCCATCCGACCATGCCTCGCAGGTGGGGAACTAAGGCACGTCGGGCCGATGCAGTCACGGCGGTGACGGTGGTGGGAACCCCTGCTGCGCTCGACTCGTCCGCATAGCGCGCCAGCAGTTCCTCCGGTTCAAGCGGCGGGTTCGCCCGGAAGGTCAGGCTCGTCAGGAGGACGGCAAGGTCGATGGCTGGGGGACCGATTTCGGCTCCCGACCAGTCGATCAGCACCGGGCTCCCGTCGTCTCGCCACAGCACGTTGTCCGGATGCGAGTCGCGGTGGACCCATGTCATCGCGGAGGTGGCAAGTGCCCCGATTGCTTCGCCGGCGGCTCTGTTGAGCGGACGCAACGCCGCCACGACGTCGGTGGTGAACTGGTCCGGATAGCGGGCGGCTGCGACCCGGAGCCGGTCTTGCCAGCGGTCGGTTTCCCACACCGGCGTCCCCCAAGCTGCCCGAGCGTCGTGGGGGGCGTACTTGCGGGTTGATGCGTGGACGTTGGCAACGACGGCGGCGATGTCGAGTGCCTGGTGCCGGGAGCAGCCGAGGAGATCGTCTCCTTGGGTCGCAGGGTGGATGTCCTCGAGCAGGATGACGCCTTGGCCGGCGGCGTGGTCGACCTCGGCGCCGTACGAGGCCGGAATCAAACCACCGAGGACCGACGCGTTGGCCATGCGGAATGCGACAGCCCGGCCGATCTCGGTGGCAGGCTCGAACTTTGCGACCAGCGAAACCGGTGAGCCATCGGCTGCGATCGCGGCGACGCGGTACACCCGACCACTCAGCCCGTAGTCGGTCCCGATCCGTTCGTGGCGCACGGAAGTCAGCGGTCCGTGGACCCATGTTCCACCGGCGGCGAGCAGCCGATTGAGGGCAGCGTCGCTCAGCGCGGCGCGGTCCCGGTCGGCCGGCGGGGTTGCGTGGTCCATCCGGTCATTGTTGCCGTTCGTCGGACCGTCCGGCGACAGCGCCGGTACGTGACCTTTCCGGCAGGTCGTCGAGGCGGCGCAAACGAGTTCGGCTCGCCCGAGTAGAACCTAGAGCCTCCTCGCCATATCCTGAGGGAGACGTGTCCATCGATATCCTGCTCATCGCCGCGATTGTCGTACTGCTGCTGATCGCCGTGTTCCTCGCTGCGGCCGAGGCCTCGCTGTTGCGAGTGCCGAGGGTACGGGCCGCGGTGCAAGCGGATCAGGGCGACCGGCGCGCCGTGCGCGTCCTCGACTGTCTCGATGATCTGCCCCGGGTGATGAACACGGTCCTGCTGGTCGTGCTCCTCGTCCAGATCGGAGCGGCGACCATCATGGGGGTGTTCGCCGAACGCCACTTCGGCAGCCTCGGAATCACCCTGAGTTCCGTTGCTCTCACGCTTGTGCTCTTCGTGTACGCCGAGGCGATCCCCAAGACGTTTGCGGTCCGCCAACCGATGCGGGTCGCCAAAGCGGTGGCCGGCCCGGTGTGGGGTCTGGCCCGGGTGCTGCGCCCCGTTGTCTCGTTGTTGGTGGCCTTCGCCGACCTTCAGGTCCCCGGTAGTGGGATCGCCGGGCCCGTCGGCGTCTCGGAGGAGGAGTTGCGCCACCTTGCGGCAGAGGCCGCCTCGACCGGCACCATCGACGAGTCCGATGTCGAGCTGATGGAACGCGCCTTTGATCTCGGGGACATTCGCGTCGACGACATTCAGGTTCCGCGGATCGACATCGTTGGCATCCCTGCCGCGAGCAGTATCCGTGAGGCGTTGGATGCTGCCGTCGACTCTGGACATCGCAGGTTGCCGGTGTACAACGACAACCTCGACCACATCATCGGCGTCGTGCGTCTCCGTGACCTGGCGGAGGCCATGGCCGAGGGATCGCGGCACGCGGTCGAGTCGGTGATGCAGCCGGTGCTCATCGTGCCGGAGAGCAAACGCGTGATCCGGCTGCTGCGCGAGATGCAGCGGGCAGCCCAGCACTTCGCCGTGGCGGTCGATGAGCACGGGGGGACGGCCGGCATCGTCACCATTGAGGACGTGGTCGCCGAACTCGTCGGTGACGTGTCCGATGAGGGCCAGGTCCGGGTTGTGCCGATCCAAGAGATCGGTGACGGGTTGTGGAGCGTCGACGCCACGGCCGACGTCGACGACCTCGAGGACGCCTTGGGTGCCACCTTTCGCCGCGGCGACTGGCACACCGTCGGTGGCTTGGTCACCGACCGGGCCGGGACCATTCCTCGAGTTGGCGATGTTGTCACCTCCTCCGGCTACGAGTTCGAGGTGATGGAGGCCACACGTCGCAGGGTACGGCGTGTCGAGGTACGCCCGGTTGCCTCCGACGATTCAGGTTCGATTTAGGCTTAGCCCGTTGCCGACGAAAGAGGACCCGTGACGACTTCCGTGTCTCCCGAGGCTCAGCCGTGGTGGGCCGACGACACCGGAGCGGTTGCTGCGCAACTCGACACCGATCCGGAGCGCGGGTTGACCGCGGTCCAGGTCGACGAGCGCCTGGAGAAGTACGGTCCCAACGAACTCGAGGAAGGTGCCACGCAGCCTGCCTGGCGGATCTTCCTGGCGCAGTTCGCCAACACCATGATCGTGGTCCTGCTCGTGGCCGCCGGAATCATGGTGGCCATCGGCGAGCCGACCGACGCCATCGTCATCGGTGCCATCGTCGTCCTCAATGCGGCCATAGGGTTCTTCCAGGAGTACCGGGCCGAGCAAGCCATGGCCGCATTGCGCACGATGTCGGCGCCAAGTGCCCGCGTCATTCGCGATGGCGCTGAGCGGACCGTTACCGCTCCCGAGTTGGTCCCCGGCGACCTCCTCGTGCTCGACGCCGGCGATGTGGTTGCTGCCGATGCCCGGCTGACGGAGTGCCCCAACCTGAGAGTGAACGAGGCGGCGTTGACCGGAGAATCGGTTCCCGTCGACAAGACCCCCGACGTGATCCCCGCGGAGTCCGGAGAGTTGGTGGGAGATCGCCGCAACATGGTCTTCAAGGGGACCGCCGTTGTCTACGGCAGGGCCCGCGGCATCGTCGTGGGAACCGGGATGGACACGGCCCTGGGCCAGATCGCCGGTCTGCTCCAGGCCCATCAGGCCCCGCGCACCCCCCTGCAGCGCCGACTCGCCGTCCTGGGCCGCTGGCTGGCCGCCGCTGCGGTGATCATCGCCGTCGTTGTCTTCCTCGTCGGTATCGCCCGTGGGGAGGACACCGAGGAGATGTTCTTGGTTGCGGTCAGCCTGGCGGTAGCGGCCATCCCCGAGGCGCTCCCCGCCGTGGTCACGATTGGGCTGGCCATGGGCGCCCAACGGATGATTCGGCACAACGCCCTGATCCGCAAGCTCCCGGCCGTCGAGACCCTCGGGTCGGTGACCGTGATCTGCACCGACAAGACCGGCACCCTGACCGAGGGCCGGATGCTGGTCGAGAAGGTGTGGACGACGGGCCAGGAGGGTGATGTCACCGGGTCGGGGTACGAGCCGTCGGGGGAGATCACGGTTGATGGTCATCGAGCCGGCGTCGAGGTCGGAACCCCGATGGCCCGGCTGCTGACCGCAGCGGCGTTGTGCAACGACGCCGTGCTGGTGCCGCCAACCGAAGCTGGTGGCGAGTGGGATGTGGTCGGCGATCCGACCGAAGGTGCGCTGCTGGCGTTGTCGGCCAAGGCCGGGTTCGACAAGGAACGAATGAACCAGGAGTACCCCCGCACGGCCGAGATTCCGTTTGACTCCGATCGCAAGCGGATGGTCACCGTTCATCGCACCGGCAACGGCGACGCCGGTCTGGTGGCGACCAAGGGGGCCATTGAGGCAACCATCGAGTCGATCGAGCATGTCGCCGTGGGGACGGGCAACGTCGACCTGACCCCGGAATTGCGAGCAGAAGTACTCGACCAGGCTGCCGAGTTTGCCGCCGAGGGATACCGGGTCTTGGCGCTCGCAGGCCGCGCCGTCCCCGACGGCGAGCTGGGCCATGTGGTCGAAGCCGAGCAGGATCTCGTGCTCTACGGGCTGGCGGCCATGGCAGACCCTCCGCGGCCCCAATCCCATGCCGCCGTAGAGGCGTGCCGGACCGCCGGTATTACTCCGGTCATGATCACCGGCGACCACCCGGCAACCGGCAAGGCAATCGCCGCCCGACTGGGGATTCTGGACGGCGGAGAGCAGGTCATGACCGGGACCCAGCTCGCCACCGAGCATGCCGAAGGCCTGGCCGATCACGTGACCAAGGTTGCCGTCTACGCCAGAACCTCGCCCGAACAGAAGCTCGACATCGTCCAGGCCTGGCAAGAGAACGGCGACATCGTCGCCATGACCGGCGACGGGGTCAACGATGCGCCCGCACTGCGCACCGCCGACATCGGCGTGGCCATGGGGATCACCGGGACTGAGGTTGCAAAGGAAGCTGCCGACATGGTCCTCACCGACGACAATTTCTCATCCATCGTCACCGCGGTCGGCGAGGGGCGACGGATCTACGACAACATCCGGCGGTTCGTCCGCTACACGCTGACGTCGAACGCGGGTGAGATCTGGGTGATGTTTCTCGGTCCGTTTGTCGGCCTGGCCATCCCGTTGTTGCCGGTCCAGATCCTCTGGATCAACCTGGTGACGGACGGGTTCCCCGGCCTCGCCCTCGGGGTGGAACCGGCCGAACCCGACGTGATGGAGCGCAAGCCGCGGCCACCGAATGAGAGCATCTTCGCCCACGGCATATGGCAACAGGTGATCTTCGTCGGGTTGCTGATGGGGTTCGTCACCCTTGGGCTCGGGGTGTGGGGCGAAGCGACCGGCCGCCCCTGGCAGACGATGATCTTCACCACGCTGGCGCTGCTCCAGCTCGGCAACGCGCTGGCCATCCGGTCGGAGCGTCAGTCGTTCTTCACGCTCGGACCCTCCAGCAACAAGCCCCTGCTGTGGACGGTGATCCTGACGGCAGCGCTCCAGATCGTCATCATCTACTGGGAGCCGATGCAGAACCTGCTCCACACCGAAGCGCTGGCGGCCGCGGACCTGGTGATCGTGCTGCTCGTTTCCACCGCCGTGTTTTGGGCGGTTGAGTTGGAGAAGCTGTTGCGGCGCCGAACGGCGGACGGCTAGGTCGGGTTTGGTCGCAACCCACCGGTCTGTGTCACATGGCCCCGGTAGGGTGACCATGCACATTGAGTAGGAGTATCCGTGGCGGGCAAACGGCAGCCAACCAGCACCTCGAATTTCGGCGCAGGGCGTCGAGAGAGTCACGACGCCAGCAAGTTCTACGAGCGGTTTCCCGCACCCGAACTCTCCGACGATGACTCGGTGGCTGCCGCTCCCGAACTGGCGGAGATCTGCATCCAAGGCGACTCCCGAGACATGGCGGCATTGCCGGACAACTCGGTGGCGCTCGTGGTCACTTCACCGCCGTACTTCGCCGGCAAGGAGTATGAAGAGACGCTCGGGCTCGGTGGGGTACCTGCCTCATACGCCGAGTATCTCGGGATGCTGCATGAGGTCTTCGCCGAGTGTGTCCGCGTCCTCGAACCCGGTGGACGAATCGCGGTCAACGTTGCCAACCTCGGCCGCAAGCCGTACCGCAGCCT
>CAYXMJ010000079.1:0-13409 GCA_964465915.1 uncultured Acidimicrobiaceae bacterium
GCGTCTCAGGCTTGCAGGTCGTCCCGATCGGGATCCACCTCGAGGAGAAGGCCGCCATTCGTAGCCGAGCCTTTGTCCAGGTCGGCGACGTGATCGACCTCGATACCGCCGTCCATGGTCTGCTCGCCGGGGAGAAGCCGTCGCCCGATGATCACGAGGCGGTCGATCGCCTCACCAGCGAGATCGAAGTTCGGCTGCGACATGTGTCCCCGGGCTTCGATGACGAGGCCGAGGCGGAGGCGTTGTCGTTCGCCGGTGAGGTTGCTCTTCGCAACTCGGTCGGGGATGCCCACGTGTCGTACGCCGACCGCGAGCTAGTCGCCGGCGAGCTCGCCCGTCGTTCCGAAGAGACTCAAGCCGCGGTCGCGGGCGACGCAGTTCACTATGAGGCCGCCCTGACTGCGGCTGGGGTCGGCGACGCCGGCCTGGTGGCCGCCCAGCGCGGCAGCCGGTTGAGCTGGCGGTATCTCGGCGCGTCTACCGTATTGGTCCTGTTGGCGCCGTTTGCCCTCGCCGGGGTGGCGATGAACATCTTGCCGTATCTTCTGTTGCGAGCCGCGATGCGGCTCAAACCCAAGTCGATGACGCCGTCAACGGTCCGTTTGGTGGCGGCGGTGGTCGCCTTTCTGGGGATGTGGATGATTTGGGCGGTCATCGCTTGGCGGATCTGGAATGGCACCGTGGCGGTGATCGTTCTGGTGGCGGTGCCGCTCTATGGGGCGGTTGCGGTCTACGTGCTCGACCGGGCCGTGAGGCTGTGGCGGGCATGGACACAGCGGCGCAGAGCTCGTCGCCTCGGGCCGAACGCTGAGCCACTTCTGGCCGAGCGTGCCGCCTTGGTAGCGGCGGTCGAGCAGGCTTTGCGGTCATGAGCGGGTGGAGTGTTGTCCTGCTGATCCTGTTGCTCGTACCGGTCGTGCTGCTGTGGGTCTATGCCGTTGTTGATCTCCTACGCCGCACCGACCAGAGGGCGTGGCGCAAGGTGGCCTGGATCGCCGCGATCGTTCTGCTCCCGATCGTTGGCCCGTTGCTCTACATCATCTTCCGGCCGTCGCGACGTGGTGACATCCGTGGCTTCGGGGCGAGGGACCCGCACAGCGACCGCGCCGAACGTCTCCTCAATGGCGAGACCGCCGACGAGTCGCCCAGCTCGGATCAGTCGTAGTTGAGGTCCTGCTGGTAGTTGAAGACCGAACCGGGTACCGGCCCGTACCCGAGCAGGCTCAGCGCGAGGTTGCCGGCCTCGTGTCCGCGAATCGGCTGGACGCCGGTCAGTGGCGGCTGGCTCGTCCCAGGGTCCGACCGATTGCCCGTATTCAGTGAATACAGATCGGCACCGGCACTCACCGACGGTCCCCACACCACAAACGGAATGGTGTAGTTCTCCGCCAACGTGGGGTCCCCATGGAGGAGCTGACCGGAAGGGCCACCGTGGTCGGCCACGACAATGATCGACGTGGTTGGCGCCCAATCCGGATCGCCCTCGATCGCCGTGATGAGCCGGCCCAGGACGTCGTCTGACGCCTCAACCGCAGCGCGATACTCAGGGCTCGCCCATCCGGACTCGTGTCCCGCCGTGTCGGGGTATCTGATGTGGAAGAGCACGTATTCGAGATCGGCAGAAGTCGCCAACTCGTCGATGAACAGATCGGCGGCGTTGCTCGGATCGATCAGCCTGAAGACGTCGATCTTGTCCTTCCCATCATTGGCGCCGGTGGTGTCGGCTGCGCCGTGCGTGTCGTTCCAGTTGCGATCGAGCATGGTGAATTTCGACTTGCCGGCGTACAGCAGCGTCCGGCCGCCGTTGTCGTGCACGACGTCGAAGGCGGAGGCGACGTAGTGGCCTGCCTCTTGATGAACGGTTGTGCCGGCGTCTTCGTTGAACTCGACCTGATGCCCCGAGCCTCCCAGCACGGAACGCCCGGTCACCTGCGATGTGTGGTTTGGCAGCGTCCTCGTGACCGCAGGGTCGGTCCTGCCGTTCATGGTCGAGGCGCCTTCTTCGATGAGTCGTGTCAGGTTCGGCATCAGTGCCGAGGTGACATGGTCGGGGCGGAGCGCGTCGATACTGACGTGGACGACAAGCTCGGTATCGCCTGGAGGTGGGGGAGGAGGCGGTGGCGGAGGCTCGCCCTCGTGACAGGCCGTGTCGGTTGGGGTCCCTCTCACCCAGGTGCGGACCACATAGGTGGCGCCCGCCGGCGACGCGGTGTCTACGAACGACGACGATCCGGGCCCCGGAGTCGCAAGCCACTTGTTGTTGCGCCGAATCACATGATTGCCACCCTCGTCGATCCAGTTGAGCGTGACGGTCGATCCCGACCGTGTCGCAACGCAGCCGTCGTCCGGGGGTGGTGGTGGTGGTGGTGGCGTGGTGGTCGTGGTGGTGGTCGTGACCGGGGAGCCCTCGGTGCAGTTGCGGTCGGAGGAGACCCCCGATTTCCAGGTCCGCACCACATACGTCGCACCGGCCGGGGCATTCTGGTCGACGTACGACGAGACTCCCTTCCCGCCCTTGGCGAGCCACTTGCCGTTGCGGCGGATGACGTGAAAGCCGCCGTCGTCGAGCCAGCTGAGAGTCGCGTCGGATCCGGAGAATTCCACGACACATACGTCGGGGTCGGTGACATCCATCGGCACGGCAAACGCTGAGACCACGAGGGCCACCGCGAGCGCTGAGGCGCCATATGCCCATCGCCCGCGTCGGAACCGGTTGGTGCGCGCCATGATGTTCCCCCTTGAGAGCCGACTTCTTCTTGCCACGATAGCCCCCAATTCCCGACATGAGGAGTGCTTTGCTCTGAGGGTTGTCGACCCGCGCCGAACAACTAGTCATCTTGGCAAGCACTCACCGCGATGGTTCGACAGTCTCCTAATCGCGACTGAAGATGAGGTAGGTGCCGAAGCCGACCAGGAGCAGGGCGACGGCGACTCCCGCCCAACTCCCGTAGCTCCGACCCGAGATGCCAATGAGTAGCTCGAAGACCACAAAGCCGGCGGTGAACAGGCTGAGTCCGACGATGAACGTGGTCCGGCCGCCGGTTCGCATTTCCTCGTCACCGCTACGCAGGCCAACCAGCCACAAGGCGAGTCCGACGCCTCCCGGAGCAACCAGAGCCCAAGCGTAGGCCCAGCTCTCCCAATGGCCCGTGTTGTTCTGGTACAGCATCAGAAGCCCCGAGATGAGCGCAATCATGCCCGGCACGGCTGCACCGGCACCATTTGGAGTTCCGGAGGCGAGGCCGTAGATCACCAGGATCGCCCCGGGAACGATGATGAAGAACGGCCAGCCGACTTGCCACACATCGAAGTCCAGGATCTCGCTCAGCAGCCAAAGGCCTCCAAGCACGACCAGCACGGTGCCGACGACCGTGGCGACGGCCTTGCTCCCGTCGGGTGGCGCTGTCGGGGCGCTCATCGCCGCATCTACTCTGCTCGATCGAGGGTTTCGGCCCGCAGTGCGGGCAGGCCGTCGATGCTGACCCGGTTCTTCTCGAGTTGGTACTCGCGCAGTTGGTCATCATCACGATGCTCGCTCCACAAGGCCAACCGGCTGCGCTGGCCTTGGTATTCGAAGGTCGGAACGCCGAAGCCGCATGAGTCAGCGATTCGGTCGAGCTCGACGACGATCACCGAACGCGGCGCCCGAAACTCGGCGAAGCCGGCGACGAGACCGTCGTAGTCGGCATCTCCGGGTTCAACGACTCGAGCGGTTCCGTAGAGGCGAACAATGCGCGGCGGTCCGCCGAAGGCGCAGAAGAGCATCGTGATCCGGCCGTTCTCCCGGACGTGAGCGATGGTCTCTGCTCCCGAACCGATCAGGTCGAGATAGGCGACGGTGGTGCCGTTCAGGACCCGAAAGGTCCCATCGAGTCCCTTGGGTGAGACGTTGACATGGCCGCCTTCGGTTGGGGCCGTGCCGACAAAGAACATGGGCTGAGCATCGAGCCACTCGATCAGGCGCGGCTCGAGTTCTGTGTACAACTTGCCCATCTCGTTCCTCACCTCCGTTTGGGTTCTGACGCCCACCGTAGCCGCACCCCACGGTCCCATCGGCGCCCGACTCAGCGATGTGAGGCGCACCTGGGTTCGGGGTGGGCGCGCCGCCGACAGCGCCGTCCGTCGCGAGTTGAAGCCACGCAGCGGCGCGGCACCAGACCGTCGTCGACCTCAGCAGAAAGACCGGAAGCGACCGCCAGTTCGGCAAACTCGTCGAGGAACAGTGCGACAACTGTGTCGGGGTCGGGGATCACCCGTTCATCAGACATGACACCGATGTCGACCTCGCCTGCGTAGCTGAAGATGCTCACCCCGAGGCCGAGGCCGGCCGATTGGGGGACCCAGAACATCATGCGACGCAGGGTCATCCCGGCGAGATAGAGGCGGACCGTCGGCCCGGGGACGTTGGTCATCACCAGCGAGGTCTTGGTGCCGAAGAAGTTGACGATCAGTCGCTGCACATCGGAGGCCGTTGACCCGATCGTCTGCAGGATCGCGAACGAAACGGCGGCCTGCGGCGAGGCCTTGATCGCATCCATCTCGAGTTTCACCGCGCGCAGTCGCTCAACCGGGTCGCGGTAGCCGACCTCGAGCTTGGGTAGGACGAGTCCAAACTCGTTGCCGAGGCTGGGGGAGACCTCGGTCGACCGAACGTTGACGGGGACCATCGCCCGTATGTGCGCATTGTCGATGTCCTCACCGCACAGACGCAGGTACCGGCCCAAGCCTCCACTGACCGCGCTGATGAGTACGTCGTTGACGGTGGAGTCCGTTGCCTTGGCGACCCGTTTCACGTCCTCGAGGCGGATCCGGTCGGCCCAGGTGGTTCGCTTCACCGGGCCGAGTTCGCCTTTGAGCAGCGTCGGAGGGTCGGGTGGCATCACCGTGAGGTGGGTCAGTGCCTTGGCGTAGGCCGTCCCGGTATCGGTGTATTCGAGGATGCTGGCCGGGCTGCGCAGTACATCGATGCCGCTGTGCATCAACTTGCCGGTGAACTTGCGGGCGCCGGACACAGTGCGGGCGGCGGGGCGGAGGTACGAGACGATCGACGGAGACCCGGGTGGGCGCGGTTTAGCGGCCGATCGGGTCGCCGGCGGATTCGGAAAGGTGTCGCAGACCGAGAGCAGCACGCGCATCATGGCGATTCCGTCACCAATGGCGTGATGCATGTTCCAGATGATGGCGGTCCCGCCTCGGTAGCCCTCAACCACCGTGGCGCGCCACAGCGGCCTGCTGCGATCGAGTGGCTTTGTCGCCAGATCGTCCAGGAGCGTGCGAAACGCTCGTTCGGCGCCGCGGCGTGGCAACGAGATCACTGCGAGGTGGTTGTCGAGCGCGAAGTTGGGGTCGTACTCCCAGCGCGGCTGGCGGAACAGTGATTGTTCAACGGCCAGTTGGCGGAAGCGGGGGAAGGGCAGCAAGCGGGTCTCAAAGTTATGGCGGAGCCGGTCCATATCGAACGGTCCGGTCAGCGCGAAGAACCCGTTGATCATCATCAGGTTGGTCGGCGTATCCATCCGCAGCCAAGCCGTGTCGACCGTGGCGAACGGCTCGCCGGCGGCGCTACCTCGGCCCGGCGTCATCCCGAGTTCTCCCCCAGGTAAGCGAGCGACTGGTCGTATTCGCCTTGGATGCTGTCGAAGGTGTCCTGGAGGAGAAACTTCTTGAGGCGGCCGCCGATGACGGGGATGGCGATGTTCATGTTCCCGGTGATGTGGTGCACAGCCCCGGTATCGCTCGGTGCCAGGGTGATCTCTCCCTGCATGCTGATCGGGGCGCCCTTCACATTGACTTCCCAGCGGCCGGTGCGGTTCCCCGTGGAATCCGTATCGAGATCCCAGGTGTCGGCTTGCTCGATAGAGGTGCGGGGTGACAACACCTTGCGGGCGAACTTCGGGACGTTGACCAGCACCTTGCGCTTGATCCGGATGCGGAACTCGTCGTCGACCGGTCCGCACTCCGCGACGACCACGTCGGTGTGGCCGAGCGCCTCGGAGCGGTCCTTGAGGAAGTTGGCGTCTCCGAACATAGCGAAGACGGTGGCGGGATCGGCCGGGTACTCATTCGCAATGTCGATGTCCATGAAACTCCCTCCGCCGGTGACCATACGTCGCGGGGGTTTGGTTCGCTAGGGGCGGAAGTCGCCCCTTGACGAGGCACCCCGGCGGCCTAGGGTGAACGCCCCCGCGATCGAGGTACTGATGCCGGCACGAGGATACGGCGAGGCCGAGACCCACTTCCACTCGTTTGGATCGCCGAACGAGCCCTTCGTGCTGCGCAGCGGTGCCGGGCTCCCCGAGGTGACGCTCGCCTACGAAACGTACGGGGAACTCGACGCCGATCACGCCAATGCGATCCTCGTGTTCCATGCGCTCACCGGCAGCCAGCACGCCGCCGGATACAACGGTGCCGTTGCCGGGGTGGGCGACCGCTGGAACGATGAGTGCCGGTTTGGGTGGTGGGACGCGTTCATTGGGCCTGGCAAGGCGCTCGACACCAACCGCTTCTGCGTCATCAGCGTCAACTACCTCGGTAGTTGCTACGGGTCGACGGGGCCCGTATCGATCAACCCCGAGACGGGCCGGATCTACGGTGGGTCCTTTCCATCGGTGACCTTTGCCGACATGGTCGACGCCCAGGTGCGGCTGCTCGAGCATCTCGGGATCGAGCAGCTTCACGCCGTCATCGGTGGCTCGACGGGCGGGATGATGGCGCTGTCGCTGGCCACCCGGTACCCGGAACTGGTCGACATCGTGATCCCGATCGCGACCGGGGCCCGGGTCACCCCGCTCCAGAAGATCCACAACTTCGAGCAGATCATGGCGATCGAGAACGATCCCCGCTTCAACGGTGGGGACTACTACGAAGGGCCCGCTCCCGATGAGGGTCTGATGCTGGCCCGCATGATCGGCCACAAGACCTTTGTGTCCCTGGCGGCGATGGAGGCTCGGGCCCGCCGGGAGGTGGTGCGCCGCGATGAAGGACCCGGCACCTACGCCATCACCGATCCGATGGAGTCTTACATGTGGCACCAGGGAACCAAGTTTGTTGAGCGCTTCGACGCCAACAGTTACCTGCGGATCATGGAGGCCTGGCAACACTTCGATCTCGCCGCGGATGCCGGCGTCGATGATCTCGCCGACGCCTTCATCCCGTGCAAGCACCAGCGCTACATGATCTTCTCGATCGACTCGGATGTCTGCTTCTATCCCGAAGAGCAGACAGATCTGGCCCGCTACCTCAAGCTCGCCGACGTCCCTCACCGCAGAATCACGGTCCACTCCGACCGCGGCCACGACTCGTTCCTCCTCGAACCACGGCTGTTCGCCCCGCACTTGGTCGACACACTCACCAACGAGTGGGGCTAGCGGGATCCAGCCGACCTTGTACCACGGGGTTCGCTGCCCCTTCGAGCGCCGCCTGGCAGCGGCACCCACCGCTCCACGTGGTCGGCTGGGACAGCCCGGATAGCTGCGACCGCTCCTCTTGTGCCCCGCTGCCGTCGTCGCCGGGGAGGAAAGGTCGCCCGAATCATCCCAAGCGCGCTTCAATGTGGGCCATGACTTCCGACCGGCCGATTGGCGTCTTCGATTCTGGGGTAGGGGGACTGTCGGTACTCACCGAGATCCGGCGCCAATTGCCTGCCGAGTCGGTCATCTATGTCGCCGATCAGCGTTGGGCTCCCTACGGGTCGCGCTCGCTAGCTGAGGTGCGGCAGCGATCGGTCCAGTTGACCGGGCAGCTGATCGAAGCCGGGGCCAAGGTGATCGTGGTGGCCTGCAACTCAGCCTCGGCCGCCGCGTTGCACCATCTTCGCGAGGTGTATCCACATACCCCGTTTGTCGGCATGGAACCTGCCGTCAAGCCCGCAGCCGATCGGTCACGCAGCGGTGTGGTTGGGGTGCTCGCCACTGAAGCGACCTTCCAAGGCGAGCTCTTCGCGACCGTGGTCGACCGCCACTCGAACGGCACGGAGGTGGTGAGGATCATCGGGCACCGGCTCGCCGACCTCGTCGAGGCGGGGGCCGCCGATGGGACCGAGACGAAGGAGTTGCTTGCCCGGTACCTCGAGCCGCCGCTCGATGACGGGATGGACACGTTGGTGCTCGCGTGCACCCACTACGCATTTCTGACCTCGACGATCCGCAGCATCGTTGGCGACGGTGTCACGCTCGTCGATCCTGCTCCGGCGGTGGCCCGTCAGGTGGGTCGGGTGATCACCGACGGGGATCTCGAAGCTCCCTCGAACGTCGTGCCAACGGTGGTACATGCCTCGACGCTCGATCCGCTCCGGCTGGCCATCCAAATCGAGGAACTCACCGGTGTCGCGCCTGAGCCGAGGCCGTTCCGCTGGTGATTCCACGTCACGTCCCGGCTACGGCGTAGTCTGTGCCCATGGATGCCATTGCCCACCGTCAGGTCAAGGACACGCACATCTTCGCCGTACGTGGCGACATCACGACTCAACCGGTCGCGGTGATCGTCAACGCGGCCAACGAGGCCATGTCGCACGGGGGAGGAGTGGCGGTCGCCATCGTGCGGGCCGGGGGGCGGGTCATCCAGGAAGAGTCCAACGAGTGGATTCTGGAGAACGGACCGCTGCTTCCCGGGATGGCAGCCGTGACGACGGCGGGATCGCTCCAAGCCTCCCATGTCGTACATGTCGTTGGTCCCCGCTACGACGAGGACCAGGACAACGAGGCGCTGCTGGCCCAGGCGGTCTACGCGGCGCTCGACGCCGTCAAGTCGCTCGACGCTGAGGCACCCGTCGAGGCCCGTTCGGTTGCCTTCCCAGCAATATCGGCCGGCATCTACGGGTACCCGTTGGCCGAAGCGACGGCCGTTCTCGCCGAGGCCGTAGCCCAGTGGCTGACAGACCACGACAACCGGATCGAGCAGGTGTGGCTGGTCGGCTACGACAAGTGGACGGCTCAGGCCTTCGCTGAGGCACTCGAGGCTTCTTGACCTAATCGTCTGTTGGGCAATGTCAGTTCACGCTCGCGGCGACGATGCTGAGTTGGCGTTTTGCTGGTGGGGCGAGCGCTCACGCCGATTGCTCAACAGCCTCCTAAATCAGCTTGCGGTCCTGGGCCCAGCGCGACAGTTCGTAGCGGTTGGATAGTTGCAGTTTGCGCAGCACCGATGACACGTGGTTCTCGACCGTCTTTGGCGAGATGTACAACTGTTCGCCGATCTCGCGGTACGTGTAGCCGCGGGCGATGTGCTGGAGCACTTCTCGTTCTCGTTTCGTGAGCAGGTCGAGCTCGGGGTCGACGTCCTTGACGGGGATGGCAGAGAAGGCGTCGAGCACGAACCCGGCGAGCTGTTTCGAGAACACGGCATCGCCTCCGGCAACGCGACGAATGGCGTCGGCTAGTTCCGGTGCCGAGATGGTCTTGGTGACGTAGCCGCGGGCTCCTGCGCGCACGGTGGCGACGACGTCCTCGGGAGCATCTGAGGCGGAGATCGCCAGGAACTGCACCTCGGGATGGTCGCCGTGGACGGCATCGATGACGGCTCGTCCACCTCCCCCCGGCATGTGGACGTCGAGCAGCACCAGGTCCGGCAGCCGTTCGAGGATCATCTCGATGGCGGGGGCGACTTCGGAAGCGTCGCCGACCACCTCGATATCGGCCGGCAGTTCGCTGCGAACTCCCGCCCGGAACAGATCGTGGTCGTCGACGATGAAGATCCGCAGTGCCGTGGCGTCGCTCATGTCTTGCTGTCCTCCCACTCGAGCCGGACCTCGGTCCCGCCACCGGGCTGCGACGTGATGGTCGCCCTACCTCCGTGACCTTCTACCCGCCCGATGATCGACTCCTCGATACCGCGTCGCCGGGGATCGATGCCACTGGGGACAAAGCCCTTGCCGCGGTCACGAACGTAGACCGCCATGCTGTCCGCCCAAGCTTCACCGTACACCGAGACTTCGTTCACGTCCGCATGTTTTGCGGCGTTGACCATGGCCTCGCGCCCGGCGAGCACGATTGCCTCCACTGCCTCATCCCAGTCCCGATTGCCGACGACGACAAGGTCGGCTTTGACGCCTGTGACGTCTTCGACTTCGGCACATGCCTCCTGGAGTGCCTCGCGAAACCCCGGCTCGGACGACTCGCCGTTGCCGTAGAGCCACGATCGCAGTTCTCGCTCCTGGCGTCGGGCGACGTTCGTGACCTTCCTCGGTTCGTCGGCTTGTCGCTGGATGAGGGCCAGCGTCTGAAGCACGGAATCGTGGATCCGTGCCGCCATTGCGGTCCGCTCCTCGGCCCTCGCCCGTTCGGTACGCTCGGCGATCAGCTCCTCCTCGGCGCGGCGGCGAGCCCGATCGCTGGCGCGGATGACCGAGAATGCCCAGGCTGCGGCAGCGGCGACAAACGGGTAGACGATCACCAGCGATATGTCGGCCGCCGTCAGCCCGGTGACCGCGGGGAAACGAAGCAAGGCGGACACCGAGAGGGCACCGGCGACGGCCATCCCCGGCCAGGTGCCGCGGCTGTAGATGGTGCCGAAGATGGCGGCGATCGGGTACCCGCCGGCAAATACGACGGTGCCGGCCCAGTCGGCGGCAACCATCGAGAAGATGGCAACGGCGACATCGAGCACGATGAACCACGGCGAAGCCAGCAACGAGGCGCGACGCGCCGAGATGATGACGGCGAAAGCGGTGAAGGCGGAGACCACCGCCATCGTGACGGCAACCACTTCCGGCTGGTCCGGATCGCCGCCTCTCTCGGTGAGGATCAGGGTCCCGAGCAGGCAGAGCCACACGGTGGCGAAGATCCGGTAGCCCACCACCGCCCGCAGCAGCGGAGTCTCGCTCCCGGCGTCGTGCGGTTCGGGTTCGTCCATCCCCGCAGCGTACCGCCGGCATGGGACCCCTACGCGGAATCTGGGGGGCTTCCCCCATGGTCTCCACGACGTCTGTGAGCCGACAATGGGAGAGGAGGTGCCAATCATGTACGAGCAGCAGACGCAACACGCAGACGCCACACCCAAGTGGGGCCGCTTCTTCGGTTTCCTGGCCGGGGGCATCGTGGCAGGTCTTGCCGTTGGAGAACCCGGCCCGCTCGGGTTGCTTGGCGCCATCATCGGCTTGGTGGCCGCATTGTCCGGTCGCAAGGAGTCGACGCCCAGCTTGGTCGAGGTTGGGGTATTTGTCCGTGAAGCCTTCCGCGATGGCGACATCGACGCCGACACCTATGAGCGCCTTGCGGAGCGGCTCCGGGCCCAGGGATTCTGGATGGCGCCTGCCACCCAGGTGGTACCCGAGGCCGAAACGCCGGCTCCAATGGCGGCTTCATCGGCGGCGGTTGCCACCGCACCGGCACCTCCTCGGTCTGCGCCCCCAACCGTCGTATCGACTCCGCCACGTCCTCCGGCAAAGCCGCGGGTCGCCGCCTCGCGACCCGCTACTCCGCCGCCGGTCAAGCCGCCCGCAGCGCCGGCCCGTCCGCCGACACCTGCGAAGCCGCTTCCCGACCGGCCACCCACTCCTGCGCCGGCCCCCCGTCGCGTGCCGACCTTCGTCAGCACGATCCTCGCCCCGGTCCGCAGCTTCTGGGAGGCGTTGGCCGGAGACTTTGCCGTGCAGGGCCTCGGATCGCTCGGCGTTCTGTTGGTCTTCACCGCAACCCTCGGGTTTGTCTTCTTCGCCTTCACCTCGGTCGGCGTCGCCTACCGGCCGGTCGCCGAAGTGCTTGTGCCTGTGGTGCTATTCGGCATGGCCGCCTTCCTGCGGCGTCGCAAGGCGGCATTCATGGCGGCCGCCGTGGAGTTCCTCGGCGGTGCGGTGACGCCGGTGATGGTGTTCGCCGCGATTGTCGACGGTTCGGCGTTCCTCCCCGATCTGGAGCGAGGTGCCCTGGTGGCGGCGCTGGCTTTGGCGGCTCTCATGATGGCCGCCGCATACAGCTGGATGGTGCATCGCCGTCCGACCTCGCCGCTGCGCTTCCTGGTTGCTCCGCTGGTGTGGTCGGCGGTCGGCGTCGTCGGTCTCGTCTTCCGCGAAGGCGCCTCCGCCGCCCAGATGGCGCTTGTCGTCGGCGCCGTGGCCGGCACCGCATGGTTGGTCAAGCTCCGGCCGGATGGGGCGCTGGCCGGCGCCACCCGCCTCATGGCGCCTTTCGGACTGGTCGTGGCCTACACCCTCGTC
Organism: uncultured Acidimicrobiaceae bacterium; assembly: GCA_964465915.1. Taxonomy (GTDB): domain Bacteria; phylum Actinomycetota; class Acidimicrobiia; order Spongiisociales; family UBA5794; genus CAVPHV01. The sequence continues at coordinate 12,152 of CAYXMJ010000079.1, forward strand.
GTGGTGTTCTCCCTCGCTGAGGGATGGCCGCTCGGGCCGATGCTCGCCTCCGGCATTGCGGCTATCGCCGCCATTGAAGCAATGCGCTCCATGGTGGCGCGGTCCTGGATCGTCGAGGCGGCGGTGGTTGTTGCTACTGCAGCCGCGGCAGCGGTCACGGTTGACCCGGTGTGGGTCGGCGTCGCCGCCACCGCAGTCTTCCTGGCGCTCGCCGAGCGTTGGGCCATCGCCGGAGAAGCCGATACCGAACTGGCCGTGAGGGTGTTGAGCGGGGCGGCTCTGGCCGGCGCGTTCGTGGCCATCTGGCAACCTGAGCCGCTCATCGCGGTGAGCGGACTCATCACCATCTGGGCCAACGTGCGCCGCTTCCGCCCACTGCCTGGTCTCGAACTGGCGACCGCGCTGGTTGCTGCAGTTGCGCCGGTCGGGATCGTGGTTGGGCTGGCGTTGCTGGTCGACGTGCCGACTGCGGCACTCGTCGGCGGTGTCGCTGTGCTTGCAGTGTCGCTCGGTGTCCGCCTGACGGCTCCCGGCGACGTCTTCTACCAAATGTGGGTCGTTGGAGCCGCGGTGCTCGTGGCTCTTGGGGCGGCAGCCGGCTGGCCCGTCCTCGCCGGCGACTACCGGTTGGGCGTGGCCGTCTTCATGGCAGCCGTGGCTGCAGTCCTTCCCCGGATCCGGGTCGACGCCCGACTCTGGGCCGGAGCTGCCCTCGCCTATTGGGGATGGATCCTGCTCGCCGAGGCGGCGCAGCTCAGCGGTGACGTCCGAACTGCGGTTGTCGCCGCGATTGGGCTCGGCGCGGTGCTCACAGGTGTGTTCGTTCCGGAACGTACCGGCGGACACGTCGCCGCGGTCGGACACGTCGTGGCTCTGTCAGCCTTTGCATATGCCCCTCAATCGTGGTGGCTGGTTGGCGCCCTCGCAGGCTGGGTTGCGGGCTGGACGGCCGAGGTCGTCACCGAGGACCGCTCGCCGCTGCAGCGGCTCGGCGGTGAGGAGGTGTCCGCGACGGACGTGGGGTGGGTGCAGGCCGTGGTACTCGTTGCGAGTGTTCCCGTCCTCGCCGCCTTTGCAGCGCTGGAGATCTGGCCCAACGTCGAGTTCACCGCGCTCACGTGGACGGCCGCCATTCTCGGTGTCATCTACGCCGGCTTCGCCGGCTTGGTCACGGCGCGACCCCGCCTTGCAGAGGTGGCGGCCTTCGGCAGCGTGGCGCTCACCACAGCCGCGGTGGGTCTGGCGTTTGCCGAGTTCG
>CAYXMJ010000080.1:0-13385 GCA_964465915.1 uncultured Acidimicrobiaceae bacterium
CGTCCTGGTGCCACATCTGTCCGTTCGCGGCGCTCAGTCCGGAGGCGGAGCCATAAACCACATTGACCAAACCGCCCTTAGGGACCGGAGAACCGATGCTGTCGCCGGGAACGCCGACCGCAAGATCGGCGAACCCATCTCCGTCGAAGTCACCGGCGGCCAGCGCGTCACCGAAACGGTCGCCTTCTTCGCTGGAACTCGCGACGCCGCTCGTGTCCTGGTGCCAGAATTGGTCGCCCGCGGCCGACAAACCGTCGTCCGTCGCGTACAGCACGTGCACGGCACCGGCATCTGTACCGGCACCCACGTCCTCGGCAGGGACCCCCAGGGCGAGGTCGCTGTAGCGGTCGCCGTCGAAATCCCAAGGAACAAAACTGCCGGATGCGCCGCATGACCAATTGGCGGGCTGGAACCAAAATGTCTCCAACCCACCTTGGTTGCCGCCGAGGTGGACCCGCAACGTCCCGGCCGGCAGGATCGAAAGCAGGTCCGGACGACCGTCCCCGTCGTAGTCGCCCATGTCGTATTGGCCGGATTGATGGGGCGTGGCGCCCGTGCTGAGGTTCCGCGTGGCATCGTCGTACCCGCCTGCGCCGTCGACGACCCGCAGCGTAACCGCCCCGTCAACGCGAATCGCCACGAGGTCGGGGATCCCATCGGTGTCGTGATCAGCCAGCGAGAAGCGCCACTTGCCGGAGTTTGTCGTGTCGCCGATCTGCGTGGTTGCATCGACGAGCTTGGTGGTGAATCCACCAGCGCCCCCCCACACCTCGAGCCTGGTCTTGTTCTTGTGGCGGACGACGTAGAGGTCAGGGATGCCGTCGCGGTCGTAGTCGGCCGCGCCGAAGCTCATAGTCTGACTTGGGGACACCCCGGTCGCCAGCGTTTCGACTTCGAGATACTCGGTCGCATACGGGTGCACCCGAATGACCATCGGGTCACGCGAGGTGTCGAGCACCCAGAGGTCGGGCCGAGAATCGCCGTCGTAGTCGGCGACGAGGACTTCGCCGTCGACAGCGGCGCCATCGGGCACCACAGTCTGGGACACCCCACATTGGCGAAAATCTCGGCTGGAACGGGCGTACTCGATGAGAAGGTCTTGGGCTCCGTACGGCTTGACCCGGTAGAGGTCGGGGGCGCCATCGCGATTGCCGTCGAGGAACCCATACGACAGCTCGGGTTCGAGATTTCCAAAGGCCGTCTTGCCGCTGAAAGCGAGTTGGGTGAAATCACCCGCCGAGGTGCTCGGTGGGAAGGGCGTGGGAACGTCGACGTAGCCTGGAGTGGCAGCGGGCCCTTTCCAGGAGAAGTGCATAGGATCCTTGATTGTCTGCCAGTCGCCGCCCCAGCAGAAGCCGGCATCGCGCCAGGCCGAGACGTACCACTGGGGCATGTCGGTGATCAGCCGATTGGCGCCGGAATATGGGTTGGTGTCGGAGTTGATGTCGATGGTGGAGCCAAACGAGTGGGTCGACATGCGGTAGCTGCCCCCGATGCGGCGCCACACGAAGGTCCCGATGAGCCGGGCTGCGTAGTAGTTACCCTTGGCCTGCTCGGCCGCGAGGTTGGCCGTCACCTGCTGGAAGGCAGGGAGCGCTCGTACGTGGACCGACCTGGTCTGGCCACCGCTCATCGGAACCGTCCAGCTGACCATGGAGCCGCTGACGTCGCCGTAGTCGCGTCCGAAGAAATCGCCCCACGGCCCACGGACCTGGTGGCCCGACGGCAGCGAGCGGTTCGCCGACGAGTTGGTCGTGCTGTACGGCGTGGCAACGCCATCGGGTTCGAAGCATCCGGCTGATTCGTTGAAGAACGGCGAGATGAGGCCCGACCCGACCGAGTTCAACTCGTCTTCGTGGTCGTGAGAGAAGAAACCCTCTTCGGGATCCTCCGGTGGGTGTCCGTCGCCGACGACCTGAGCCGCTTCCTCTTCGAAATCGGTAGCTGCCCCGGGGGCGGCACCGACGACGAGCATGAGCACGGTAAGCCCGGCCAAAACCTTGAGTCTGAGTGAGATTCGCATGGTCCCTTTCTCGGATCTGATCGGCACACAAAACCTGGACCTGAAGGAATCGGCCGCAGTGTATCCGCTACTCCGCGTAATCGGGTATCTCTCAGCGCGTCAGCGGCGGAATCCGGGAAACACCCGCCTTGGCGGATCCAAGGAGAAACCCGGTTCCCCACGCAATGTGCATGGTCGGGATGACGACGGGCAACAGCGCCGCGCCCGGTTCGGCACGCTTGGCGGCCAGCGCAGAGGTGAGCAACACCGCGCCGCCATAGAACCCGGGCACCAAAGCCCCGAGCCGATGACGGCCGAGCAACGTGAGCCCGACCGACACGCCGAGTCCGACGACGAAGACCACCGGGATCAGCTGGCGCAGCCGGACCGAGTCCGGGTGACGGCGGGCGACCACCCGTTTCCAGGCCCCGTATTGCCAGTACTGACGCCACAGACCCCTCCACGAATCACGCGGTTGGTAGGTGACCCGCAGCTCAGGATCGAAATAGACCAACCCCCCGGTGGCCGCAATGCGGTGGTTCAATTCATAGTCCTGGTTGCGGAGGAGCGACTCGTCGAACAGCCCGGAACGCTGCAACCCGCCGCGTCGGAACACTCCCAGGTACACGGTATCGGCCGGCCCCGGTTCGTTGCCGAGCCGGTAGGTGGCACCGCCGGCACCGAGCAGCGACCGCATGGCGCTTGCCACTGCTCGAGAGAACGTGCCACGACCCTGCGGATCCTGGATACCTCCGACGTTGTCGGCGCCGACCTCGTCGAGCACCTCAACCGCACGGGCAACATACCCTGCGGGTAGCTCTGCGTGGGCGTCACACCGCACGATGATGTCGCCCCGGCTCGCCAGGATGGCGGTATTGAGCCCCGCCGGTGTCGTCCGAGCCGGATTGTCGACCATGCGCACCCGTTCGTCGGCCGTGGCGATCCTGGCAAGGGCTTCCCGTGTCCCATCGGTGCTCATGGCGTCGGCGACCACCACCTCGAGGTCTCCGTCGTACTCCTGACCGAGCGCGCTGGCAACCGCGCCTTCGATGGCGGCGACTTCGTCACGCACGGGAATCACCACGGAGACGGCAGGAAGGCCCGCGGTCACTGGGCGCCGAAGCCGCTGAGGACGGTCCACACAGACCGACCCAGGACCTGAAGGTCCAGCCACGGCGACATGTGCTTCACGTAGTAGAGGTCGTACGTGAGCTTCTCGATCGTGTCGGCTTCATCGTCGGCATAGCCGTAGTTGACCTGGGCCCAGCCGGTTACCCCCGGGCGCACGATGGTCCGGTATGCGTAGAAGGGAATCGACTGCTCGAAGGTCTCGGTGAATTCGGGGCGCTCCGGTCGCGGCCCGACCAGGCTGAGGTCTCCCTTGAGAACGTTGAGTAGCTGTGGGATCTCGTCGATCCGGAACCGACGCAGGACGCGCCCGACCCGTGTGAGGCGATCGTCGCCGACGGCGGCAAACTGCGGGCCATCAGGTTCGGCGTCAACCACCATGGTCCGGAACTTGTGGAGCGTGAAGAGTTCACCATCGCGCCCGACCCTGCGCTGCCGGTAGATGGCGGGACCTTTCGAGTCCAACCTGACGGCGAGGGTGATCAGCCCTCCCATCAACCCCCAGATAGGTGCCGTGATGACCGTCAGCACTATGTCAAAGAACCGCTTGAAGGGTGCGTACTCATTCCTGGAAACCGGAGCCGACAACTCCCAACCTTCGGCCAGATGCACCATTGGGAGTCGCCCGGTGTACTCCTCGTACACCGAGGACAGCGGACTCACCGGATAACCCGCCAGATTCCATGAGGATACGAACTGGGCCATCTGATCAGACATCACGGGACGGAGGTCGATCACCAACGTCACATTGGGCTCGGGGTTGGAAGGCGGGTCCCCTGACGGGTCATAGACCGCAAGGACGTCGGCGTGATCTGCGTTGCGCAAGTCGTCGCTCAGGCTCTTCTCACCGGTGACCAAGATGAGCTGTTCCGTCCAGGGGCGTCGCCGCCGCAAAGCACGGTGCCCAAGGGCTCCGACCAGAAAGACCCCGAAGGTGATGGCGAGGAAGGTCCGGGAGAAGTAGACGTCGCGGGCGACAACGAGGCCAGCCGCGGTGAACGCGGCAGTGAAGCCAACGATGGCAAGCGCCCTGCCGTACGAGGGCCGGGGAGCGCCCTGGGCCCACATGCGGAGACTTCCATAGGACCCGATGAGGAGGCCCGCCACACCGAGGGCGAGAAGAGGCCAGATCGAAGCTCCGCCGGGGAGGTCGGCCTCCCACAACAGCGGAGTCCCGAACACGATCAGGGACGCAACCACAAAGCCGAGTACCAGGGCTACCAGGTCACTGATCAGAACCGAGAGCAAGAAGCGTCTGCGCATCAGAGTCCGGAAGAATACCCGCGCACAGACCAATTCGGCTCGCAAACCCGATGGCGCCCCTCGCCGCCGGCTTGATTCCGCTACGCTCCCCCCGATGCCCAGGGCCACTTTCACTCACGAAGTCACAATCCACCGATCCATGCAGCACCTGTGGGAACGGCTCCAGGATGCCAACACCTATGCCAACATCGGACCGGTTGAGGAGGTGTGGGATGCCGAGCACGACGAAAACGGCATCTTGCAGCGGTACACCTGGAGCACCACCGTTGGGCGGAAGCCGTACGAAGGTTCGGCCCGGACCGTCGAGGCTGACAATCCTCACTACCTCAAGATGGACCTCGACGCCGGCGAGGTCGCCGGGTCGCTGGCCACAGCCCTGGAAGCCGTCACCGACGACGTCACCAACCTTGCGGTGACCCTCGAGATCGTCTCGAAGGGAACCCTGTCGACGTTGTTCTTCCCCGTCATTTCGGATGCCGTCGGTCGGGGACTACCGGAGCAGGTTGAGGCCTTCGCCGTCGCCATTGCCGAGGACTGAACGCCCCTGTCCGCCGTCCAGAAATTGGCGCGGCTCGTTTTTGCTTAGTGAGCGGATCGCCTAGCCTGACGCCCGTGAAAGGCGACCGCTGGCGCAACCGCCTCGTGCTGCTTGTTTCCCTAGTCACTCTGCTGAGCGTTCTCGGGGTAACAGGCGCGTCCGGACAGTCCGAAGAGGACGTGGACCGTGCCAAGGCTGCGCGCGACGCTGCGTACGAAGAACTGAAACGGGTCAATCTGCGGCTCGAAGCTGCGGTGGAACACTACGAGGAACTCTGGGCCGAGCGCAGCCTCGTTGAGCACCGACTCGACGTGCTCGATGTGCAGATCACTCGGGATGCCGGCGAGGCCGACGATCTGACCGACGCTGCCCGAGCGCTTGTTGTCGAGGCGTATGTCAACGGCAGCGCCGCGGAGGTCAGCACCGCGCTCGGAGCGGATTCGATCCAAGACATCGTGACCGGTCAAGCCTTGCTCGAACGGACCAATGCCATCAGCGTTGCCACCCTCGACCGGCTCGATGCCGTGTCGCGTGAACTCGACCGCCTCACGGACGAACTCGACGTAGACCGAGCCAGGCTGGTCGAACTCCAAGCCGAGTCGGCCGCAGCCGTCGAAGAGATGACGGATCTCTATGCCGAAGCCGAGGCCTACGCCGCCCGCCAGGACGACGCCGCCAAAGAGGCCCAGAAGCTCTGGGAAGAGGAACTCGCACGACGCAGGGCGGCCGAAGAAGCGGCGGCCAAGCGCAGGAGTGACAGCGGGGCCGGCCGGATCGGCGGACTCGTCTGCCCGATTGGTAGTCCACGCTGGTACCGCAACGACTGGGGCAACCCCCGCTCCGGTGGCCGTAGCCACAAGGGCACCGACATCTTCGCCCCGCGTGGGGTGCCGGTGTATGCCACTGTCGGCGGAACCTTGCGGACTCGCAGCGGCGGTCTCGGCGGTACTGCACTGTGGCTCAGCGGTAGCGACGGCAACTCGTACTACTTTGCCCACCTCGACCGCTTTGCCGGTGGGATCGGCAATGGCAGTCGGGTGAGCCAGGGTAAGGTGATCGGCTATGTCGGCAACTCCGGCAACGCCCGCGGCGGCGCCACCCATTTGCACTATCAGCAGCACCCCGGCGGCGGCCGTCCGATAAACCCCTACCCCACTCTGGTCACCGTCTGCGGTTAGTGCTTCGACCAGCGGCGCAGCGGTTTCATGCAACGGATTGCCACGTCCAGGCGTACCAGATGATCACGCCGTTGAACACCAAGCCCACGACGATCAGGAAGTTGTCGTAGGCCCCGTCATAGGGCAGCCCGGCGAGATTGAAGAGCACCAGGAACGCTGAGGCGACCAGGCTGACCCAACGGATCGCGGGATAGACCAACGTCAGCGACAAGACGATCATGACAATCGGGATCAGCATGAGCAGAGCAATCCCGAAGTACATCAGTGGCGACGCCGTCTTGCCTTCGATCTCTCCCGCAGTGAAATCCCCAGCGAAGATCCGCAGGACATCCCCGAGGAGATAGGTCAGCATGAGCGCCACCCACAACCCCGCCAGGATGATTCTCACGTCTTCCACGATGCGACCGCCTTCTCCCTGATGCTCTCGCCGCTTTCTGGCAACAACGATCTTGCTGCGCGCCAAACCACGCACCACCCAGCTTGGCACACACCAGCAGGACGCCGGAAGCCGGCTCGGGGGCCGGCAGGATTGGCAGGAATCGGATTGGCCGGCCCGAGGTTGGCACCCCTACGACGAAAGGGACCAATTTGCCAAAGTTCACCATCACTCGCCAGATCGATGCCTCGGTTGAAACCGTGTGGGCTGTGCTCGAAGACTTTGGAGACATCCAGCGATGGAGCCCGGGCGTCACCAACTCGAATCTCACTTCTGAAGGGCCCGTGAGCGAAGGCTCGACCCGCCACTGCGACTTCTCGCCGTTCGGCGGCGTCGACGAGCGAATCGCTTGCTTCGAACCAAACGCCCGGCTCACGGTGGATCTCTACGAGACCTTCAAGTTGCCGATTTCCCGCGCCGTCGCCGACTTCAACATTGCACCCAACGACGGCGGCACCGAATTGACCCTTGTCTACAGCTACACGCTCAACCGCTTGGGTCGCCTGGCGAAGGGCTACACCGACAAACAGCTGCGCAAGGGCATCGGCAGCATGGCGCAGGGCCTGCAACGAGAGAGCGAACGCGTGGCAGCAAACGCCTGACCAACGGCCCGGCTGCGATGGCTACCCAACCACTCCCGTGGTCGTCGTCATCGACGCCGCTGCAACCCAGGCGTGCCAGCGAGCGGTTGCGTCTCCCTGCGAGTAGCTAGATCCATGCTCGAGCGGAAGTGGAGTCGCATGCTCGCGGCACCACGACATGCCGGCTCGTTCCACCGCACCGCGGCGTTTGCACACAACGCAGGACGACCCGAGTGATTCCGCTCGAGCCATGTCGAGGTACTTTGGGTCTGTGACCATGCCGTACAGCACCGTTGTCATGGCTGTTCCACACAGAGAGGGTCTATCGCAGTAATCCGGCGGGGGCATCGATTGGGCGATCGGAAGCCTCGGCGCCCAACCTGAGCCGAGCGGCCACAAACGTCCCAAACCGGACTCGGGCCTTCGCGCATCACACGCATATCAAAGACATCGGCAGAACCGACGGCGCGGGGAAAGGGTGGTTTCGAATACGCACGTTTGCACTAGTCACGAGACGGCTGTGCCGCTACCGACTCAAGCGGTACACGCAGCTCGATGGCCCCGCAGGTAGCCCACAATCCGAGATACTCCCCCGCCCGCTCGTCCGGAACGATAGAGAGGGGCCCGCTCCAGGAGGGACCCCTACAGCTCGGTTTCTTCCAGAGAGCGCAGTTCTTCGGCGAGGCGCATCGCGTCGTCGCGGCCGCCTTCGGTGATCTCGGCCCGGTCGGTGAGCAGCGTGACCTGGTTCTGGAAGATCTGGAGGAACCCGCCGTGGATTCCGACCGTGGTGGTGATCCCCTCGGTGCCGTGAATCTCCACTGCGCCCGTGGCGAGCGCCGCCATCGTCGGCTCGTGTTCTGCCAGGATCCCGATCTCACCCTCGGTAGTTCGGGCCGACACGAAGTCGGCCTGCCCCGACCAGATGATGGCCTCTGGGGTGACGACGTCGACGGTGAACTCTTTGCCTGCCATCAGGCGGTCCCCAACTCCTTGGCCTTCGCCTTTGCTTCGTCGGCGCCGCCGACCATGTAAAAGGCCTGTTCGGGCAGATGATCGAGCTCGCCGTCGAGAACCGCCTTGAACGAGGCAATCGTCTCATCGAGCGGCGTGTACACCCCGGGCTGACCGGTAAAGGCTTCGGCCACGAACATCGGTTGCGACAGGAAACGCTGAATACGCCGGGCCCGAGACACGATCAGCTTGTCATCTTCGGACAGCTCGTCGATGCCCAGAATGGCGATGATGTCCTGCAGGTCCTTGTAGCGCTGGAGCACCTGCTGCACGTCGGTGGCCACGGCGTAGTGCTCAGCGCCGACGATCTGCGGATCAAGGGCTCGACTCGTCGAGTCGAGCGGATCAACCGCTGGGTAGATGCCGATTGCGGTCAAGGGACGAGACAACACCGTCGTGGCGTCGAGGTGGGCGAACGCGGTGTGCGGCGCCGGGTCGGTGATGTCGTCCGCCGGTACATAGATCGCCTGCATCGACGTGATCGATCGCCCCTTCAGTGACGTGATCCGCTCCTGGAGAACACCCATCTCGCCGGCAAGCGTCGGCTGATAGCCCACCGCCGACGGCATCCGGCCCAGCAGCGTGGAAACCTCGGAGCCCGCCTGGGTGAAGCGGAAGATGTTGTCGACGAACAACAGCACGTCCTGGCGCTGCACGTCACGGAAGTACTCCGCCATCGTGAGTGCCGAAAGCGCCACACGGAGCCGCACGCCGGGGGGCTCGTCCATCTGGCCGAACACCAGCGCCGCCTTGTCGATGACGCCGGACTCGGTCATCTCGAGGAATAGGTCGTTGCCCTCACGGGTCCGCTCGCCGACACCGGCGAATACCGATACGCCGCCGTGCTGGGTGGCGACGCGGTTGATCATCTCCTGGATGAGCACGGTCTTGCCGACACCGGCACCACCGAACAGGCCGATCTTGCCACCCTGGAGGTACGGCGAGAGCAGGTCGATGACCTTGATGCCGGTCTCGAACATCTGCTTGGTCGGTTGCACGTCCTCGAACGGCGGGGCCGACCGGTGAATCGGCCACCAGTCGCCGCTGAAGTCGAGATCGGGTGCGTCGAGGGCAACCCCCCAAGCATTGAAGATGTGGCCGAGCGTCTGGTCGCCCACCGGAACCTGGATCGGCTGGCCGGTATTCAAGACGGTGGCACCACGCACCACGCCGTCGGTGGGCGCCATGGCGATGGCCCGCACCTGGTTGTGGCCGAGGTGCTGCGCTACCTCACACACGACCACCTTGATCTCGTCGTCGAGTTCGAACTCGATCTGTAGTGCATGCAGGATCTCGGGAAGGGCTTGGGGCGGGAACTCCACGTCGACGACGGGGCCTGCCACCTTGACGATGCGGCCCAGGGCCGGTGTGGTTGTCGTGGTCACTCTCTCTGCTCCCTACGGTTCCGTTGTTCTTCTCGTTCTCGATGACCGGCTGCGGCAGCTTATCCGCTGCTCAGGGCCTCGGCGCCGCCCACGATCTCAGAGATCTCGGTGGTGATCTCCGCCTGACGGGCCTGGTTCGCTTCTCGGGTCAAAACTCTGGTCAGTTCCTCGGCGTTCTCGGTTGCCGCCTTCATCGCACGGCGCCGCGCCGCGTGTTCTGAGGCCGAGGCCTCGAGCAGAACGCTGAAGACTGTGCCCTCGAGGTAGCGCGGCAACAGCCTGCCAAGGATCGCTTCCGGCGACGGTTCGAACTCGTAGCCGACCACGGTGTCGCCGCCATCGGCCATCTCCGGCGGCTCGATCGGCAACAGCGGCCACCGCACCGGTGTCTGCGTCATCGCAGAGACGTAGCGAGTCGTGAACACTTCGACCGAATCAACTGCACCCTCCTCGTAGTCGTTGAGCAGGATGTTGGCGACGGCGCGGGCGTCCCCGTACGTCGGTGTGTCGGTGACACCGAGGAACGCGTTCTCGATCTGATACTTGCGGTAGCGGAAGTAGCTCTGTGACTTCTTGCCCACTACGTACAGACGGACTTCACGGTTCTGAGCGCGGTACTCGAGCAGTTGCCGCTCGGCGAGTCGCATGACGTTGGTGTTGTACCCGCCGGCAAGTCCCCGATCGGAGGTGACCACGACGACGCCGATCGTCTTGACCTCCCGCGGCTCGAGTAATGGGTGCGAAAGCCCGCCCGATGCGGCAGCGATGTTGCGGATCACATCGGTCATCTTGGCGGTGTACGGCTGAGACTGGGCGACCCGGACCTGCGCCTTGGCGATGCGCGACGTCGCGATCAGCTCCATGGCGCGGGTGATCTTCATCGTCGACTGCACGCTCTTGATGCGCCGCCGAATCTGCCTGACTTCAGCCGATGCCACGGTTGGCTACCCCTCGCCCTCGAGGTCGGCGCGGCTCGCCTTGAACTCGTTGATCGCGGCGACGACCGCATCCTCGTCCATTGCCCCGGTGTCGGCGATGCCCGCCAACAAACCGGAATAGCGGGTCCGGAAGAACTCGAGCAACTCGTCCTCGTACGTCTGGACGTCATCCACTGCAACGTCGTCCAAGTAGCCCTCAGTCACCGCGTAGATCACAACAACCTGCTCGGCAACCGGCATGGGGCTGAACTGTGCCTGCTTGAGCACCTCAACCACTCGACGGCCGCGATCAAGCTGGGCCAGCGACGCCGCATCGAGCTCAGAGCCGAACTCAGCAAAAGCCTCGAGCTCACGGAACTGAGCAAGGTTCACGCGCAGCGGACCGGCCACCTTCCTCATGCTCTTGATCTGGGCCGAACCGCCCACCCGGGATACCGAGATACCGGCGTTGATGGCCGGGCGGATACCCGAGAAGAACAGATCGGTCTCGAGGAAGATCTGCCCGTCGGTGATCGAGATCACGTTGGTGGGGATGTACGCCGAAACGTCGCCGGCTTTGGTCTCGATAACCGGCAACCCGGTCAGCGAACCGCCACCGAGTTCATCGGAGAGCTTGGCACAACGTTCCAGCAGCCTGCTGTGCAGGTAGAACACGTCACCCGGATAGGCCTCACGGCCCGGAGGGCGGCGCAGCAGGAGCGAAATCTCGCGGTAAGCCACGGCCTGCTTGGATAGGTCGTCGAAGACCACGAGGGCATGCTCGCCCAGGTACATCCAGTGCTGGCCGATCGCCGAACCGGCATATGGGGCGTACATCTGGAGCGCGGCAGCCGCCGAGGCCGGCGCCGCCACGACCACGGTGTAGTCCATGGCGCCTGCCTCTTCGAGGCCGGCAACCACCTCTGCCACCGTGGAGGCCTTCTGCCCGATGGCCACATAGATGCACTTAACACCGAGGCCCTTCTGGTTCAGAATCGTATCGACACAGATGGCGGTCTTGCCGGTCTGGCGGTCGCCGATGATGAGTTCGCGTTGCCCACGGCCGATCGGGGTCATCGCGTCGATGGCCTTGATCCCGGTCTGAAGGGGCTCACGCACCGGTTGGCGCTCCACCACCGACGGCGCCTGAGTCTCGAGCAACCGGGTCTCGGTGTACTGCACCGGACCCTTGCCGTCGATCGGGTTCCCGAGTGGATCGACGACGCGGCCCAACAATCCATCACCGACCGGAATCGATAGGACGCGACCAGTCGCCTTGACCTCGTCGTCCTCCTCGATGCCGGAGGAATCTCCCATGATGACGGCCCCGATCGAGTCTTCATCCAGGTTCAGTGCCACCCCAAGCAGGCCACCCGTGAACTCCAAGAGCTCCGAGGCCATCACGTTCGGGAGACCAGATACCCGAGCGACACCGTCGCCCACGGAGGTCACATAGCCGATGGTCTCGGCTTCCACCGATGGAGACCAGCCTTCGAGGTTGCGCCGCAACGCCTCGCTGATCTCATCGGGATTGAGCGTCACTTCAGCCATTCGCTATCCCCATGCCTCTCGCAAGTCCTGGAATCGGCTTCGCACCGATCCGTCAAATACCGTGTCGCCTACCTTGGCCACAACGCCGCCGAGCAGCGTCGGATCGACCACCACCCGCGGCTTGATACGCCGACCGGTGGCCACCGCCAGTTTCTCCGTCAGCCGAGCGAGGGTCGGCTCGTCGAGCTCAACGGCCGTCCGCACCTCGGCGATCGTGTATTCCTCGGATTCTGCAGCCAACGTCGCCATACGTTCGGCGATGGCACCGAACTCGCCGATGCGGCCGGCGCCGATGAGCAGGTTGACCAGCGAGATGGTCACCCGAGAGGCCCGGCCGCCGAGGAGGTCGTCGACGACCGCCTGTTTGCGTTCGAAGGGAATGAGCGGATCACGCAGCGTGGCGCGCAGCTCTTCTGATTGCCCGAAGGCAGCCGCGACCCGGATCAGTTCGTCCGACAGACCATCCGGATCGCCCTCAGCTCGAGCAACGTCGAGCATCGCGGCGGCGTATCCATCGATGCGCGATTCGCGACTGGTGGCTTCATCGATCATCGTGTCAGCCCTCGGCTCCGCCTAGTTCGTCGATGTAGCGATCAACGAGCGCCCGTTGGGTGCCGGCGTCCATGCTGGAGCCGACAACCTTCTCGGCCACGGCCAATGAGAGGTCGGCGACTTCGCGCTTGATGGCAGCACCGGCGCGGTCGCGTTCGGCCACGATCTCTTCTTGGGCGCGCGTCTTGACGCCATCGGCTTCCACCTCGGCCTTGGCAACGATGTCGGCCTTGACCGACTCGCCGGCTTGGCGTGCTTCTTCGACAATCCGAGCTGCCTCTTCGCGGGCCCCGGCAAGTTGCTGCCGGTAGTCATCGCGCAGGCTCTCGGCTTCCGTCTTGGCCGAATCGGCCGCCTCGAGGTCGCCCTTGATCGCCTGTTGCCGGTTCTCCAACAACTCGGAAAACGCCGGCCCGGCCAGCTTCCAGATGAAGAAGAACACGATCGCAAAGGCAATGGCACCCGCAATCAACTCGTTCCACACAGGAAGGAGCAAGTCGGTACCGGACGCCTCTTCGGCGCCCTCCTCTGTGGCGAGGATCAGGGTTGCGAGCAAGTTCTGCATCGCCGCGCCCTACACCAAGAAGAAGAGCACGAATCCAATGAGCGCAAGCGCCTCAGTGAAGGCGATGCCCAAGAACATTGTGGTTCGTACCATGCCGGCAGCCTCGGGCTGGCGGGCCATAGCCTGAACGGCATTACCTGCAACGATCCCAATGCCGATGCCCGGGCCAATGGCCGCAAGGCCGTAGCCGATGAGCGCCAACGAGCCGCTGATGTCTCCAGTGAGACCTCCGGTGGCTTCCTGCGCAAGGATCTGCACTGCAAGGAGTGCTTCCA
>CAYXMJ010000081.1:0-13290 GCA_964465915.1 uncultured Acidimicrobiaceae bacterium
GGCCGTTCCACCGCCGCCGCCGCCACCACCACCGCCACCACCACCCGCGGACCACGCCAAGGCTGCGGCGAGCACCAAGGCCAAGCAGCCCAAGCCTTCGATGGGCCAGCGTCGGGCCGCCAAGAAGCCGCAGAAGGTCGCCAAGAAGGCTGCAACGCCGGAACAACGGGGTCCAACCTTGGGTCAGAAGATGCGCGGCGCCAGCGTGGTGCGCAAGATCCGCCAGACGGACGTCGCCGAGTCGATGCGAGCCCGCAAATCCGCCAAGAAGGTGCGTCGCCGTATCGAGGCTCGACGCAAGTCCACCGGCGGCCGTTGATCTCGCCAACGGAGCTGCCGACTCGCTAGCCGATCAGCTGATCATCACGCTGCGGGCAGTTGCTTCTCGAAGAACATGGCGAGACGATCGATGGTGTCCCGATATGCCCCGAGGTCGAAGCCCGGGAGATAGTCGTCCATGAAACCTTCACCGGCGTTGTCGTAGAGCACCCATTCGGCCTGCGGCGCTGCCGCCCGGGCCTCCATGATGTCTGCGATCGACACGGCGTCATCGGTCTTGCCGTAGAGGCCCAGCAGCGGGGCGGTCAGATCCACAAAGGAATCGATGATGCCGACGCCCTCATCGTCGAGCAACGGGGCGGCGACGAGGGCCAGTGCGGCCGCATCGTGGCGGATCGCGGCCGTCGCGGCAGGAACCCCACCGCACCCAAGACCCATGACACCGAACCCGCGCTCGGCGCTGGACCAGAACCCCGCCGAGTTCGTGATGAAGCCGACAATCCCATCGAGGTCGGCCTGAGACCGGGCCCGAGGGATTGCCGACGCCGCGGCGGCGGCTTCCTCCGGAGAGGCCGCACGATCCGGGGGGTTGCCGTGATAGAGATCGACGGCGACCACCGCCAACCCGAGGCGGGCAAGGCGTCGGCAGATGTCCTTGCTCGACGAGGTGATCCCCCACTCAGACGGGACGAGGATGACCGTCGGCCACTCGCCGCTGAGGTCCGGCCGAGCCAGATACCCACGGTGGGTGACGGGTCCGGCCACGATGCTGGTCGACCCAAACAAGATCGGGTGGGTTCCCTCGCCCTTGAGCACACTCACGACGCCGTTGCTCCTTCCCCGTCGGGCCGATCGTCCGGCTCTACGGTAGCGCCTCTGATCCGGCGCACCTCTCCGGAACGGATGACCCTCCTGCCTTGGGGGGTCTCAACCACAAGACCCCCGTCGACGGCAACATCGACGGCCGTACCGGCACCTTCGGGGTCCCACACAACGTCCTCGCCCAACGTCGTGCACGCGGCGCGATACTCGGCGTGACCCCAGTCTCCGGCACCGAGCTCGATCCGCTCCATGAGCCGGTCGGCCCACGCAATCACGAGACGGCGGACTACGACCGCACCGGGATCGGCCGCCTGGAGGGCGGCAGCACCCGCGGAGGGATCCGGCCACCACACGTTCATGCCGCAACCGATCACAACGGTGTCGCCACCCGCCTCGGCAAGGACGCCGCCGACCTTGCCGGAGGCAACGACGAGGTCGTTCGGCCACTTCAGATCAATGGTCACTGCGAAGACCTTGCGCACCGCGTCCCGGGCCGCCAGGCCCGCAACGAGCGACAGCCGCGGCCACGCCGCCGGTTCCCATTCGGGTCGCATCGCCAGGCTGGCGTACATGGCACGGTCGGCCTCCCACCATTCCCGGCCGCTGCGGCCCCGCCCGCCGGTCTGTCGGTCTGCATAGAACAACAGAGCCGGGTCTGACGTGGCGCGAAACAATCGAGCCACCTCGTCCTGGGTCGAGCCGACCTCGGACAGGTGTCGGATCGCGTAAGGTGTAGCCATCTTGTGGTCCTGAGAGTCGAATAGTGGCTCAATGGGTGACGCTTCGAGCATAACGGGGGAGGGTGTGAGTACCGACGCACGGATCGATCGGCTGCGGCAGCTACGGCAAGAAGCCGAGCAGCCGGGCAACCAGCGCGCCGTCGACCGCCAGCACGACCTCGGCAAGCTGACGGCGCGCGAACGGATCGAGGTCCTGCTCGACAAGGGTTCGTTCAACGAGATCGACGCCCTTGTCCGCCACCAGGCATCGGGATTTGGCATCGAGGGCCGCCGCCCACTCGGCGATGCCGTGGTCACCGGTTGGGGCACCGTCGACGGTCGCCCGGTGTTCATCTTCGCCGAGGACTTCACCCACTTCGGGGGCAGCCTCAGCGAAGTGGTGGCCGACAAGATCTGCAAGGTGATGGACCTCGCCATGGATACCGGCGCTCCGGTGGTCGCCCTCAAAGACTCGGGGGGCGCCCGCATCCAAGAAGGGGTGACGGCTCTCGACGGCTACGGCCGCATCTTCGAGCGCAACGTGCGGGCTTCCGGGGTGATCCCTCAGATCTCAGTCATCATGGGCCCTTGCGCCGGCGGCGCCGTGTACTCGCCGGCCATCACCGACTTCGTCTACCAGGTCGCCGAGACCTCCCACCTCTTCATCACCGGACCCGACGTGATCAAGGCGGTGACCGGCGAGGAGGTCAGCTTCGAAGAGCTCGGCGGCGCCCATGCCCACGCCGCCCAATCAGGCGTCACCCACTTCGTGTCTCCCAGTGGACGGGCCGCGCTCGAAGAGGTGCGCTACCTGCTGTCGTTCCTGCCGCAGAACAACATGGAGATGCCGCCATACTTCACGCCGATGGATCGCTCCGATCGCATGGATGAAGGCCTCACCTCCATCATCCCCGACTCGCCGAACCAACCGTACGACATGGTCGAGCTCATCGAGATGGTCGTCGACGACGGCGAGTACTATCAGGTCCACGAGGAATATGCCGGCAACATCGTGGTCGGGTACGCCAGGCTCGACGGGTACTCGGTCGGCATCATCGGCAACCAACCAGCCGTCCTCGCCGGCACGCTCAACATCGAGGCCTCTGTGAAGGCCGCCCGCTTCATCCGGGTGTGTGACGCCTTCAACATCCCGATCGTCAGCTTCGTCGACGTCCCCGGCTTCCTCCCGGGCGTCGACCAGGAGCACAACGGCATCATCCGCCACGGCGCCAAGCTCCTCTACGCGTATGCCGAGACGACTGTTCCCAAGCTGACCGTGATCACCCGGAAGGCATACGGTGGCGCCTACGTGGTGATGAACTCACGAGCGCTGCGGGCCGACATCGTCTACGCCTGGCCGACGGCAGAAATCGCGGTGATGGGCGCCCAGGGCGCCGTTAACGTGATCCACCGCCGTGACATCGCGGCGGCCGAAGACCCCGACGCCAAGCGTGCCGACCTGATTGCCGAATATGAGGATCGCTTCAACCACCCCTACTTGGCTGCGGAACGGGGCCTGGTCGACGAAGTGATCGAACCCCGAGAGACGCGATACCGCTTGATCCGTGCCCTCGAGATGCTGCGTACCAAGCGGGAGGGCATGCCGCCCAAGAAGCACGGCAACATCCCCTTGTAGGATGACGCCTGTGGATTCCGTTCTCGTAGCCAATCGCGGAGAGATAGCTGTTCGCGTCATCGGCGCCGCCCGCGAACTGGGCTTGCGTACCATCGCCGTCTATTCGGAACTCGACCGCGATTCTCTCCATGTCGAACTTGCCGACGAGGCGTGGAACATCGGCCCGGCACCTGCCGCCGAGTCATATCTCAACATCGACCGGATCATGGCGGTAGCCGCAGAGTCCGGTGCAGAAGCTGTTCACCCCGGCTACGGGTTTCTGGCCGAGAACGCCGGATTTGCCCAGCGGGTCATCGATGCCGGCCTGATCTGGGTCGGACCCTCCCCCGATGCCATTGCCACGATGGGCGACAAGATCGCCTCGCGTCGCGCCGTGACCAAAGCGGGAGTGCCCGGAGTGCCCGGCACGCTCGAGCCGCTCGCCGCCCTCTACGAGGTCGAGGCCTTCGCCGAAGAGCACGGCTTTCCCATCGCCATCAAGGCCGCCCACGGCGGCGGGGGTAGGGGCCTCAAGGTGGTCCGCCACGCGGACGAGCTCGCCGCCGCCTTCGAGAGTGCGTCGCGAGAGGCCGACGCGTGGTTTGCCAATCCAGAGGTGTACGTCGAGCGCTACCTCGACCAGGCACGCCACATCGAGGCGCAGATCATCGTCGACACCCACGGCAACGCCGCCTTCCTCGGCGAACGTGATTGCTCGATCCAGCGCCGCCACCAGAAGCTGATCGAGGAGACCCCGGCGGCCAACTTCTCCGAGGAACAGCGCACCACCCTCCACGACGCCGCCCTGGCTGTGGCCGCGGCCGCCGACTACGTGAACGCCGGGACCGTTGAGTTCCTGCTGGATTCCTCCGGAGACCTGTACTTCCTCGAGATGAACACCAGGATCCAGGTTGAGCACACCATCACCGAGATGGTCACCGGAATCGATCTGGTCAAAGAGCAACTCCAGATCGCCCGTGGCGAGAAGCTGTCGTTCCCCGACCGGCCACCCTCCGGGGGCCATGCCATCGAGTTCCGCATCAACGCCGAGGACCCCAGCAATGGGTTCCTGCCGACGCCGGGCACGTTGGTGGAGTACCGCGAGCCGTCCGGGTTTGGCGTCCGGATCGACTCGGGGGTCCGTACCGGCGCCCAAATCAGCCAGTACTACGACAACATGGTGGCCAAGCTCGTCGTGTGGGGACGCGACCGCGGCGAGGCTCTAGCCCGGGGGCGACGCGCCCTCCAATCGTTCATCGTCAGGGGTGTCGAGACCACTATCCCAGCGCAGCTTCGGATCCTCGAGACCGAGGCTTTCAGCGCTGGTACACATCACACCAAGTTTGTCGAGGATGAACTCGACTTCTCAGATCTACCCCAAACGACGGCCCCGACCCTTCCGGAAGAGGAAGAGCTCGAAGATCGGTCGATGACGGTTGAGGTCGGGGGACGGCGATACGTCGTGCGGTACTGGGCTCCGGTGATGGCGGCGCCGACCTCCGGTGGCCAGCGTGCCGCACCGCGCCGCCGACCGCCCAAGCTCGACAAACAAGTCTCCACCGCCGATGGCGCCGGAGTCATCACAGCTCCGATGCAAGGCACGATCGTCAAGGTGCACAAACCGGCCGGGAGCCCGGTCGAGGTCGGAGAACCGGTCTGCGTGCTCGAGGCCATGAAGATGGAGAACGAGATCAAGGCTCCCGTCGACGGCGAAATCGTCGACCTGCGTGTCCAACCCGGCGACACGGTGGCCAGCGGCGCCGTGCTGATGGTGGTCCGGTAGTCGTCTGTTGAACATGTCGGTTCACGCTCGCGGCCACGACGCTGACTTGGCGTTTTGCGGGTCGGGCCAGCGTTCACGCCGATTGTCCAACAGGCCCCTCGCTAGCTCCGCTCGCTGCTGAGACCCGATACCCTTTCCTCATGGACATCCCCCTCTGGGAGCGGGAACGGCATTGGCCTCTGGTCCGGCCGTTCGTGTACTACCTCACCGAGAACTTCGTCGACCCTTCATGGGTCAAGGGCAAGCGGGTCGTCGACTTCTCAGCCGGTCTCGGTGATCTGTCCTCCTACATGGCCGGACTCGGTCCGCAGCGGCTGATCGCCACCGTGCCGGAACCCGAACTGGCCAACCCGGCGGTGATCGAAGGAGTGGAGTGGCGGCCCGGGGTGCTGGCTTCGCATATTGCCGAGTCGTTCGAGCAGGATTCGGTCGACCTGTTCTGCGCCCGGATGGTATTCCAGTTCCCCCGCTGGGAGGACGGGGAAGTCGATGTGGACGTGATGCTCGACCAAATCCGGCCCGTCCTGGCCCCCGGAGGGCGGATCGTCGTAGCCAGCCATTCGTTCTTCTCCCTCCAGAACTACTCCTCCCTCGACAACGAACGCGACAGCGAGGCGCTGCTCGACCGCCTGGTCGGCCTGGCGGCTGGGGCTCCCCGCGACGTCCACGAGATCCTCACCGAGGAAGCCCAGCGGATCGCCGGTCTCACCGAGTTGGTCAAATACCTGGGTTTGCCGCCCCGCGAGTCGAGCTACGGCACCACCGGGTACGGGCTACGGGTTCCGGCGTTGGTCGACTCGTTCATTCGGTGCGGATTCACCCTCGAGGTCGTCGATGACATCGAACCATTCACCTATCCGCTCGGCATCTGGGAACAACTCGAAGCCGGCCCCGATCGAATTCGTGAGCTGGGTCAAGCCGTGTTCGACATCAAACATCGCTGGCTGGTCGACGAGCGTGGCCGAGATACCTACCGGCGCCCTGCCCTGATCGAACGCATGCTCCAGGAGATCCGCTGGCTGGTCCCGATCGTCTGGATCCCGGTCGTCCGGGTAGTGGCGACCAAGCATTAGCGACCACACGGCTCGCGAGTGCCGCGCCCTGCCTCGGCTTGCTGGAGGACGTGGGCTCGGAGTCGGCAGCCGTGCGACCCGCTTAGAACGTGCCGAAGACGTCCCGTAGAACGTTGCTCACTTCACCAACGGTGGCGCCGGCGGCGAGGGCCGCTTTCATGGGGTACAGCAGGTTGGTGTCGCCCTGCGCGGCGGCGCGAACCGCGTCGAGACCGGCCTCCACCGCGGCGTTGTCCCTTCCGGCTCGCATGGCAGCGACGGCTGCCTTCTGACCCCGTTCGAGTTCGGGGTCGAGCAGCAACGCATCAGCCGGGTCGGCCTCCTCGGCCACAAAACGGTTCACACCGACGACGATCTCCTCGTCGGCCTCGACCCGCCTCGCAGTCCGATAGGCGGCATCTTCGATCTCATCTTGCTGGAAGCCCGCCTCGATGGCGGCGGTGGCTCCGCCGAGTTCATCAATCCGGGCGATGAGTTCGGCCGCCTTGGATTCGACCTCATCGGTGAGTGCCTCGACGAAGTACGACCCTGCCAGGGGATCAACCGTGTCGGCCACCCCGGATTCGTAGCCCAGGATCTGCTGGGTTCGTAGCGCCACCGTTGCCGACGCCTCGGTCGGCAGGCCAAGAGCTTCGTCGTATGAGTTGGTGTGCAGCGACTGGGTACCACCGAGGACGCCGGCCAGTGCTTGATAGGCGGTGCGAACCACATTGCTGAGCGGCTGCTGGGCGGTCAGGGTCGAGCCGGCGGTTTGGGTGTGAAACCGCATCCGCCACGACGCCGGACTGGTGGCACCGACCCGGTCCTTCATCAGCCGAGCCCAGAGCCGGCGGGCGGCACGGAACTTGGCGACCTCCTCGAAGAGGTTGTTGTGCGCATTCCAGAAGAACGACAGCCGGGGAGCAAAGGCATCAACATCGAGACCAGCGTCGCGGGCCGCCTCCACGTAGGCGAGTCCGTTGGCAATCGTGAACGCCACTTCCTGGGCTGCCGTCGAACCTGCCTCGCGGATGTGATAACCCGAGATCGAGATCGTGTTCCAGTTGGGCAGTTCGGCTGCGCAATAGGCAAACAAGTCGGTAACCAACCGCATCGATGGCCGCACCGGGTAGATGTAGGTGCCTCGGGCGATGTACTCCTTCAGGATGTCATTCTGGACCGTGCCCCGGATCGAGTCCGGAGCGACGCCCTGGTCTTCTGCGACCAGTTGATAGAGCAGTAACAACACCGCTGCCGTCGAGTTGATCGTCATCGAGGTGGTGACCTCGCCGAGCGGCAGATCGGCGAAGAGTCTCCTCATGTCCTCCAATGAGTCGATCGCCACCCCAACCTTGCCGACCTCGCCTTCAGCCATCGGGTCGTCGGAGTCGAGACCCATCTGAGTCGGCAGGTCGAACGCAACCGAGAGTCCGGTCTGCCCGGCGTCGAGCAGCGCCTTGAAGCGAGCGTTGGTCGCCTCAGCGGTCCCAAACCCGGCGTACTGGCGCATCGTCCACAGCCGGCCGCGGTACATCGAGGGGTACGGTCCGCGGGTAAATGGGTACTCGCCGGGAGCGCCCAACTGTTCGTCGGCATCCCAGCCTGAAGGCAGGTCCGGGCCGTACACCGGCAGGATCTCAAATCCGCTTGTCGCCTCAATGTCCACGCTCTAGCTCCCGATGCTTTCTATCATCCGATGCGATCGATCCGATGGTACCTCCGGGAACTTCCCCGGCCTCTACAGCGTCTCTATCGCGGAGGGTCTTTTGGAACCCAGCATTCACCTTGAAGAACGGCGCGAACGCCGCGGCCGGCGCATCCCGGCCCTGGCGACGCTCGCCGCCATCACCCTGCTGGGGGCGAGCCTGTACGGATTGTTCGGTTTCATGGAGACGAACGCGGCGTTTGGCACGGTGCTGGACCTCGAAGAGGAGTACCTGTGCGACGTCGAGGATATGGCGCTCGACCTGCCCGACATCGGCAGCCTCTCCGAGGTGCAGACTTCCGACGGGGTCCTGCTCGGCAAGCTGACCGCCCGCAACAGCCAGCCGGTCGCCTTCGAGGAGGTGCCGGAACTGGTGCGCGATGCCATCGTCGCTACCGAGGACGGCAAGTTCTACGAGCACGAGGGTGTCGATTTTCGCGCCATCATGCGCGCCGCGATGGCCAACCTCCGCAGCGAAGGCGACGGGCTCCAGGGCGGGTCGACGATCACCCAACAGATCGTGAAGAAGAACTTCCTGACTGAGGAACGGACCATCGAGCGCAAGATCTGTGAGGCGGTGATCGCCGCCGAGCTGGAACGCCGTTACACCAAGGACCAGATCCTCGAGTTCTACATGAACGCCCAGTTCTTCGGTGAGAACGCCTACGGCGTCAAGGCTGCGTCGCAGGAGTACTTCGGCAAGGAACTCGAGGACCTCACGATCGCCGAAGCGGCCACGATCATGATCCCGATTCGTAACCCCACCATCTACAACATCCGCAAGAACCCCGACGCGGTGATTTCCCGGCGCAACTCAGTCATCGACGAGATGGAGGACAACGGCTTCATCACCGTACCGGAAGCCGCCGCGGCGAAGGCTGAGCCGCTGGCGCCGATCCCCCACGAGGACTTCGAGCAGCTTGCGCCTCAGGTCATCATCGCCGCCCGCCACGAGATCCTGAACAACCCCGCCTACGGGCTTGGCGATACCTACAGCGAGCGCTACCGATCCCTGTTCGGCTGTCCGGCGGAGGACACCGAATGCGCCGGCGGTGGTGGCCTGACGGTGACGGTGACCGTGGACTACGAGCTCCAGCAAGAGGCAAACCGCATCCTGAAGTCGTGGTTCCGTGACAACACCGGCCCGACCGGAGCCATTGCCATGGTCGACAACACCACCGGCGCGGTGCGGGTGATGGCCAGCGGGATCGAATTCGGCACAGACATCGAGGCGGGGCAGCGCCCGTATGACCTCGCCACCGAGGGTCGGCGCCAGGCCGGCTCGGCGTTCAAGCCGGTTGCGCTGTTGACCGCGCTCGAGAAGGGAAGCCTAGAAGGCCGGCCGATCACGCTCGGCAGCCACTGGGACGCCCGGAGCCCACAGCGGATCGACTGTGGCTACCCCTGCGCTCCCGACGGCGGGAACATCTGGAATGTGCGCAACGCCGGCGGCAGCAAGGACCTCGCCACCCTCGAGCAGGCAACCTACAACTCCTACAACACGGTGTACGCCCAGGTGTCCGCCGCGGTGGGGCCGGAGAACATCGTCGAGATGGCGCACCGAATCGGCATCGAATCGCCGCTGAACCCGGTCCTCTCTATCGCCCTCGGCACCCAGAGCGTCAGCCCGCTGGAGATGGCATCGGCCTACTCCACCATCGCCAACTACGGACAGAAGGTCGACAGCTACCTGATCGAGCGTATCGAGGACACGGAAGGCAATGTCGTCTACCAGCATGAGGTCGACCGGCAGCAGGTCCTCGACCCCGCCCTTACTGCGGCGGCGGTGGGAGCGCTCGAGAAGGTCGTCTCCGGCGGTACGGCGACCCGAGCCCAGATCGGCCGGCCGCAGGCGGGTAAGACCGGAACGGCTCAGGACTTCCGTGACGTTTGGTTCATGGGGTTCATTCCGCAGCTGACGACCGCGGTGTGGGTCGGCTACGCCGACGCCCAGGTCGAGATGGTCAACTTCACCGTCTTCAACGACGTCACCCAGCAAAACCAGGGCTACTCGCGAGCCTACGGCGGAACCCTGGCTGCCCCGATTTGGAAACAGTTCATGGAGTTCGTCGTCGCCGACTTGCCCGAGTTCAACTTCCCCGAAGCGCCGGAGGGCACCACGGCCTACTACCGGGTCCCCAACACCACGGTTCCCGACGTTCTAGGCAGGAGCAAGGGTTCGGCCAGCAGCCTGATCCACAAGGCGGGTCTGTTCTCATCCTTCGTTCCGGTGGCATCCAGCCAACCGGAAGGTACCCTGCTGTCGCAGAGCCCACGCGGCGGAGCGACGGTCCGGCAGGGGTCGCGGGTCGTCGTTCTGATCTCGAGCGGCCAGCCGCCGGTGATGATCGACCTGCGTGGTCTCGATCTCGGCGCGGTTGACGCCAGGATTGCGGACTTCAACGCCCAGAGCGGATTGAACGTCAGTTGGCAGGTCGCCAACCGACCCACCGAAGATCCCGACAGGGTCGGCAAGGTGGTCGGACAAGACCCCCAGCCGGGCCAGGTCGTCGGGTTCCAGCAGGTGGTGACCGTCTATATCGGGGTCCTCGCCGAGGAACCTCCACCCGACGACGGGTAGCGCCCAGCCCTTCCGTCGTCAGCCGCGCTCGAGCCGAAGCTGGAGCGTCGCCGCCGAGTCTTCGAGCAGTTCCCGCAGCGCGGTGAGCCGCTGTGATGGGTCGTCGGTCTCCAGTAGACGCTGCCGATCGAGCTGCTCCACCGGGGCGGCAGAACACAGCTCCCACGAGGCTGCGACCGGATCGTGCGGCAGTTCCGGGTCGGCATCTCCCACGCTGCTGCCCAGCTCACTGGCGAGGGCCAACACCTTGCGCAGCAGTTTGCGGTTTTCGGTCACCAGGCCGCCCAGGCTGCCGTTGCCGGTTGGATCGTCGAGGGGAACCACTTCGGCCCGGGGGTAAGGATCATCCGGCAGCCACCGAACGACTCGGATTCGGCCGGCGCCGACGGCAACGACAAACAGGCGGTCATCGTCGAGGGCGCCGATGCGGGCCATGCGAGCCACCGTGCCGACGTCGAAGCGGACGTCTCCCCCGCCAACTTCGGATCCCCGTTCGATGAGTACGACGCCGAACTGCTGGTCGCCGTCAAGCACATCGTTGATCATGTCGACGTAGCGGGGCTCGAAGACGTGAAGGGGTAGCACTCCACCCGGGAAGAGCACGCTGCCGAGCGGGAACATCGGAAATGGAGTGGGGGCGACTGGCATGACGTGGAATCTACGTGCGCCGGTACGGCTATCGCAAGGAGTTTCCAGCCGAATCCCGCCGTCGGCCACAGCCCGACTGGCGGACCACTAGCCTCGGCCGCCATGTCCTCGACCACAGCCACAGCACCCCTGGTGCGACTGTGGCGCTACGCCCGCCCGCAGCGTCCCCAGATCGTCAGAGCCACCGCCTGGTCCATCCTCAACAAGGCATTCGACCTGGCCCCACCGCTTCTCATCGGCGTTGCGATCAACGTCGTAGTCGAGCAAGAGGACTCGCTGCTCAGCGACTGGTTTGGCGTGACCGACGCGCGCACCCAACTCGTCATCCTGGCCGTGATCACCTTCATCGTGTGGGCCCTGGAATCGCTCTTCGAGTACCTCGCAGCAGTGGAGTGGCGCAACCTGGCCCAGAACATCCAGCACGATCTGCGGATCGACGCCTACGCCCACGTCCAGGACCTCGAGATGGCCTTCTTCGAGAACCGCCCGAGCGGTGACCTGATGGCCGTGCTCAACGACGACGTGAATCAACTCGAGCGATTCCTCGATCACGGCGCCAACGACATCATCGCGATGTTCACCACCGTCGTACTCATCGGTGGCTTCTTCTTCATCGTGGCGCCCCAGGTGGCCTGGGTGGCGTTCCTGCCGATGCCGATCATCATGTGGGGCTCCATCCGCTACCAACGCCGCCTCGAGCCGCGCTACGCGGTGGTGCGAGATCAGGCCGGCATACTCAACAGCCAACTGGCCAACAATGTCGGTGGCATGGCCACCATCAAGAGCTTCACTGCCGAGGAACGCGAGGTCGAACGGATCGAGTTCGAGAGCGACCGCTATCGAGCGGCGAATCGATCCGCGATCAAGCTCTCGTCGGCCTTCAGTCCGCTGATCCGGATCGCGATCCTGGTCGGGTTCATGGCGACCCTTGTCTGGGGCGGGTTCCAGACGATCGAAGGCACGATGGACGGTGCCGTGTATGTGACGCTGGTGTTTCTCACCCAACGCCTGTTGTGGCCGCTGACCAGGCTCGGCCAGACCATGGACCTCTATCAGAGAGCCATGGCATCTACGAACCGCATCCTCAATGTGCTCGACACCGAGCCGCAGATCTCCGACGGTCCCAAGACGCACCCTCTCGACGTGGTTCGGGGGGGAATCGAGTTTGACCAGATCACCTTCTCATATGAGCCCGGTTTCCCGGTCCTCCATGATCTGAGTCTGCAACTGGAGGCCGGCAAGACGACCGCCTTCGTGGGGGCCACCGGATCGGGCAAGACGACCGTAGTGAAGCTGTTGCTGCGCTTCTACGACGTCGATCACGGGGTCATCCTCTTTGACGGTCACGATCTGCGCGAGCTCCAACTCGGCGACCTGCGACGTTCCATCGGTCTGGTCAGCCAGGACGTGTTTCTCTTCCACGGGACCGTCTTCGAGAACATCGCCTACAGCTTGCCCGGTGCGAGCCGCGACGAAGTGCGCCGCGCGGCTGAGATTGCAGAGGCCGACGAGTTCATCCGGGAACTCCCCGCCGGCTACGAGACGATCGTCGGTGAACGCGGCCAGAAGCTCTCCGGCGGACAGCGTCAGCGCATCTCTATTGCCCGGGCCGTGCTCTCGGATCCCCCGGTGCTCGTCCTCGACGAGGCAACCTCCGCCGTCGACAACGAGACCGAGGCGGCCATTCAGCGCTCACTCGAGCGCATCTCGATCGACCGCACCACCGTGGTCATCGCCCACCGCCTCTCCACCATCCGCCATGCGGACCGCATCTACGTGCTCGACCGAGGCAAGCTCAGCCAAGCCGGCACCCACGAGGAACTCATAGCGGTCCCCGGCATCTACAAGGCGCTGTGGGACGTCCAGACCGGCGAAGCAGTCCCCTGGCATCAGGACTGAGGATTCTGTCCCCGTATCCCGTGTGGCATCGTTAAACAATGTTTCGCGGTTCCGAATGATGCTATTGATATGAACTCCTTGTTTTTGATATCACTTAGCCATGAAACCACCACAGATTTCGGCAGCGCCCGGGGGCCTCCGTCAAGATGTTCGTCCTCCCATCGCGATGGATCCTGCGCCAACCTCG
>CAYXMJ010000082.1:0-13236 GCA_964465915.1 uncultured Acidimicrobiaceae bacterium
AAGCCAACCCACAGTGGGCGCTCCACTCCCAGGACCTCGGGTTCGAGCGGCAGCGCGGAGGTCGGCTCGACCTCGGTGCCGGTGTAGTAGGCAGTGACGATCTCCTCGCCGGTGAAACCGGCGAGGGCGCGCCCCTGGGCCCCGTATTGGCTCATCCCGACCGTGTGACCAAAGCCTCCGCCCACGAAGGTGATCGTGGCTGAGACCGCGGCTGCGGCTGTAGCGTTGGTCGCCCCGGGTTCGGCGCCCGCGTCAATCTGTGCCGCGCTGAGGCCCGGCACCAAGAACGCGGCCAAAGCCACACAGAGCGCGATGAAATTGCGAAGGGTTCCCATACCTGTCCTTGGATGCTGCTGCTGGTTCAGTTCAACAAGAGGTGCCTTTCGTACCCGTTTCTCGCCCTACCATCGCCGCTGCATGTCATTGTCTGCACGTCTCGTCCAATTCACTCGACTCGGCGCCCGTCTGGTCTACGGACAGTTGCGGCGTGGTCCGGGAGCGTTAGCCGATCTGTTTCGCGACACCGTGTTGACCTTCTTCGGGAAGTCGAGCGTCGATCTTTACCGAGAATCCGCCGTCGTGGTGGGGGTCACGGCCGGCGAAACGTCGGCCGGCGAGAAGCCGATCGAGGAGCAGGGGCCACCCGCCAAGAAGCGGCGGAGGGCTGCCTTCGTCACCCAGTTCGGACTGGGGCTACTACGCCAAGGCAACGTCGAGGATGCCAAATGGGTGCTTGACCGGGGCGTTGGCTGGTTCGGCACTGATCAACGGTTGCGAGCTGCTGCCGATGTCGTTGATGGCGAGCACGTGGTCCTGTCCGGCGAGTGGAGTCCGACCTGGCAGAGTCCGTCACAGGCGGCGGGCGCCCCCATCCTGGTGGATCGTGCGCAAGGCCGGGTGCTCCACGTGGTCGGCAAGTCGCTGCCGCAGACACTCGCCGGCTACACGGTACGGACGCAGTCGGTGGTGACGGCGCAGCGGTCGGTCGGCCTCGACCCGGCCGTGGTGACCAAGCTCGGGTTCCCCTGGTACGTCGGTGGCGAGGCCGATGCCGCCATCGAGTACGTCGATGGCATTCCTCACTACCGCATCGGCCACGGTGAGGTTCCGCGTCGCTGGGACGATCGGCTTGATGCGAACCTCGCTGCGCTGGTTCCAATCGTCGAGGAGGTCAGACCTCGGGTGTTGCATGCCCATTCCGACTTTGAGAACCCGCTGCTGGCTCTCGCCCTCGGCGAGTGGTTTGATCTGCCGGTGGTGTACGAGGTGCGCGGATTCTGGGAAGAGACTTGGTTGTCGAAGTCGCCGGAGCGCAAGCCCGAGGCAGACCGCTTCCGGTGGCGTCATGAACGCGAGTTGGGGTGTATCCAGCGGGCAGATCACGTTGTGACTCTCGCTGAGACGATGCGCAGCCGCATGGCCGCCGATGGGGTCGATCCCGCCCGGGTGACGATCATCCCGAATGCCGTTGATCCCGCCGACTTCCCTGTGATGACTCGCAGCGAGGAATTGGCGCAGAGCCTCGGCATCGCGTCGACGGAGGTCGTCGTCGGCTACATCTCGAGCCTCGTGTCCTATGAGGGGATCGACACGCTCATCAAGGCGCTGCGGTTGGCCCGGGATTCCGGACTACCCGTCCGCGGCCTCATCGTTGGTGATGGCGATCAGCGTGAGAGTCTCGAGCAGCTTGCAGCCAGGCGCGGCATTGCCGACGTGGTGAGCTTCACCGGCAGAGTGCCATACGACCAGGTCCTCGGCTACTACAGCCTCATCGACATCTTCGTCGTGCCCCGGCGCAACGATCGGGTGTGCCGGTTGGTGACGCCACTCAAACCGTTTGAGGCGATGAGTACCGGGCGGGCCTTGGTGATGTCGGCCGTACCGGCCCTGGCCGACATCGCGTCCGAGTCCGGGGCCGCCGTCACCTTCGAACCGGAGAACGCCGCTGATCTCGCCATGGTCCTCAACCGACTCGTCGGCGACGAGGCGGCCCGAGGCGCGTTGGCCGAACAAGGGGCAACCTGGGTTCGTGCCCACCGCACCTGGGACGACAACGCCCAGCGCTATCTCGAGATCTACCGAGACCTAGGTGCCATCGACTGACAGGCGGCATCCGGCGAGGCTTCTACCTCTCCGGGTTCGGCGGTCAGGCTTCGTAGCGGTCGGCCAGAATCTCGGCAATCCTGCCGCCGGCGTGGCCATCCCACAGCGGGATGTCGGCCGGGACCCAGTCGCGCGCCAGGGCCGCGTGGGCGGCGGTCGCGATCTCGTCGGGTTCAACCAATCGGTTGGTTCCCATCGTCACAGTGATGGGACGCTCGGTGTTGGGTCGCACGGTCAGGCACGGAACGCCGAGGATCGACGTTTCCTCCTGGATCCCGCCCGAGTCGGTGAGTACGAGGGATGAATCGGCGACCAGCGACATGAAGTCGGTGTAGCCGAGCGGGTCGATCACCAGGAGTCCGGGATGGTCGAACAGTCCTGCCGCCCCAAGTACCTCGCGGCCGCGTGGATGAAGCGGGATCACCAGAGGAAGCTCGGAAGCCACAGCGGCCATTGCGTCCACGATGGCCTGAGCCCGATCAGCATGATCGACGTTCGCTGGCCGATGCAGCGTCACAACTCCGAACGTTTCGCCTATCCCGTGTGTGGCTCGGATGGATGTCGCATCGAGCCGGTCCCGGAACCGAACCAACGTATCGATCATAGGATTGCCGACGGGGCGGATCCGGTCGGCCGCAATACCTTCGGCGGCCAGGTGGTCGGCGGCCTCCGGCGAGGTGATGAGGAGGAGGTCTGCCAGCGCGTCGGTCACAACGCGGTTGACCTCCTCGGGCATCGTTCGGTCAAAACTGCGCAGCCCGGCCTCCACGTGAGCGAGCGGTATGAGCAGCTTGGACGCCACCAGCGCAGCCGCCAGTGTTGAGTTGACGTCCCCGTACACGACCACCGCCGCAGGCTGAATGTCGAGCATCGTGGCCTCGAGTGCCGTCAGCAGCGCAGCCGTTTGGGTCGCGTGGGAACCGGACCCCACCCCAAGATTGATGTCGGGCTCCGGCAGCCCGAGTTGCTCGAAGAACACCTCGGAGAGCTGCCGGTCGTAGTGCTGCCCCGTGTGGACCAGCAAAGGGTTCGAGCCCAGGGCTTGGGCCGCCGCCACCACCGGGGCAGCTTTCATGAAGTTGGGGCGGGCCCCGATGACGTGCATGAGGCAGCTCGGGGACGCGTTCATGTCAGCCGCTGATGAAACGGTCGTACCACTCTTCGGTGAGGGCGTCCGACTGCTTCTGGAGCTTGATGTCCTCACGATCGCGGTTGGCCACGATCGCGGCAGCGTCGGGCAGTTCGAGCAGTCCGGCGATTTCGAGCAGCAGCTCGTCACGAGCGGCTGGGATGTCCTCGTAGTCGATTGTGATGGAGGGCGTGAGTTCAGACGCTTCCAGTTCGCGCTCCCACATGGCCTCATCCTCAACGATCCGCACGAGGTTGGCGATCAGAGCGTCGCGATCGTAGAAGGGATCGGCGGTTTGCTCTTTCAGCACCCCCCACTTGCCGGTCTGCTGTGCCTTGGTCAGGGAGATGGCTTGGCGAAGCTTGTCCTTTCGCAGCAGCTTGACCACCACCACGTCACCGAAGTGCTTGGTCAGGTTGCGAAGCCGGCCCGGTTCGGGCGGCAGCATGCCCTCTGTGGTGAGGATGTCGAGGTGGCGGACCATCAGCTTGACGGCGAGTACACCGTTGGGTGAGGCCGTCTTGGCGTGCAGCTTCGCGATGTACGCATCCAGGTCACCACGCGGGACATCCCACTTGTTGGTGAGACGTTCGTAGCGCGGCCGGTTGAAGAACTCTCGGGGCGTGCCGAGAGCGTTGGTGCTGCGCATATCGGCGGCGAGCAAGCTGCTTCCGGTTCTCGGCAGGGTACAGATGAAGACACTCTTCACGGTTACTCCGGGGTAGGGATCGTTGCAGTGGGGGCCACGGCGGGTCGGCGGTCAGTCATGGATGACGAGCCGTTCGAGGTGGGCGGCGAATTGCCCGGCGATGGCGGTGGCATCGTACCGGTCGCGGAACGCTGCGGGAAGTTCACCCTGATCGGCGCGAGCCGCGATGGCTTCTTTGATGGCTCGGAACAGGTCCTCATCGGAGGACCGTTCGAAGAGGTGCACCAGTCCAGAGTCGAGCACGTCGCGGGTGACGCTGTTGTCGGGGGCGACCGAGCGGCATCCGAAGGTGAGCCCGAGCATGAGGACTCCCGAGTTCAGCACTTGGCGGTAGGGGAGTACGACGACGTCGGCGCTCCTGAACATGACCTGGACGTGTTCGTCGGGGATCGGATTGGCCGTGATACTGGCGCCTTCGGTCACCTCAACCGCCTCGATCAGGTCGGAGTTGTCGATGGAGCCCATGGTGGGTCCGGCGACCATGACCCTGAGGCGCAAGCCCGTGTCGGCGGTGAGTTTCGGCAGCAGGCGAACCAAGCGGTCGAAGCCCTTGTACGGCCGGATGGCGCCGAAGGCGAGTAGCATCACCTCGTCGTCGTCGAGACCGATCAGGCTGCGGGCGGCCTCGCGGGTGAGGTACTCCTCGTAGATTCCGTTGTAGAGCGGGTGGTCGACGACGAACAGCTTGTCGGGATCGATCGTGTAGTACGGCTCGACCTCTTCAACCGTCCGGGCGTGCAGGACGTGAATACCGTGGGCGAGTTCGATCAATCGTTGTCGCAGCTCGATCTCGACGTTGGGGAATGGGCAGTCGTGCGGGAGCGGTTCGTGGATGCTCCACAGGAACGTGCCACCGCGTTCGACATACGATTCGATCGGAGCGAGGAACTCGGCGGTCTTCTCTCTGGCCCGTTCTTCGGTCGTTGCCCCGAGTTGGGCGATCCGTGTCCAATGGAGGTGGAACGCCGAGTCGGCAGGCAGGCGGTAGAGGTGGTCGAGTGAGCCCAGCGGGCGGGCATCAAATCCAACCTCGGGACACCGGGCGTACAGCAGACGCAGGTATGGGTTCTGGGTGCCGCCAGGGAAATACGACAGGTCGTGAAGTTCCAGCCCTGCCGGAGCAGCCAACTCTGACCGCTGTTCCCACCAGGCCTCCTCCGGGAAGCGGATCTCGCGCTGCAGGTCTGCCAAACGGCGTCGGGCGCCGCGCAAGTCTTGGCGTGCCTTGTCCCGCTGTTCCCTGGTTTGGCGAAGCTGCTTGCGGGCGTCGTCGCGCTGTTGGCGCAATTGCTTCACTTGCTTCTTGGAGCGATCGCGCTGGCTCTTGGCTTCCTCATTGAGTTGGCGGGCCCGCTCCAGCTGTGATGTGAGCCCTTTGGTCCGGGCCTGCTGCGACTTGGCCTGCTCCTTGAGGTGCTGCAGGCGTTCGCGCTCGGTCGCGCCCTCTGCGGTGGTGGGGCTTCTGCCCGTCGCAGGAGCGGAGGGCCTTGCCGACTCTGGAGCCAGACCACCGACCTCGACGGATCTGTAGTCGGAGGCCGCGACGTCCGGTCGAAGCACGAAGAGTTTCACTCCGCGCTTGACCTGGCCTGGGACGTATTTCTTCACACCACCGAGTGCCATCAGGACCGAACCCCACCTGTCGACGGGCCAACGTACCCTAACGCTCGACCGAGTCGTCCGGCCGTTTCCCTTAGTCCGGCCAGCTCGGCCGGGGTGAGGTCGTGCTGAGCCCGGTCCCATTCGCCGCGCTGCTGGCGGGTGCCCCCGACTCTGCTCTCGAGGATGGATTCGTCGATTGGCACGTCCGCAACGTTGGCAATGGTTGCGAACTTCGAACCGCGGGTGAGGTCTTCATAGGCAACGATCGTGCCGCCAACCTCGGGCGCCCATCGGATGAACGACTCGGTGAGTCGGTTCCAGATCGCACCGAAGTGCTCTGCGGTGGCAACCTGTTCGTCCGGCCAGCGGTGATACCACCAGTAGCTGTGGGCCCTGATCTCGTGCAACATCCGGTACGACAAGAAGGCGTCGTACGGGTTGCGGTGGAGGAAGATGAAGCGGGCGTCCGGGTAGATCCGTTTGAGGTATAGGGCGTGTTCGCCCCCGAGCCTGACGCCTTTGAAACCCCAACGCGAGAAGCCGGACGCTGTGGCAGGCTCGCTGAACAGCCGATCGAAGAAGGCGCGGTGGGCGGCGAGCAGGTCCGTCGGGCTCGGGTAGGCATTGGCGATCCATCGTTCGGCCGTCGGGGGGTCTTGCGGGTCGACGATGTAGTTGGCCGGAGGCCATTTGTCGCTGAAGGGAATCAGTGACTCGGCCATCCGCCGCACCAAGGTGGAGTGGTCATAAGGCTCACCCCACATCAGCAGCTCTCCGCTCGACACGATGAGGCGCTGCACCAAGGTCGAACCGGAGCGCCAGGCCGAGGCGAAGAGGAACACCGGGGCATTGCCCGGCGGCAGCGGCGGCGGCTCGAATCGTTCGATCAACGAGGTGAGACCGTCGGCGATTGTCCGTGGCTCTGGGGTCATCTCAGTACAGGGGTAGGTCGGAGAGTGCGGCGACTGTTGCGTACCAATGGCGGTAGGCATCGATGCGGAGGCGAGAATCCTCCGACGGCGCCGGGGCCGGTGCCGTTGCGGACGGTTCGTAGCCGAAGTCGATCATCGTCTCGCCACAGGTGTGCTCGATGATGGCCCGGTCCTCTTCGGTCAATTCGCCTTTCCAGGTGGCAACGCGGTCGGTGGTGACGGCGCCCATCGCTCCGGCCTTCCACGACTCGCGTTCGGCGAACAGTGGGTAGCGGGTCACTAAGTCGTCCGTGAGCGGCTGTGGTTGATACGGAACCTCGAGGAAGTTGGCAAGTCGTTCCTGATAGGCCCCAGTGTCGGACACGATGTCCTCGTATCGAGCTACGAGGCATCGTTGCGGGCCGAGGATCCTTTCCGCATCTTGTATCGACCGTTGGTGCAACAGCCAACGCTCGGCCAGCGAATGGGCGTCTCTTTCTCCCCAGGGGACGCCGAGATGGGAGCGATACACGGCTCGCGGGTCGCGCACGACCGCCACCAGCTTGAGGTGGGGCTGGCTCTGGGTCAGGTGCTCCCAGTAGGCGATGTGTCCGGGGGTCTTCTCGCCCAGTACGACCGCCGGGGGACTCATCGCGGCAACCATCGATTCGAACACGTGGAAGAGTCCGATGCGGCGGTCCCGGATCCGGGTCTCGCTCAGGATGTCGCCTGAGTTGACGCCGAGGGTCCGTTCGTCGAGTTCCTTCACGGCCCAGTTGACCATGCCGGGCCGGTCGGCTCCGCGCAGCGGGAAGTCGTAGCGATAGCGGGCGCGGTCGGCCAACGCCCAGTAATGCGTCTCCGCCGGAACCCACACGCCGGGCAATTCGGCACAGAGTCGCTGCACCAGGGTGGTGCCGGACCGAGACGTGCCAACGATCAGGAACGAAAGCGTGCCGGGAGCGGGGAGAGCCATCGTCATGCCGTCTCCGTTGTCGGGTATGCGGGCCGCTCGTGGATATCAACCAACCCGACGTCGCGCACCGCGATCTTCGTCTCGACGCCGTCGTGGACCCAACCGATCGTCCCCTCGGGATGGACGATTGGGGTCGGCGGACGGTCGAACGCGAAGAGTGTGGCGAAGGTGGCTTGGGCGCCGTTGAGTTCCCAACCGAACGCCCAGTTCGGCACCATGACGCCGGCCCGGGGCGCCCACCAACCATTGAGGCGTGGCGCCGTCTTGCGGCGCATGGGCGTGAGCGGTTGCTGGCTTGCGCGCAGCGGAGCGGCGAAGGCCAACGGGTTTCCGAGGTCTGTCAGCATGTAGCGGCGCCCGTCCTTGACGAGATCGAGTTCTTCTGCGGCGTGGAACCGTTGACGGTAGTTGTGCGTCACGCCGACGTTGTCATACAGCATGTCGACGATGAGTAACCACTCGGTTGGCTTGGTCATCACGCTGCGACGATGGGTGACGGTTTCGATCTCGGCGCGAGCATCGGCGAACACCACACCGCGCAATTCGCCCCAACGTTCGATCGTTGCTGCGCCGGTAGGTCGCCTGCCGTCAACCGTGACGGTGTTGTGGGCTCGTGGCGAAACGAAGTACTTGACCGCGGCTGCGTCGGGGGGTGCCGGTGGGCGGGCTCCGCCGTTGACCAGGATCCGGCGACCACGATCGAACCACACGACTGCCAAATCGTCGCGTTGGGGGTGGCGGCGCCGGTCGCTGCCGGCCTGGAGGGCTACATAGCTGGCCCCGGGATCACGGTCCGGGGTGAAAGGGCGCGCTGGGCGGATCACGAAATAGCCCGAATCGGGGAACACCTTGAAACTCCCCTGCGGTGGTGCGCCGATCCGGCCCATGCTGGCGAGGTGGCGGAGGGCCTCACTTCGGTAGCGGTCGTGGACAAAGCGCAAGGCGATCTGCGGGCCGTCCCACGCGGGCGAGATGTATTGCTCGCCGGTGTCGCCGAACGTCGCCAACGTCCCGTCGGGAAGCACAAACCAGGCGAGCGCTTCCTCTGCCCGCTCTTGCAGGCCGCTGAGTTCGGGTGCCTCGACCATCTCGCTTCGTAGCACAGCGGTGAGTAGTCCCAGCTCGGCGTTGTGGCGGGCCGGATCGTGGCTGCGGTGGATCCCGTCGGGGCCGAAGGCATTGCGGAACGCCTCGACGGCGGCGATTTGTGCCTCGGTTTTTCGGTGGCGGGCGTTGCCCGACAGGCGTGTGGCGAGGGCAAGTAGACCGCAAGTGGCCGGGACGCCGGGGTCTGCTCCGAGCGCCGTCTCGGCCTGCGAGGCCAAATCCCACAAGGGCTGGAGTTCTGCCGGCCCGAAGCCTCCGTATCGCTCGGCCTCGGCGAGGATGTACGCCAGGCGCCACGTCCGCGCCGCTTGGACATCCATCGTGTCTGGAGCGGTTTCGCCGCGATGAGCGCGGGTCCAGTCGCGGGCGAGGTCAACCGCAGGTTCGAGGTATCGCGGTTCGCGAGTCTCGGAGTACATCTCGAGAAGCGGATCGAGGAATCCCCACGAGGCGAGGTCGCGTGGGGTGGGGAGGCTCGGGTCGCTTCGCCAGCGGAAGGGCGGCATGAGTGGGATGGGGTCGGGTTCCCCGGCGCGAACCAGACCGACCTCGAGGAGGCCTTCGGCGATGCGGTCGATGGGTCGGGCGCTGCTCCAGTCGGGGCGGTGGTAGGGCAGCGGCGGGCCAACCCGTAGCGGAGCGGGAGCGCCGAGATCGGTGGTCATACGTACCTGGCCATCGCTGCTTCGTGGCGCCGGAACGACCACACCCCGAAGGTGAGCATGACGACCGCCCATGCGGCGGCAAGAGCCAGCATGACAGGCTCAAACGGGTCGTTGATCAGAGCGGTGCGGTAGATCGACAGCATCGAGAACATGGGGTTGGACTTGATGAGTGCCTGGAGGAACTCGGTCTGGTTGGCCAGCCTCTCGACTCCCCAGAGGATCGGCGAAAGATAGAACCAGATGCGGGTGAGGTGAGGGATGAGGTTCCGGGCGTCCCGATTGGGGACGATGATCCTGGCCACGAAGGCGCCGATGCCGAGCGTGAACGCAAACTGGATGACTATGGCCAAGGGAAGCAAGGCAATCCGGTAGGTCGGCGTGATGCATGTGATGTCCGAGTTGCCGGCCGCCTGGAGGCAGCTGACCGGGGTGACCAGCAGGTAGAAGACGGCGAGTCCGGCGAGGAAAGTAGCGAGGGCGTCGATGACGGCGGCCAGCGGAAGCACCATGCGTGGGAAGCGCAAGTTGGCGATCAGCTTGGTGTTGCTGATGATGATTGCCCCGGAGCCGATGAGCCCGACGCTCAGGAAGCGAAAGACCAGCACACCAACGATGAGGTAGGCGAGAAAGCTCGAGTTGGACCGCGACGTTCCCTTGATGATCACTCCGAACACCAGGAAATAGACCCCGGACATCAGAAGGGGATTGATCAGCCACCACACCCGGCCGAGGGTCGTACCCGCTACTGAACTAGCGAGGCTGCCGCGGGCCAAGTGCAGGGTGAAGTCACGCCTTTCCCACAGTTCACGCCAGTAGGAAGAGCGCGACACGTTGGTTGGTGCCGTCGTAGTCGCCATCTGGCTGCGAGTGTAGGGCTGCTAGGCCAATCTGCCCGGCCGCAGCGGGCCGCGTCGGCGTTGGCCTGCTGCCTATCCGAGCCCTCCCACTACCCTCACGGCGTGAATCGAAGCGCCTGGATCGGTCTGGTTGTGGGGCTGCTGATCGGCGCCGGAGGCATCCTTGGGATCGGAGCGCTGACGGGCGCCGACTCCATGGTGACGACCACAGTGCCGGTGGCAGCCGAGTCCACGCCGACCGTGCCGCGGCCGGTGTGGGTCGACGCGACGGAGACCGTTGTTGGGCCCGCAGTCCTGTTGCCGGAGGGCCTGTCACGTGAAGGCAACGAGGTGGTGTTCCGCTATGACCTGATGACCCTCGTGCCGCTCGCAGATATCGAACCTGCCCTCCAATGGGTGTCTCCGCAGAGCGGATTTGCGCCGATCGATCCTGAGGACATGGACCCCATCCATCCGGTGCGTTGGTCGCTGGTGACGGCCGGAGGCGACATCGCAGGCGAAACGAGCAATCCAAGTGCTCGCGCCGCCAGGTTCGAGGTCGTCGAGGGTTTCCAATTGGATTCGGTCGAGGCCGTCCGGATCGACGAGTACCGCCTTCCCGTGCCGGTTGATGTGGAGTTCGAACTCTCGGAGGGCGCTCCACGCGTCGAGGTGGCCCCAGGGGTCTTCGTGTCGCTCATCTCTTTGGTCGATCAGGGCGAGCAGACGATCGTCCAGGTCGAGATCGCGAGCGAGTACGCCCTCAATCGAGAGCATCTTGGCATTGGGGGTGTTGGCCCGCAGTGGCGCAGCGCGGTGCGCGAGGCCGAAGGCAGACCGCGCTACAACCTCCGTTTGGGGGGCACTGAGCGGTCGGGTCCTGTGACGCTGAGGGCCCGTGGGTACGTCTGGCTGCCAGCTTCCGAGGTTGTTCTGGTCACGACGGGGGCTGGCGGATGACGGACGACGTCTGGCGCGAACTCCTGCAGTCCCCCCTCGACGACGACCCCCCGGACGGCCGCAGCGGCGAGGACGGTGGCAAGAATCCCGGCCTCCGGTTCCTGGCGATTGGGCTGGCGATCGGTGTGATGGTCGCAGCCGGATGGGTGCTCCTGGCCGGTGATGACGCGGTGCCAGAGACCGAAGCGGCCGTTGCGACCACCACGAGCGAAGCGCCTGGAGTCGTCGTTGATGCGTTCCCGGTTGGCTACGTCGAAGTCGCCGATGGTGTGGGGGCGCGGCCGGAGGTGATGTATGTGCAAGGGTCCGACCTCTACCTGGTGGTGAGTACCGCGGTGCGCAGCGACGTCGACCCTGCCACCGTTGAGACCTTCAAGGGCGGCGAGTGGGTAGTGCTGGGCGGTGTCGCCCCCGTGACCGCAAGCGCAGAGTTTTCCAGCGCGCAGACGCTCGGCGTCGTCACGGTGCGCTTCTCCGCCGGTGCGATTCCGCCGGGCCAGGCGACCTCGCTGCGACTGTCGCCGGCGACACCGAGGGTCAGCTACGACCATGAGGTTGAGTACACGACCGAAGGGTTGCCATTCGAGACGTCCGAGGCCTTGCGCTTCAGTGCCGACTACGGAGACGCCGAGGTTGTGGTCGACCGGATCGCGTTCGATGCCAACGTTGGTGTCGTCGAGTGGCACGTAGACGGGCCCGACACGGTCCGGGCGCGGGTCGACACGGTGGTGGTTCTGCCGGATACCGCCGGTGGAGAGGACGACCCGGCGACGCGGCTCGTCTCGGGGCGGCTCACGCAGACCTTTGGATTTGACCGCCCGGGGCAGCCGGCGGTGGGGCACTCCCGGGGGGAGGACGACGTGATCCGGCGGGTCGGCAACGAAGTCGAGACCGACGATGAGATCTCGTCGGTTGTGGTTTTGCTGACGATCTCCGTTCAAGACGTGGTGCGCGGCGAACCAATCGAACTCCCGCTCGATGGCGTTGAGGTCCTCGAACGCTGACCGAGAAGTCCCATTTCAGGGCCCTGATTCGGGTCTTTGGGCCCTTGGTGGTCGGTCTTCTTTGAGTGAGGGTAGGTGGATGGAGGTCTACCTCCAGGTGATCTGACGACGACGGCGGTGCGGCGGGGAAGGTAATCCAGGGGCGCGCCGCCGTGCGTCCGCGTCTGGGGCCGTTGTTCTTGTCCCATCCTCGCTCCGACCGGCCGGCTACCAGCCTTCAGCGAGGTCGCTTCGATCGAGGAAGCGGCAAACCGCTCGAGTGACTCGAGCGTCGTCGTCGAGACCGCTCGGTTCGGCGTAGTCGTCGGCCAGGTCGCCCTTCGCCACGAAGTATTCGATCGCGCCGGAGAGCAGCCGCCGCTCTTGGAAGGTGTAGCTGTCGGCGTTGGCGATCAGCGCGATGAGGGTGCCGGCGATCGAGCGGGCAAGGTCGATGTTGAGGATCGGTGACGTCCTCGCTCCGAGCTCGATGACCCGCAGATGGGCTTCGACCCTGGTGGTATCTTCCCGGAGCTGGTCCGCCGGTCGGGCACGGCACAGCTCGAGGAACCGAAGGCGTTCATCTTCGGGGAGTACCGACTCGGCTACCGCTTGAGCCGGGTCGTGGGTCATTTGTGAGGTCCGATCACCCGGTGACCCTACCGACGATTTCGTCGACCTGGTAGGGATTGGTCCATGTGGTGGGTTCGACACCGCTGACAACCTGCCAGGCGCCTTGGTCGACGCGGAACCGGACTCGCCAGTTGTAGGACACCACGGGGTCGACGAATGCGCTGGTTTCGTAGGTGTGGGTGATGTCACCGTCGGGGTAGCCGACCAGCTCTCGGTACAGGTCGGGGGCGACCGTGGTTTCGGCGTCGTCGCCCCATTCGATCGAGACGGTGGTCACGACAAATTCGACCTCGACGACGCGTCCGGTGACGGGCGAAACGATGGTTTCGGTGACCGGGTCGGGTGGTTGCGCTGCGAGGTACGTGGGCAGGCCGGTGATCCCGATGGCGGGGTTGAACTCAGGGTCGGGTTCGACAAAGTCGAACGACTCCATCACTTCCCAGACCAGATCGAAGATGATCTCGATCTCCCACGGCTCGCCTTCGCAACGCTCGAACCAAGACTCTGCGATGAACGGTCCGCCCGGTAACCCGTCGGGGTTGAAGTAGAGCAGGTTGCGAGTCCCGTCGACTCCAAACGACTCCCACCCCGTATAGACCGACCGCTCATACCAGCACTCGCC
>CAYXMJ010000083.1:0-9275 GCA_964465915.1 uncultured Acidimicrobiaceae bacterium
CGATCACCCCCTCCCAGAATCGATCGGGAGCGTCACGCTTCGCTGGCGAGTCCGCGGCAGGTTCGCGCCAGAACGGCGCGACTACCAGGGCCGATCGGCCCACGCACGACCGAAATCACTCTGCGTGGGCAAGCCCATCGCCCGGTGGTCGGGTTCGATGCCGGCTGCGTTTCATGCTGCGTGAGCCGCTTCGGTGGTACGGCCCGCTGCGGCGAACGGCTTTCGCTCGTAACGTGCAAGCTTCCAATTCCATTGAGGGCCACAACGTGAGTCTCGATGACGCCGCCGCCGCGATTGACGGGGGGGTACCGCTGGAGGCCACCGGCGAGGACTGGGATGCGGTGCACAACTACTGGGATGCGATGACGTACATCATCCAGCTCGCCGACGACCCTCATTTCGCGTACAGCGAGGCTGTGGTCCGGAGCCTGCACTTCATGATGATGCGGCACGATCTGAGCGCGATGCCTGGCCTGTACCGGCCTGGCGCCGTGTTCGTGTGGAGCACCGGTGATCGGGAGGTGGTCTATGAGGGCCCCGATCCTGACGGGGTGCCTGCCCTGATCGAGGAACTGGTCATCGAAATGAATGGGGATGCCGGTGCCCACCCGGCGATGATCCGGGCGGCGATGGCGCACCTCAACCTGGTGATGGTCCATCCCTTCAAAGACGGCAACGGGCCGATGGCGCGGGCCCTGCAGACGCTAGTGCTGGCTCGGGAGCGGATTCTCGCTCCCCAGTTCTCCAGTGTCGAGGAGTACCTCGGCCGTAACACCCCCGCCTACTACGACGTGCTTGCTGAGGTGGGGGGCGCGAAGTGGAACCCAGCTCGGGATGCTCGCCCTTGGATCCGGTTCGTGCTGGTCGCTCACTACCGGCAGGCCCTTACCCTGGGTCGGCGGATTCGGGAGTCGGATCGACTCTGGGAGGCTATTGACGGCGAGCGGCGCCAGGCCGGCCTGGATGCACGGACCATGGGGTCCCTCTACAACGCCGCCGTGGGCTTCCGGGTCCGTCGTCCGGATCACATCGACTACGCCGACGTGAGTAAACGGGTTGCCACCTCCGACTTGAAGAAGCTCGTCGAGGTCGGACTGCTCCGTGCCGTTGGAGATCGGCGCGGCCGCTACTACGTGGCCAGTGAGCGCCTTCAGGATCTCAACCGGCGAATCCAGGAGGAACCCAGACCGATCCCCAATCCATTCGAAGACACCGCCTGAGGTTCAACAGACGCCAGCGTCGCGTCGCTCGGGCCGCGCCTGGGCCGCGGGATCACCGTGGCGGGCCGTTGAAACCGCTGCCGGCTACCCCTTCTTGGTGGGCTTGACCGGCAGGGTGCCAATCCACTCCCACGACCGATCGAACCAGGCTGCGAGTGCGGGGGTGTCGCGCAACAACTCGGCCGGGACAGATGAGTAGCCGCGCATGGTGGCGCCGTACTGGATCACGTCGCCGCTCTCGTAGCTCGAACGGAACTCCTCAGTCAATTCGTCCGAGAGCCTCAGAGCCACCGACCCTTCGGGGTCGAGGAAGCTGAACATGTGGCCGTTGCGCGAGGTGTAGGGGTTCTTGGCGCCCTTCACCTCGGCGCCGCTCTGGCTTTCTTCGACTACCGACCGGTATGCCTCGAGCGCCTCGTGCGGTCCCTCGTACTTCGATCCACCGGGCATGCCTCACCTCCTAGTGACACCGACGCCAAACCTACCGGACGGACGGGGCCCAGCGTGATTCAACGCCACGAACCGGGACGAAGTCGGTGTGACCGCGGTTCAGAACGGATGAGTCTGTTGGATGCGATGGGTGCGAGCTCTCCCGGCGTGCCGCCGAAGTCCTCAGGAACAGCTGGCCGCTCTCCAGGTAGCCACATTTTCGGCAGCGGTTTCGAACTCGTCGGTGAAGTATTCGCTAGCGACCGCGTCCATGTCGGCCTGGGGGATTTGGGTGAAGTCCCCTCCGGCCTCGAGCATGAGTTCGTTGGACGCTACAACACCGTCGGCAACCACTTGGGCGTCGGCCTTGATCTCCTCCGGGGCTACTTCCAACCCCTCAGCAAGCAGCGCATCCTCTTCGTTCACGACTTCCACGTTCTCATCCGGCGAAAGGCCAGTGCGATCCAGCGGCTCGAGCTCGGCGAGGATTTCGCAGAAGCGCTCCGGGTCGGCGGCATCTGCAGAGTCGCCGCAGGCCACAACGAACAGGCTGAATACAAGCAGTAGGGCTACGTAGCCCATATAGAGCACCTCAGGGAGGGAGACAACGTAGAACCGAACCTGCACAGGCGGACGGTTGGCTGTGCGAGTTCCTTGGCGGCGCCTTGGACATGACGCAGACCACGATGTGATCCACGTTGAACGACCTTCCGCGGACTGCCCAATACCTGATGTCGCCGAGGCCCAGAGCGTGCACGAGCCGGGCGTGCCGCAAACGGTTGCGCCCGACACGATCCGGAGCATCGTCGCCGGTTGTCAGCCGCAGGGCGGGACAACGCTCTGCGAGCGTGCCCACGACGCTCCCGGGGGGCACGATGCGAAGCTGTGCGGCTCGCTCTACAACATCGCCCACGCCAGCACCCCAGCTGGACTGATTGTGACTCAGCTGGTTTCTGGTAGCGACGCTGGCTGAGACCAGGCGAGATCACCCTGGGGTGCCTACGAGACTCTCAGCGGAGGGGGTCTCCGTTTGAGCGCATCGGCCCGGTTGCGCTACATACCTCCGTCGGGTCTTCACAACTTCTCCACAATCGATTGAGAGAGTGGCCTCAATCGATCAGAAGGAGTACATGGTGTTCAGGTTTGCGTTCCTCGTCCTGGCAGGGTTCGCCTTGGCGGCGCTGCTGTTTGGTGGAGCGGGAAGCGGCGCTGCCGGCGTCGGGTTCCTCGCTCTCTTCCCGCTGCTGTTGCTGGCGAAGCTCGTCTTCATTTTGGTGATCTTCGGGCTGTTCTCTCGGCGTGGCTATGGGCCTCGGTGGCGTAACAAAGACTTCCGGCCCTTCTGGGGTCGTGACGCCTCCGGCTCTCGGGGCGCCACAAAGGAGGAAGGCCCCACGGAGACCGATCGCTTCGAGGAGTGGCACCGCATGGCGCACGCTCGCGAAGAGGTGGATAGCTGGGCTCCGGAGCCCGAGTAACGTCGGATTGTCCGACCAATGCCGCCTCTCGGAAGATCTGTTGTGACACGAGTTCTGGTCGTCGAGGACGAGATCAAGATCGCCCGCCTGGTGCGCGACTACCTGCGCCAGGCGGGCTTCGACGTACTCGAAGCCACCGACGGGCCGTCGGCGTTGTCGCTGGCACGCACGGAGAAGCCCGACATGATCGTGCTCGACCTTGGTCTGCCCGGTAGGGATGGCCTCGACGTGACTCGCGAGCTACGAGCCACCTCATCGGTGCCCATCATCATGCTGACCGCGCGTAGCGAGGAGACCGACCGGATCGTCGGGCTCGAACTTGGTGCAGACGACTACATCACCAAACCGTTCAGCCCAAAAGAGCTGGTAGCCAGGATCCGGGCCGTGCTGCGGCGAGCCGACGCGACCCTCGGTGGGGGTGAACTGGTGCGCGCCGGGCCGCTGGAGATCGATCTGCCGAAGCGACGAGTAACTATCGATGATCACGAGATTGAGCTGACGGTCAGCGAATTCGATCTGCTCCTGGTTCTGGCTCGCCA
The DNA here is from genome assembly GCA_964465915.1 of uncultured Acidimicrobiaceae bacterium. Taxonomy (GTDB): domain Bacteria; phylum Actinomycetota; class Acidimicrobiia; order Spongiisociales; family UBA5794; genus CAVPHV01. Next base: position 3,667 of record CAYXMJ010000083.1, read on the forward strand.
GCCGGGGCGCATCTATACCCGCGCGCAGCTGCTCGATGCGGTGCGCGGCGTTTCGTTTGAAGCGTACGAGCGGTCGGTGGACGCCCACATCAAGAACCTGCGGCGCAAGATCGAGTCCGACCCGCGGCGACCCGAGTACGTGCTCACGGTCTACGGCGTCGGCTACAAGTTCTCTGATGCCTAGACCCCCGGGGCCGAGCCGCGGGGGCTGGAGCTCGGCTCCTTGGGATTCCAACGCCGAATGGTGGTCTCAGCGGGAGGGGGCCGAGGCTTGGCAGCAGTTTGGGCGTCGCATGGCTCGGCGCGTCATGGTTGGGTTTGTCGTCTTCCTCGGCTTCCTCGTCGCTCTTGGGGCCTTCATCGCCACGGCGGTGCTGGGCTCGACATCGGATAGTCGTTGGGTTGCAGTGATCCTGACGCCGCTCGTGGTGGCCCTCGTCGTCGTGTTGATCGTCCGCTACGTGCGCCGCACGTGGTTTCCCGTTCGGGATCTCATGGCCGCGGCGGACGCACTCGCAGATGGCGACTACACCGCGCGGGTCGACGCCAGGGGATCGGCGACCGTTCGCCCGGTGGCGCGCTCCTTCAATGCTATGGCTCTGCGCCTCGAGCGGGCGGATCAAGAGAGGCGCCAGCTACTTGCCGAGCTCGGCCATGAACTCCGCACACCCCTGACGGTTGTGCGAGGCGAAGTCGAGGCGATGCTTGACGGGGTCCACGAGCGGGACGAAGCCCACCTGGAGCTCCTTTTGGACGAAGTGAGCGTGTTGGAACGTCTGATCGAGGACTTGCGCACCCTCGGCCTTGCCGAGACCGGAGCCCTTGCGCTTCATCCAGAACCTACGGACCTTGCCCAGCTTGTTGTGGACGCGGTGGATGCCCACCGCCGGCCCGCCACCGCAGCGGGAGTCGACATCGAGGTCCGCCTCGGGCCGGGCCTGGACGATGTGGTACTCGACCCGATCCGCATTCGCGAAGTGATCACGAATCTGGTGGTCAATGCGGTGCACGCCATGCCCGGCGGAGGCACGCTCGTAGTGAAGGCCGTCCGCGACGAATCATCGCTGGTCATCGAGGTCATCGACAACGGCGTCGGCATCGCCCCCGAGGATCTCGACAGGGTGTTCGATCGTTTCCGGAAGGGCTCAACCTCGACCGGTTCGGGCCTCGGCCTCACGATCAGCCGCAACCTCGTAGAAGCTCACGGCGGAACGATCGCGATGTCGAGCAATCCCGGTCAGGGCACTGCCGTGATCGTCACGCTGCCCCGGGCCGAGCCATCGCCGTAGTGGCGGCTCGACGCCCAAGGCGGCTGCACTGGTAGCGGGGCGCTCGCTTGGGTCACCGACGGGGCGAGCCGTCGGATCGATCAAGACTGCCCTTGACAGGCTAATGCCGTTAGCCTATGGTCGCGCTAACAACGTTAGCCATGAGAGGGAGACTCGATATGACGGCCACGACCACCGCCACACCGACAGGCCGGATCTCAATGACCACCATCGCAACCCGTGTCGTTTGGTTCGTGGTGTGGGCCTTCGTGACGGTCTTTGCCTGGTTCGAAGTCATCAAGCACGGCTACCTCGAAGGGTCGGCGATCGATGCGATCGTGCTGACCACCGTTGCGGTCGGCGCGTTTGCACTGCCCGACCTGACGTTCCTGGTTGGTGTGGGTCAGCCGGTCGAGAAGGGGTATCTGCCCACCAGGGCCGTCCCGTACTACAACGCCATGCATCGGTTCCTGCCTCCGCTTCTGCTGACCCTCATCGTCGGTGTCGGCCTGGCGCCACTCGAGCCGGCTGGGCTCGCCCTCTTCGTGGCCGGACTGTCGTGGATGGCCCACGTGGCGCTCGACCGGGCCGCCGGCTACGGGTTGCGCAATCCAGACGGGAGTCGGTAGACGTGGCACGCCGCGACGAGATCATCCAGGTCGCCGGTGACCTCCTCGAACGCGACGGTCCTGAAGGGCTCACCATGCGTGCCATCGCCGGGGGACTCGGCATCAAGGCACCATCGCTCTACAAGCATGTCGCCGACAAGCGGGAACTCGAGATTGCGCTCATCGCTGAGGGTTTCGTCCAGTTGGCCGAGGCGTTCGAGAAGGCGGTTGCCGACGGTGGCGACCCGGTGCCAGGGATTGCCGGCGCATACCGGGTGTGGGCCCTGGACCACCCACACCTCTACAGGCTCATGACGGACCAGCCGCTGCCGCGAGATGAACTGCCCCCCGGGGCCGAGCAACGTGCCCTGGTTCCCCTCCTCGAAGCGGTCGCCGGCGACCGCGATCGAGCGAGAGCAGCATGGGCCTTCGCCCACGGGATGGTTGCGCTCGAAATCGCCAACCGTTTCCCACCCGACGCCAACATCGCCGCCGCCTGGCGCGTAGGTCTCGAAGGCATCGCAGCCGGCATCACAAACCCAGAAGGAGAATGACTGTGAACACCCCTACCACCCTCTACCTCGACCGACCCGGCGGCCGTCTGTCCTACGACGACAACGGCGTCGACGGCCCGCTCGTCATTGCCGCCCCCGGCATGGGTGATCTACGCCACGTCTACCGTCACATTCGCGATGACGTCGCTCAAGCGGGCATCCGACTGGTCGCTATGGACCTGCGCGGTATGGGCGACTCGTCTACCGGTTGGGCCCAACTCGACGACGCTGCAGTTGCCTCGGACTATCTGGCGCTGATCGACCACCTCGACGTGGGGGCGGCTGTTCTGGTGGGCAACTCTCTCTCGTGTGCGTCGGCCGTGCTGGCCGCTACCGATGCCCCCGACAAAGTCAACGCCATCATGCTGCTCGGGCCATTTGTGCGCGACGTGCCACAGAAGTGGTGGCAGAAGGCGGCGTTCGGAGCGATGTTGATGCCGCCGTGGGGCAAGGGCGCCTGGGTGTCGTACTACCGCAAGAACATGTACCCGGGAGCGAAGCCTCCCGACTTCGACGGGTACGTCGACGCCCTGTCGCAGAACCTATCGGAGTCCGGGCGCTTCGCAAGCTTCCGCACGATCTCCGGCTCTTCCCATGCGGAATCGGGTCGTCGGCTCGATCAGGTGACTCAGCCCACCGTCGTGGTGATGGGCACCGCCGATCCCGACTTTCCCGATCCCGTCGCCGAGGCCAACCAGATCGCCGAGATCATGAATGCCACAGTGGTGTGGTCCGAAGGGTCGGGGCACTATCCGCAGGCGGAGACCCCCACCCTCGTGGCCAACGAACTGATCGGCCTGGTCGATCGTGTCACGGGCACGTGGTCACCACCGCAGAGCTGAGTGGCGCCGCGAGCCCAGGATGACTCCTCGCGGGGCGGTTGGTTCAGGCGATCGTTCCGTCACTCATGCTCCCGCCGGGTTGAGTGAAGTTGCTTCCCTGACTGGAGTAGGTGGCCGGAAGGTGCATGAATTTGGAGTACGTTCGGATGGTCCACGAAACCGGTCCGCGGAAGAAGTAGGCCTCGGGTGTTGCGATCTCGTCGATGTCCTTCTTGTATCGCTCTGCGGTGCCTTTGGACAGATGGAACTTCAGCTCGCTGTTGGTCTCGAACGTTTCGTGGATGATCAACGCATCCTCGCCGATGACCCGGTACGCCTCGAATCTGAGCAACCCCAACTCCATCGAGTGGGCGTCGGTGCCGACGCGCTGCCACCAGTACTCGAGGTCGTCCAGGTGGCTGTCCTCGCCCGGTTTACACGTCCACTTGGCGGTCACCATGATGGCTGTCTCCGGGTCGGGCCTCCGGTAGTCCTCCCTCACGTATCCGAAGAGGAGCTCTCCAAACACCGCAGGGACGTTCTTCGCGAGCACCGCTTCCCTGACGGGTTCCGGGATGCTGACGCCACGGATCAGATGCATTTCCGGTTTGGCGACCTTGGCGAGCGCCGCCATGTGCTGCGTCGCAGTCGTGGAGAAGTAGTGGATCAGGGCGTCGGCGTCCTTGAAGACGTGGTGTACCAGGACGGCGTCTTCGCCGACCGCATGGTTGATCTCTGTGGCGAGCACCCCTTCATCAGCCCTGGCTCCGGCATGGATGTCCTCCCACTCCTGGAGCATCTCCTTCGACTCGGCGGACTGCCTGAACCGGCCTCCCGGTCTTGTCGGGGTCCATTTTCCGGTCACACTGATCTCCTGCCCGATCCCGGAGGGTTCGGTGAGGAAGGGCGGCAGGGGTTCGTGGGGCTGGGTCATGGTCTTCTCCTAAGGGGTCGAACTCGGGGTGAAGGTGATCTCGAGGGGCGTCGCGTCTACCCAGATCGCGTGGGCATGTGGTTTGAACATGATTGGACCCTACGCGGCGAGATGGTGTCCGGTGCGTCCAATGCGCCTGTCGGTGAGAGGCGACGCCTCACTTGAGGCCGCGCCCCGTTGCGGCCCCGGCCGGGGTCGACCGGTCCCTCCTGTGGCGCCATGTGTGGCATGGCAAGATTCGGTACGACTCGGACGAAGCACTCACTACCGGTAGCAGCCCAACGCACCGCCAGACTTGTGTCCGGGCGCTTCGCCAGCTCCCGCACGATCTCCGACTCTGCCGCGCCGCGGGCGTCGACAACGGCCTCCCTGGGGCGATGGCAGATTCCTCCTCCACGCCCCGATTCGGATTGGTAGCTTGAGGTGGGCCCGACAAACGGTCGGGCGGGAGAGAGAGGGAGAACATATGCAGATGGGGAACTACAAAGGGGGAAGGGTGCGCCGAATCGGTGTGATGCTGGCGGCCTTGGCCGTAGTACTCGTTATCCCGGTTTCGGCCGGGGCGGCCGACCACTCAGAGATAGTCAGCACCTTCGATGCGGAGGCGGGTCAACTCTCGGAGGGTGTCGCCGTCGACAAGACGGGGAACGTCTTTGTATCGCTGGCGCCTCTGGGGCAGTTGCTGAAGTTCGCTCCGGGCTCCAGTGAGTACGAGGTGTTCGGCTCGATTCCCGGTTGGGCGCCGGATGGCGAGGGCGCCGGGTTTCTCGGCTTAGCCGTCGATGCACGTGGCAACGTCTATGGCGCGGCCCAATGGACCGGCGCAACCGGTGTGTGGAAGTTCGATCGCCGCAGTGGAGAGGCGACCCTCATCCCGGGTACCGAGGCGGCCGGATTCCCCAACAGCCTTGCCTTCGACAAGAGGGGCACTCTCTACTTCACCGATTCGTTCTCCAATGGTGACGAAGCGGATCCCCTGGGTGCCGTGTGGCGCATTGGGCGCAACGGCCATGTGGAGAAGTGGCTCGAGAGCAAGGACATTGCCGGAACCGGAGCCTTCGGCATCGGTCCCGTTGGGGCCAATGGCATCTCCTATCGCAAAGCCACGCTCTACGTTGCAGTTGCCGAGCAGTTCTCGATCGTGAGCATCGAGGTGCGCAAGAACGGAAGCGCCGGAGACGTGTCGACGGTGGCTGCGGGTTTGGAACTCGGTGGTCCTGACGGGATCGCTCTCGATGTTCACGGCAACATCTACGTGGCGGCGATCACGGACAACGCCGTGAAACGCGTGAACCGCGACGGGTCGATCGAAGTCCTCGCTGCCGGAGCCGAAGATGGCCTTGACCTTCCGTCGAGCGTGGCATTTGGCACCGGAGCTGGCATGAAGCAGACGCTGTATGCGGTCAACCTCGCGCTCATACCTG
>CAYXMJ010000083.1:9375-12983 GCA_964465915.1 uncultured Acidimicrobiaceae bacterium
CGGGGAAGGATCCTCTTGATGCGACGTGTTCTGGTTCTTGCGATGGCGGTGGGGTTGGTGATGAGCGTGGCCGTGTCGGCCAACGCAACCGACTCTCATCAAGGCGGGCCTTTGACGCCCGACGACGGCAAGGAGATCTGGCGGGGATCGGTGCTGAACGGACCCAACGGCCTCTATGTACATCCCAACGGCAACGTGTACGCCGCCAGTGTGTTCGGCAACGAAATCACCGTGCAGAACCCACGCAACGGGAAGATCCTCGATCGGATCGGTCCCGAGCGCGGCGTGAACGGTCCCGACGACGTCTTCATTGCCGATGACGGCACCGTGTACTGGACCGACATCCTGGGAGGGACCGTCGGCATGCTGAAGCCGGACGGCACCTTCAAGACGCAGCAGGTGGTGCCGGGGGTCAATCCCATCACCATGTCCGATGACGGCCGTCTCTTCGTTGGAGTCATCTTCCTCGGTGTGGGCCTGTACGAACTCGACCCGGACCTCGAGGATCCACCCGTTCCCGTCTTTGCGGACCCGACGCCAATCTTCGGGATCAACGGGATGGACTTCGGCCCCGACGGTTTGCTGTACTTCCCGCTGTTCTTCACCAACCAGATCGCCAGAGCCGACGTGCTCAACCGCACTCCGGGTGTCGATCCGACCGTTGAGGTTCTAGCCGACGGGTTCCGGGTCCCGTCCGCGGTGAAGTTCAACTCCAAGGGCGAACTTCACGTTTCTGATCTCGCCGCGGGTCAGGTCCTGAAGGTCGAATTGCCCTCAGGCGACCGCGACGTAGTGGCGGAGATCGAGGGCATCATCGACAACCTTGCCTTCAATGCGCGCGATCAGCTTTTCTTCGCAGCCGACTCCGATGCTCAGATCTTCAAGGTGACGCCGAGCGGGCGAGCGCGCGGGATCAACCGAGCAGGGTTCAGCGGACCGTCGACCATCGCGATCACCGACGACGGCACCGTGTGGGTTGCCGACGCTGAAGCGCGTGGCTTCAAAGGCCACCGCCGCAACCCGACGTCCACTATCTATCACCGTTTTGATCAACAATTCGAAGGACCAGCCGCAACCAATACGATCGCCGCCGACGGCGATCTCTTGATCACCACCGGACTCGTTTCGGGTTCAGTCCAGGTACTGAACCCCAACACGGGTGAAATCGTGGAGGACATCCGTTCGATCGGCGGCGCGGTGAATGCAATCGCCCACGGCGGCGATCTGGCCATTGCTCAGCTCGGCGTGGGTGTCGTCAACTCGGCGGGCGAGGTGATCGCCGACGGCTTCGCCTATGCGCTCGGGCTCGCCTCCGACGGGGACACGCTCTACGTGACGGACTGGGCTCTCGGCACCGTCACCGCAGTCACCGATGCGGGGTCGACGGTTGTTGCGTCCGGGTTGGCCAATCCAGAGGGCATTGCAGTCGATGGCCGCCACTTGCTGGTGGTTGAAGAGGGCAAGGACCAGGTATCGGCGATCCATCTCGGCAGCGGCCGGGTCACGACGCTCATTGAGGGTCTCGACCTCGGGCCTGCTGTCGCCGTCAGCGACTTCTCGCCGCCCCATGGTGCACTGAGCGGCGTCGCCGTTGGGAGCAAGCGGATCTACGTTTCCCAGGACGGGGACAACAACGCCGTGTTCAAGTTCAAAAAGCGCGGCCGCTGGCACCGGCGCTAGAGCCGCAAGACCAGAGGTCAGCTGCCTCAACACAGAGGCCCGGCACCAAGTGGTGCCGGGCCTCTGCACGATCATGACACTCCGGGCGTCACATCTCGATGCATTCGCCGACCTCGATGGAGCCACCGCTTTCCCGGATCGGACAGCCCGCCGCTTTGGCGAGGGCATCGTCCATCGAGTCCGCAGTGATGACGGTGTAGCCCGTCACCGGGTTGGCGCCCCCGTCGCCGACCGAACCGTCGGCGCCGACCGTCTGCGTGGGCATCGTGGGCGCTCCACCATCGACAATCGACGCGCCGAGCGCCCCGTACCAAGCTTCCCATTTGGCCATGACTGAGGCCTGCTCTTCTTCGGCCTCTGGCATTCCGCCGCCGTGGTAGGCAAGCAAGTACTTCGCCATCAATACCCTCCCTCTTCTGGATCACGCCGGTCCCCCCGGCGATGTCATTCCAACGACAATCAAACCCGGTTGATTTCGTAGCCGGTGATCTGTTTTTCGCGACTTGGCTGCGGCCCCGGTTACGACGGACGCTTGATGTGTCGAGAAGGGTGATCCCGGAATCGAAGGCTCCCTCTGTGGTGTCGGAGTATTGCTTTTCGCGAGTTCCCCGACGTCTTGGGACTTGGACGATCCCGGCGCCTACTCAGCGTGACTTTGGCATGGGAATTCTGCTAGAAATGGGCCATATCCGCCCGGGATCGCTCTGGTCCGGGCCCTATTGGGAGGGGGATCTTCCATGTCGATACCCGTTGTCCATGCCTCGGGGGACGGCTCACGAGCCAAAACCCGTCGCATCTTCGCTCTTGTAGCAGCCTTCGTGGTTGCGATGGCTTCGCTCGCTCTCGCTGCGGACCCGGCGTCCGCCAAGAAGGACGATCCGCCCGGCCAGTTGATCGATCTTCAACTGCTGGCGTTCAACGACTATCACGGTCACGTCAAGCCGGAGGACGCTGGGACTGCCGACGGCGTCGATGCCGGCGGAGGGGAGTACCTCTCCACCAAGCTCGCTGAACTGCGAGCCGGCAACAAGTACAGCCTCACCGTTGCGGCCGGTGACCTCATCGGCGGTTCGCCTGCTTTCTCCGGACTCTTCCACGACGAACCGTCGGTTGAGTCGCTCAATGCGATGGGCCTCGATGTGTCAAGCGTCGGCAACCACGAGTTTGACGAAGGCGTCACCGAACTGCTCCGGATGCAGGATGGCGGCTGCCATCCTGTTGATGGTTGCTACTTCCCAGACATGCCGTATCCCGGTGCTGACTTCCAGTGGCTTGCCGCCAACGTGGTCGAGGAAGCAACGGGTGAGACTCCGCTGCCGCCCTACTGGATCAAGCGCTTCAAAAACGTCGAGGTCGCATTCATCGGTATGACCCTCGAGGCCACCGATACCTTGGTTGCCGCCGCCGGGATCGAGGGCTACGACTTCCTCGACGAGGCAGAGACGGCGAACGCACTCGTCCCGATCCTGCAGGCCAAAGGTGTGGAAGCAATCGTTGTGCTGTTGCACGAGGGCGGCTCCCAGACGCCACCCCCGGGTGTGGTTGATGCCTGCGTGGAGATTTCTGGACCGGTCCTTGCGATCAATGACGCGCTCGATCCCGCAATCGACGTAATGATCACCGGCCATACGCACCTGCCCTACAACTGTGTGCTACCTGATGCGGCAGGAGACCCGCGCATCGTTACGAGTGCATACTCGTACGGCCGGGTGGTATCGGAACTGGATCTCGTGCTCGACAAGCGCACCCACGACGTACGGCGCGACCTGAGTACCGCAACCAATCACGTCGTCGAGCGGGCGGCCCTGACGCCTGATCCTGCGATCACAGCGGTGATCGACAAATGGCAGCCGCTCTTCGACCAATCCGGCACCATCCCGTTGGGCACGATCACCGAAGACATCAATCGCGGTGGGAACCCACCAGGA
>CAYXMJ010000084.1:0-10484 GCA_964465915.1 uncultured Acidimicrobiaceae bacterium
CCAATCTTGAGCCGAGCCCGGACACCCTGGCGCTGGTACGTGTTGTAGAACTCCTGTTCGCGGGTCCAGCGCAGCTTGACCGGGTGGCCCTTGACTGCGGTGGCGAGGGCCGCCCCGAGGATCTCCATCGTGACCCCGGCCTTGCCGCCGAATCCGCCACCGACGTACGGCGTGATCACCCTGATGTCCTGATGAGTGAGCCCCAGCGGTGCCAGCGTCTCGGCGAACACGTTGCGCTGGGTATAGGGCGATTGCGATGACGTCCACATCGTGAGTCGGCCGGCAAGGTCGTACTTGCCGACCACGACGTGCGGTTCGATCGCGCAGTGGGCGTAGCGGGGCACCTCGTAGGTGTCTTCGAGAACGACATCCGCCGCCGCAAAGCCCTCTGCGACGTCGCCGCGGCGGGTCTTACGCCAATGGGCGATGTTGGTGTGCTCATGGGGGAAGAACCAGGGCACCCGGGGGTAGTCGGCGAGATCGGGGTGGAGCAGCTCGGCATCCTCGGTGATGGCGCTATCAGGGTCGAGGATGGCCGGCAGCTCCTCGTAGGCGACTTCGACCAGCTTGGCGGCCCGCTTGGCGATCTGCGGGGTGCGGGCCACGACGGCGGCCACTTGCTCGCCGACAAACCGGACCCGGTCCTGGGCGAACACGTAGCGGTCCTTCATGTAGACACCGAACGTGAATGGGAAGTCGGCACCGGTCACCACCTTGACCACGCCGGGGAGCGCCTCGGCTGCGGTGGTGTCAATGCCAAGAATCAGAGCGTGGGGATGGGGACTCTCGATGACCTCGGCATGGAGTAGATCGGGCCCAAAGTCGAGATCGTCGACGAACTGGGCGGCACCGCTGACTTTGTCGAGGCCGTCGATGCGCGGGGCTCGCGTACCGACATAGGTGAGCTCGCTCACGACGGACTCTCCTCTCTGTTGGCAAGCGCCAACACAGCGTCGACGATGGGGTCGTAGCCGGTGCAGCGGCACAGGTTCCCGGAGATGGCTTCTTGTACCTGCTCGCGGGTGGGCTCCGGGTGGTGTCCGAGCAGTTCGGCGGCGACGAGCACGATCCCCGGTGCACAGAATCCGCATTGGAATGAGCTGGCGGCGATCAGCTCCTCCTGGAGGGCGCTCAACCCATCGTGGCTGATGCCTTCAACCGTGGTGATGTGGTGGCCGTCGACCTCGATCGCCAGGATGAGACAGCTCCGGACGTTCGTCCCGTCGAGCAGAACCGTGCAGGTCCCGCAGTCGCCCCGCTCGCAGCCGACCTTTGGGCTCTTCACCCCGACTTGGGTCCGCAGCGTGTCAAGCAGCACGTCGTTGGGCGAGACGTCGATGGGAAGTGTTCCTCCGTTGACGGTCAGCGTGATCTCGTGCTTCATCGTGTCTCCTACACCAGCCGGGCGGGGTACGGCGGGCCGGCACCCGCCAGCCGGGAGGCGGCCGCGCGGAGTCCGCGTCCAAGCATCACCCGGCACATGTGCTCGCGGTATTCCTTGGTCGCCCGCAGGTCGGTGATGGGTGAGATCTCGTCGGCGACGAGTTGCTGTGCCGCGACGATCTTGTCCTCTTCGAGCGGATGACCGTCCAAGAGCTGCTCGATGGAATTGGCCCGCCGCGGCGTTGGGCCGACAGCGCCGAAGGCGACCCGGTAGCGGTGGGTCTCGGCCATCACCACTGCGAGGTTGGCTTGAGCGAGGTCTTCTCCCTCGTATCGCGCCAGCTTGGCGAAGGCGGCACCGTGCGGCTCCGACGGAGCGTGGACGGTGAGCCCGGCGACGATCTCATCTGCCTGCAGCGCCGTGGCACGGGGCCCCTCGAACCAGTCGGCGATGGATACGTCGCGGCGTCCCTCCGGGCCGACGACGTGGACGGCCGCCCCGTAGGCCAGTAGCACCGGCCCGGCGTCGCAGCTCGGCACCGCCGAACAGATGTTGCCGACCAGCGTCGCCCGGTTGCGGATCCCCGCAGATGCGACGAGGTGGCCCATCTCGACCAGGATCGGGTAGCGCGCGACGACATGGGGAGAGGCCAGCAGATCGCTGAACGTGACCAGGGCGCCAAGGTGTAGCGAACCATCGAGATCGGTGATGAGGTGCAAGTCGGGGATCGACTTGATGTCGATCAGGGCCGTCGGGGCGATCGCCTCGTCCCGCAACCATGGGACCACGTCGGTCCCGCCGGCGAGCACCCGGGCACCCGGGCCGTGGTCGACCAACGCGGCAACGGCGTCCTCGAGGGTCGCCGGCTTCGTGTAGACGAACTCATGCGCGATCGTGATCTGAAAGCCTCCTCATCTCGTGAGAAACCTCAAGCCATCAACCTAGATTCGGTCCCCACCCCCAACCAGGGGCTAATGGCACCGTGCCTTTCCTGTTCTTGCGTGGTCACAGCGCGCTTTTTGGTACCCCAGCCACGCCAGAACGGGGATTTGGGTCGGCCAGGGCGCGTACTGCCTCGGCAAAACACTCCAGCGGCGCCTCGACCAGGCCGGCGCCGACCATGCCGACCCCGGGTTCTCGTCCGGCGACCCCCGTGTTGATCTGCGGCGCGATCCCGGTCCGCGCTACCAGAGCGGCGTCGATCCCGACCGGCGTACCTCGCGACTCGAGGAAGGGGATTCGATACGCCGGATGCTCGCCCAGCGTGATCTCGTACATCTGCAGGGTGCGCTGCACCGCACCGGCCACAGTGCCGCCGACGAACCCAACGATGGCCGGAGACGCCGCCATGGCGAAGCCACCCAGACCGACGGTCTCGGTGATCGCCGAATCCCCGATGTCGGGGTTAGCGTCGGCGGCGGTGAACGAGCCCAGGAACAACCCGTCGACCACCGGCGCCGGAGCTGTGAACCAACGGTCACCGGTTCCCGAGAGCCGGATACCAAACTCGGTCCCGTTGCGGGCCATGACCGTGACGAGGCTGGAACCAGGGACATCGGCGCCGGCGTCGACCACCAGTTTGCCGGCGGCCATCACCAGGTTGAGCATGAAGTGGTCGTTGCCGTCGATGAAGCGATACACCGCGGCCCGGTCGGCGACGGGGGTAGGCCCATCGACGAGTTCAGCCCCGATGGTGCGCAGCAACAGCGACGTTGCCGCCCGGTTGCGGTTGTGTCCGTCGTCACCCATCTGCAGCGCCTGGGCGATCAGCGGCTGCAGGTCGATGGGACCATGCTCACGCAGTGCCGCCCTCAGCGTTGGGGCCAGAACCGCGTCCATCCAGCGGAGCCGGGCGATGACCTCGGTGTCGAAGGCGCCGTAGCGCAGGACCTTGCCGAGCCCTTCGTTGAGCGTGGCATAGGCAACGCCATCCCCGGCGCCGTCGGCGATGACGGCGATGGGCATCGTTGGGCTGATCACGCCTGCCATCGGACCAACGGCCCGGTGGTGGTGGCAGGGCTCCAGCGTCAGCTGTGGGCCGCGGGCCACAGCCTCGTCGGTCGAGTCGGCCAACCCTTCATAGAGCATCGCCCCCATCAGGGCGCCCCGCAGCGGTCCGCTGCAATCACCCCAGGTGATGGGTGGCCCGGCGTGCAGGAACGTGCCGGCCTCGAGGGCGGGGATCGTCTCGCGGGCGGTGGCGATGTCGACGAGTTGCGGGCGCACCGCCAGCATTCGGTCCAACGCCTCAGTGTTAGCAGGTCCGGTATCGGCGTTGGCCGCCAAGACGGCGAGCGCTCCGGCGGTTCCCGCCAGCGGAGGTCGCCAATCGGTTCGCTCCACCTTGGCGCCCTGGTTCTCGACGGCGTCCGCCAGCAGCGCCGCACCCACGGTGGCAACGACCGGTTCCTGATCCAGCAAACCTGCGAGTGGGTTCATCACATCGCCTCCGCGGCGAGACCAGCCGCATGCCGGGCGGCCGCCGCATTGGACAGCCACACCGATGCGCCGCCGCCGTGCAGCACCGCGGCTTGTCGGGCCCGATCTTGCGGGTCGCCGGCTGTTCCACAGAGTGACACGACGGTGGGAATGCCGCGACCGACGGCTGCGGCGTTGAGCGGCTCCAGTTCGGCAGCCGGATCGGGGTGGGCACCAAAGCCGAGCACCACATCAATCAGCAGCACGCCGGTCGCCGGGTCCTCGATGGCGGCTGCGATGTGTTCCAGGCGAAGCCGTTGGTCGATCATGGGATGTGGGCGCCCTGAGGTGAACTCGTCGGCACCCAGGTCCACAAACCGGCCGCCGACCCCAGCTCGCGCCGCGACCGATTCGGCTTCCGTGCACAAGGTGCCGCCGGAGAACAGTCCAACGATGGCCGGTCGCCGGGGCCGCGGCTCGTGTGGCCGGCGCCACGCAGTAGCCGGTTGCGCGGAGCCACCGAGAAGGGCGACCACCTCGGCGGCGGCGTCCTCCAGGGTGGCGTCTGCCTCGCCCAGAAACGCCACGACGGCCGGAGTCGAGCAGGCGGCCGCCGCGGTGCGGACCTTGGCGGCAACCGCCCGGTCAGGTGGCTTCGACACCACAACGATGACCTCAACCGCAGGGTCGGCATCGAGCGCATCAAGCGCATCAAGCGTCGACACTCCCCCGACTGGCTGCGACAGATCTCGGCTACCCGTTCCCAGCGCGTGACGGACGCCGATGCCGGCGTCGTCCAGCAGACAGCAGAGTTGCTGGATACCGGTGCCCGACGCTCCCACGATGCCGACGGGACCGGGCTGCACCACGTTGGCGAAGCCCAGCCCAACCCCAGCAACGATGGCCGTCCCACAGTCCGGCCCCATCACCAGAAGGTCCAACTCTTGAGCCTCACGTTTGAGCGCGATTTCCTGTTCGAGGGGAACGTTGTTGCTGAACACCATCACATGCAGACCGCGCCGCAGCGCCGCCATGGACTCGACGAACGCATTCGCTCCCGGGACCGAAACCAGCGCGATGTTGGCGTCGACGGCAGCCGTCTCGACCCTTCGCGGCCTTTCGGCAGCCAGCGTCGCGCCATCCGCCGTCACCGCTGAGACGGCCAGCGCCGCCGCGGCCACACCTTGGGCGGCTGCAAGCACTTCGGCGTCTTCGGCTGCGACCGCAATGAGGAGATCGTTCGGCCCACATGGCTCCACCTCATCGGTGCTGAACCCCATCCCGCCCAGCAGTTCCAGGTTCAGCTCAGTGGCCATCGCCACAAGCGCCTCGGTCACCCCCGGGACCGCAAGCACGTCGCGGCTGACCTGCATCAGCCGAACCGAGTCGTAGTAGCGGCCGCGGTGCACCTCGACCCTCCCGGTCATTTGGCAACCGCGCAAGCCGCTTCGGCGCCGACCAGTACCCCTTGGGCCAAGGCCCGCCCGGAGGTGTTTCCCACCCGCAGCAGTGCCTCGACGGCGTCGTCCAGCGGGGTGCGTCCAACCAGCGCCCGCAACACTTGGGCGACGGGAACGGAAACTCGGCCCGACATGGCGTGGCGCAGCAACGCCGCGGAAAAGGCCACCGTCAGCTCGAGCAGGCCCTCGATGCCGGGCATCGTGGCCGCGAGGACGGCCTGGGGCCCATCGTCACGCAAGGCTTCGCCGATCAGACCGTAGGCGCCGAGGGCGCCGGTCAGGAGATCATCGCCAGTCGGGGTCAACCCGGGTCCCCGACCGATGAACTGCTCGGCCTCGGCAACGATCGCCGCCGGATCGCCCCCAGTGAGCGCGGAGCCAAGTGAATCCGCGTCGACGGGGGGCACCAACGTCGCCGCAGCCGAGAGGAACAGCCGGACGACGTCGGGCGCAGTTGTGTCCAACGCCGGATGCGGATCCCACCACCGGACGACACTGACTCGATGGGGACCCACCTCGATGGCCCCGCCCCCCAAGCGGGCACCCCGGCCTGCAGTGGCGAGCACGTCGGACGCGGCGGCACCCGCGATGACGACGGAGTTGGGCTGTCGCACGGCCTCGCCATCGCCGAGGACGACGACATCGTCACCGACGCCAAACCACGCGGTGTGTGTCGAGTCTCCCAACGATTCGGCCGGTTGCACGGGACCCTCGAGCAGCTCCGCGATCCCCTGGCTGGCGGAGGCCGTGACTGTCGTCACCGCACCACGGACGGAACCCGTGCCGTCGTTGTACATCGCAGTGCCCTTCAGCCCAAGTCGACGATCGCCGCCACTGTGCCACCGCCGGACGGGCCCTGATGCATCGCCGCCACCGAGACAAACACGGCTGGGTCCCCCACCGCGGCGGCAACCACACCCCCAACCGCTCCCTTGATCTGGCGATGGTGGTGAACGTCCGAATCGTTGAGCATCACCTGGCGTCTACCTCGGAGCCGGCTGGTGGGACCCGCTTCACACTTGACGAAGACGTTGACGAGGCGATCGGCCACATCCTCGGCTTTGGCCCGCTCCGGGAGGTCGAGACCGGCATTGCGAATCGCGTCGTAGACCCCCTCGATGTCGATGGCGTCATCCATCACGCTGTGGCCGCAGCGATAGTCGCCACCGATCCCGCGGGCGTTGCCGACCACCACGGTCTGCGCCTGATCGAGCTCAACACCCGACGAGCAGGAAGCCACCGCCGAATACAACGAGAAGTCGCGGGCGATCTGCTCGGCTCCGGGCATCTCGATCTCGCCGAGCGCGACCGCGATCCCGAGCGCCGAGGTGCCGTTGGAGATGTCCATCGATTCCAAGGTCTGGTCGGTGAAGACCGACTCCCCGCGGGCCCCGGCCTCGGCGATTGTCTCCATGGTGAGCAACGGAGTCTTGGTTTGTACGTAATGGACATCTGCAGGATCGGTGATCCCGGCATCGGCCATGGCGCGGGCGACGCCAACGGCGACCTTCTCGACCATCGCCGGCCTGCCGATGTCCTCGGGCAGGATCACACCGCTCATGGCGATCCCAACCGTGAGCCGAGGTTCATCGCTCGGCGGGGCGTCCGTTCTCGCAAACACGGTGGCGTGCGGGCAGAGGACTCCGTCGACACCACCGGACCAGACCATGGGGATCTCTTTGACCTCCGCACCCGAACGTGTCCCAAGTTCGACCAGGACCTCGCGAAAAGCCTGGTCGGCGAGGATCCTGGTGAAGTCGTTCACACCGCCGTTGCCCTCGGTCTTGCCGATGACGGCGATCACGTCGTCGGCGGCGAATACCCCCTCGTCGATGAGGGTCCACAGACCCGATGCGTCGGCAACTCCCTCGAGTACGACCTTGCGGACTTCGATCGCCATGGCTGTCTCCTCGTCGGTCGACGTTTGCGGTGTCCTCATCGTCCGGAGAAGTGGCGCTCAGCAATAGAGTCGAAGGTCGGTCAATCGGAGCCGATCAACCGGAGGAGTTGCGTCCAGGCAGCCTCTTCGCGGTCGGCAATCGCCGGCAGCGGTGCGACCACGTCCGGCAGGGCTGCGGCGGGATCAGGGTCAGTGCTGGCCGCCTTGAACCGATGTGCGACCACCTGCCAGTCGTCACCCATAGCAGCAAAATCCTCGCCGATCACCGCGAGCTGCGGTTCCCCCGTGATCTCGGCAGCCTCACGGAGGAAGCGGCCGTACATGTACCGGAAGATGCCACCACCAGTTCCCCCGGTGGCGTCGATGAAGATCCAGAGGTTCAGGCAGGCAAGAGCCAGCGACTCGGCATCGAGGGTCTTCGGCCACGCCAGGGTGCGTTTTGCGGCGGTGCGGATCCCGGCAACACCGAAGTTGGAGATCGGCGGCTCGAGCATTCCGGTTGCTGCCTCTGCGATGGCGGTGCGAGTCTCTGTGGCCGTCGGCGCCCGAGCGCCGCTGAAGTCGAACTCGCACCAGCGACGGCGCGGCGGAAACGGCTTGAACGTTGATCCCCGGGCCCGCTCCAGGTCTTCCATTGAGATGGGATGCAAGGCTGACTCCCGGTCCGCGATCAGGGCCCGGTTGGAGGCCGCGTCGTACCCGGCGACCACGACCACATGGCCGCCGAAGTGATAGTCATCCGGCAGGTCGGCAAAGTACGGCAGGAAACCCATGTCGACATACACGAGCACCGGCTTGCCGGCCTCGAGCATGGTGACCAAGCTCTGCTCGGCCTTGCGGGCGCTCGAGGTTGTGCGATAGGCAGCCGCCACACCGGTGCGCCTTCCCGCCGTCACCTCGAGCCCTTCGTCTCTCGGCCCGCCGGCGTTGGCCCGCCCGCCGTAGAACGGCGGTGCTCCCTTTTGGTGCCAGTAGACGAAGCCCACGCCGGCCCCGAGCCCAAGCAGGAGATCCTCACTCACCGCGTACCCGTGCGTTTCGTAGATGTGACGCATAGACCCCGTCACACAGTGCAGGGTCTCTAGGCTGCGGAAACCGGCAACCGACTCGATACTGCCATGAGAGTCCATGTCCACTCCTTGTGCGCAACCGGGTTGTGTGGTGGGTCCAAGTTACCTTCTCGTCATCACCCCTCTGCTTGAATGGCGGTCGACCCACTCGGAGGACGAGGCCCTCATGACGTTCGCCATTCCGAAGACCCTTCGTCTCCTGCCGCTCATCGCGCTGTTGGCGATGCTGATGCTGTCGGCGTGCAGCGGAGGCGACGACTCCGGCAACATCACGCTCCCCAGCACGACAGAGGGCACCGAGACTACGGATGCGCCGGAAACCACCGAGGCTCCCGAGACCACGGAAGCCCCGGAAACCACCGAGGCTCCGACGACTACCGCCGCATCCGCCGACACGACCACGGCTCCTGCGGAGGACGAATCCAACCCCGACCTCACGCTGGTGTTGATCGTCGGCGGGATCCTGCTGATCATTCTGATCGTCGCGCTCGTGGCGGGCCGGGGCACCCAAGAAACGACGATCACCTCACCGGCTCCCCCGCCACCCGCACCACCTGCCTCACCGTGGGCTGAGGCGGCCAGCACTGCCTACGCCAACACCCGGTGGTGCGCAGATCACATCACTCAGCAACTGGCACTGTGGCGTGGCGAAATGATGGTTGACGGCGACCAATCAGCCACCGACCCGACGGCGGCGACCAATGCCGCGACATGGTCACAACTCGGTGGCAGGATGTCGGCGGCCACCAGCTCGCTCTATGCGCTCGAGGGCGCGGTACCGGCTGCATCACAACCTGTCGTGCGCAACGTGGTCGACGCACTCAACAAGGTACGCACCGCCGCCGACCAGGTCGCCAAGAGCCAGGTCGACGTCCGCCACCTCGAGGCTCAGCTCCTGGGCGCCGACGACGCCTACCGGCGAACCCAGCTTGCCGGAGCAGAAGCCGACCGCACGCAGGCAGTCGGTGACCTCAACGCCAACCGCCAGAGCCTCGATACCGCACTGGGCAATCTCAACGCGCTCGGCAACGCACCGGGGCCGACCGCTACGTGAGGATGGCGGTGCGGTAGCGGAACAGCACGACGACCGGGATGGCAACGAGAGCCGCCCCGATGATTGAGAGCGCGCCGTAGCCCCACGCTTCGAGAAGGAACCCCGACGAGAGGCTTGCGGCGGCTCCCGAAGTCCACACCATCGCATCGGCCACACCCTGGAGCCGCACCCGCTGGGCCGTTGGAGCATGTTCGGTCAGGTAGGCGCTTCCGGCCACGAAGCCGAAGTTCCACCCCAGACCCAACAGGAAGAGCGCCACGACCAGGAGCAACGTGTCGTCTCCGCTCGCCGCGGCCGCCATCAGCGCCGACACAACCAGCACGACCTGGCCGGCGATCATGACCGGAAGCCGACCAAACCGGTCTGCGAACCACCCGGTGAGCGGCGAGACGGCAAACATCCCGAACGTGTGAGCACCGATCACCAGGCCGACGATTCCCAGTCCATCGCCGGCTCGCCGGATGTACACGGGTGTCATCGTCATGATCAACACCATCACCACCTGTCCAACGATCAGTGCGACGATGGCGTAGCGCACGGTCGGCAGCCCGAGAAGTGAGCCGACCGAACCGGCGGCTTCGACCTCATCGTCGGTGTCCGGATCCACAAACGAGAGCGGGTCGGGGCGCAGACCGACGAAGGCGATCATCGCCCCTGCGGCAGCAGCCGCCGCTCCCAACAGGACGGGTCCGGCCAGCCCAACGAGCCCGAAGGTTTCGGCCAGTCGCTTGGTCGGCTCGAGCAACAGCGGACCAAGGACGGCGCCGATCGTCCCGGCCCACACCACGATACTGATCGCAAAGGAGCGCTGCTCCGGCGGAGAAACGTCGGCGGCGGCATAGCGGGACAGTCGGTCGCCGGCATTGCCAAAGCCGAAGGCAAACATGCCGACCACAAAAATGGCAAACGAATCGAGTCCAATGGCTACAGCGGCGATCAGAGCACCGACGGCGGCGAGACCCATACCCCCTGAGATGCCGGCCCGCCGGCCGTGACGTGCCATCAACGCCGCGATGGGTGCCGTCCCGACCGCCACGCCGATCGTTGCCGTTGCCGCCGGCAGCCCGGCCAATGAGGCCGAGCCAAGCAGGTCTTCGGCGATCAGTGATCCGACGGTGATGGTGGCGATGAACCCGGTTCGGGCAAGTCCCGTGCCGGCAAACAGGACACCGATCAGGCGGCGTCGAATCGATGGAGG
>CAYXMJ010000084.1:10584-12951 GCA_964465915.1 uncultured Acidimicrobiaceae bacterium
TGGACATTGGGCACACGACCGGCGAACCTTGGGGTCGGCATCGATGGGTGACCGAAGGGAGTGCCGTGGCTGAGCCGGAGAACGAACGGGTTGACCTTCCAGGCGGAACGTCGGCATCACAGCTGTTGCATGACATCTTGCGTGCCGCCGTCGACCAGTTTCCCGATGAGCTGACTGCGGCCGAGCTACCCGACAACCCCGCCACCTTTCGGGCTGAGTACGCCACCTGCCTTCCTCGGTTCGAGGCGGCCCGCATCGCCACGCCGCAGCGCACCGCGATTGCCCGATACCTCGCAGCCGAAAGCCGCCGCCGCTTCGTGTGGATGGTCGGCGAGGAGGTAACACCGCTGACCGAGGCCATGGCGGAGCCACAGCCGCCGCTCGAGTTGGAGACCATCACATTCTCGGAAATGGGCGGCTGGATACCCCAGCTGCCCGCAGGCAACGGGACCGCTGTTGCCGATGGCGCCACCGGCGATGCCATCGCCGACTACACCGCGGGCCTCGTCGGTCGGTCGTCGGCGACGGCCGGTGTCGCAACATCAGTGAGTTGGCTGCTCTCAGATGGGGTCGGTCCGGGTGGCATGCTCGACTTCAGCGCCAGGCGCATCGCCGTACTCGGTGGCGCAGCCGAACTGGCACCCGCCACCCACTGGCTGGCGGCCGGCGCCCACGTGCTGTGGATCGATGTGGCATCGCCACCGGCCCAACTCCGTCGCTCCGCAGCCGGGGGGCGCCTGTCATGGGCACCGGGTGGCGTCGATCTGCTCACCCAGCCACGCCGGGTTGCCGCAACGATCGCCGAGTTTGCCGCGGCCGGGCCCGTCGACATTGGGCTCTATGCCTACGCACCCGGCAAGGCGCGAGAATGGCGACTCACCGCAGCAATGAACGCGATAGTTGACGCCCTTCCGGCAGAAGCCATCGCCACCGTGACGCTCCTCGTATCGCCAACGACCCCGGGCCAAATCACGTCCCAGGAACTCCAGGTCGAGGAGCAACAACGTCGTGACCGGCCGACTTGGCAGAACACCTTGGATCGCCTCGGATTCCTCGGATCAGGCTCAGGGCATGTCACCGTCGGTGATGGCGCGGTGAGCCGTTCGGTGGTTTCGATCCAGGGCAGCGGCTATCAAGCTGCTCAGTATCTCGAGAAGATGATGACCGCCGAAACCTGGGCCACCTGGGGGCCGGCACTAGCGACGGCGCCCCAGCCGCGGCACGTATCGGCCAATGTGGCCGGCGTCTCCCTGACTCGGTCGCTCCAACACCCGGTGTTCGACGCCGCCTTCGGTGGGGCCACCGCCTTCCAGGTGGAGACCTTTGCGCCGGGAGTGACCCGTTCCCTCAACGCCATGCTCACCGCCCGAGACTGGTTGGATCCGACCGCGGCCGGCAACCCAGCGGCGTCGTTCTCGACCCAGGCCGAACGAGCCCGCCAATTGCTGACGTCGGCGATGGTCCACGGCGGGCTCTACGTGCTCCCCTACCCCGCCGACCCGGCCCTCAAGGTCTCTGCAGCCATCGGAGCAGCGCGCCATCCCAGCCGTATCCCGGCGATGGTTCGCCGTAGCGGCTGAAGGCGAGCAATGGCGCCCGTTGTCGTCACCGCCCGCCGCCTGGTGTACCGGGCCGCCCACGCGGTGCGGACCCTCTACTGGCGAGTGCGGCGCCCGACCACCGTTGGCGTCCGCATCGCGGTCGTGTCGGCTGATGGTGACGTGGTGGTGGTCCGCCACTCCTACGGACCTGCATCTCTCTACTTTCCCGGTGGCAGGGTCGACAGCGGCGAGACCTGCACCGCGGCAGCAGTACGGGAACTCGCTGAGGAAACCGCCGTCCGGCCCGCTCGCGGCGAGGCAAGCCTGCGCCTCTTCGGCGTCTACACCAACTACCGTGGCGGCCTCACGACCCACATCGTCCTGTTCGAACTCCCGCCCGGAGAGTGGGATCCGTCCGATCTCGACCGCGACCGCCACGGGGCAGAGATCACCGAAGTCGCCTTGGCTGCAATGGCCGACCCACCCGCCGATCTGTCGCGGGCCACCCGGCAACGGCTATCTGAGTTGGCCACCGGCGAACCGGCCGGATACCGCTGGTAGCAGAAGGCTTCAAGCGTCCGACGGGGCGGGATACAGGGTGGTCCCGTCCGGCATCCGTATCGCCCCGACCAGGCGCTCCCCGGACCGGACCGTTGCACCCGGCCAGACCACGCTGCGCACCACCTCGCCGTCGACCGTGGCCGTGGGATCGACAACACTGGCGCCACCGGACCACGTCATGTTGGCCGCCCAGTAGTCCCGGGGAGTGCCGCAGTCGATGAAGCTCCCTTCGAGGGGGACGAGGTCGAGGGATCCCTCGACCTCG
>CAYXMJ010000085.1:0-12928 GCA_964465915.1 uncultured Acidimicrobiaceae bacterium
GCAAGCAGGTCGTCGTCCTCATCGAACTCAAGGCACGCTTCGACGAGGCAGCCAACATCAACTGGGCGAAGATGCTGGAGAACGCCGGAGTGCACGTCGTCTACGGCGTGTCCGGCCTCAAGACCCACTCCAAGATCCTCCTCGTGGTGCGCCGCGAGGGCGGAGGGTTGAAGCGGTACGCCCACATCGGCACCGGCAACTACAACCCCAAGACGGCGCGGCTGTACGAGGACTTCGGCCTGCTCACCGCCGACCCCGAAATCGGGGCCGACCTCTCCGAGCTCTTCAATGCCCTCACCGGCTACAGCGCCGGGACCGACTACCGAAGAATCCTCGTCGCCCCCACCACGCTGCGGCCGCGGCTCGTGGAGCGAATCCGAGAAGAAGCGGCCAAGGGCCCCGACGGCAGAATCCTCTTCAAGATGAACCACCTGGTCGACCCTGAGATCATCGACGAGCTGTACGACGCTTCAGCCCAGGGCTGCCAGATCGATCTGATTGTCCGGGGCAACTGCTCGATACGCGCCGGCGTGCCCGGTCTATCGGAGAACATCAGAGCACGGTCGATCGTCGGCAAGTACCTCGAGCATTCGCGGGTCTACCGCTTCGGCCACCCCGGGGAAGGTGCCGTGTACTACATGGGGTCGGCGGATCTCATGCAGCGCAATCTCAACATGAGGGTTGAGGCGGTGACTCCAATCATCGACCCGCGTATCAAGCTCAGGATCGAAGAGATGCTCCAGACGCTCATGGACGACGACGACCTGGCGTGGGAGATGCAGCCGGACGGACGATCGTGGGCCCGGGTTGCGCCCGACACCGGTCTCAACGCTCACCGACGACTCGAGGAAGCCGCCGAGCTGCGCGCGGCCGGACTACCGACGGAATAGCCGGAGATGTCGCCACAACCCCCGAAGTCTTCGATCTGGGCTGCCGGCGGCGTCGTAGTGCGTCATCGCCCGGTGCTGGCGTCGGAATACTTGCTGATCTATCGGTCCCGCTACGACGACTGGTCGCTCCCCAAGGGCAAGCTCAACTCCGGGGAATCCTTCAAGCAGGCGGCCTTGCGCGAGGTCGAAGAAGAGACCGGCATGCAGTGTTCCATCATCGCCAGGGTGGGAACCATCAGCTACGAAACCCCAAATCGCAACATGAAGGTGGTGCGCTACTGGCTGCTGAGCGCCGAGGACGGCTCATTCGTTCCCAACAAGGAAGTCGACGCGATCAAGTGGGCAACAGAGCAAGAGGCCCACAGCATGTTGTCCTACGAACGTGACCGCGAGGTGCTCGATTGGGCCATCCGGCTCGCTGCGGACCCGACGGCCGGCAGGATCTACCTGGTGCGCCATGCCCACGCCGGCGACCGCAAGCGCTGGGGGAAGGCCGACGAACTGCGCCCGATCAGTCTCCAAGGCGAGAAGCAGGCCGACGCGTTGCGGGACTACCTATCGGGGGTCCCTCTCACCGGGGTGTTCACGTCTTCATACGTCCGCTGTGTGCAGACCATGGGTCCGCTGGCGGGTTTCCTGGGCTCGAAGCTCGAGGTCGAGCCAACGATCATCGAGGACGCAGCACCGGAGGAGTTCATCGCTGCCGTGGGCCAATGGTCCGGTCAAGCCATCGCGATGGGGAGCCACGGCGACCTCATCTCGAACACGATCGCCAAACTCGCTGCCGAAGGGATCCCGATGGAAGGGCCCATGGGATGCGACAAGGGTTCCATCTGGATCCTGGAAACCAGCGAAGGCAAGGTCTGCTCCGGCCGCTACGTCAACGCCCTGGTCTGATCCGTTCCTGCGTGGCTAGGGCGCGGTTTTTGGCCCCTCAGCCACGCCGGAACTGGAGGAGCCAACCAGCGACCTGCGCGACGATGTCATCGAGCACCTCGCCGGGGGAACGGCCGGCTCGCTTCGGAACCTTGAAGGAGTGGTCCCCGTCGGGAATCACGATGACCGCGGCGTCGGGGAGCGACCCGGCCAGCGGTTCGATCAGAGCCGGCGGGCTGAGCCGATCCCGCGTTCCCGCCACGAACAGTTGCGGTGCGGCGATGCGGCATAGGTGGTCCGTCGGGCGCGGCTCACCCTTGCCCATTGGTACCAGGGGGTAGCCCAGATAGACCAAACCGGCGGCCGGCCAGCCGACGTCACCGGCGAGATGAGACCCGACCCGGCCGCCCATCGATTTGCCGGCAAGCACGACCCTTCCGCAGTACTGCGCCAACCGGTCGGCTGCGGCCGCATGGACCGCAAGCAGTTTGGGGAGTCGATCGGGCGCACGACGGCCGGCCTCGGTGTATGCGTAGTTGAACGTAAGGGTCGCATACCCCGCGGCGCCAAGCCCTTCCCGTACCCGGACCATGAACGAATGGTCTTGCCCAACGCCCGCGCCATGTGCCAGAAGCACCCCGACGGGATCATCGCCCC
This sequence comes from uncultured Acidimicrobiaceae bacterium, assembly GCA_964465915.1. Classification (GTDB taxonomy): domain Bacteria; phylum Actinomycetota; class Acidimicrobiia; order Spongiisociales; family UBA5794; genus CAVPHV01. The sequence goes on from CAYXMJ010000085.1 coordinate 2,424, forward strand.
CGCCGGCCGGCATCCTGAGCCGCCCGGTCACCTTCTCCCCCGGGGCCCATTCGATCCTGAGCGTGCGCGCCACCTCAAACCAGCCTTTCGCCTATGAGCCTGGGTTCACGGTACCGCCTCGGCCGCCAGGCCGGTGGTGCGCTAGTTTCTCGGATATGCAGGTGATCGTCCATGACACGCCGGATGCCGTCGCTGCGGCGGCGGCCGACCTCATCGCCGCCGAGGTCCGCTTGGGAACCGCGACCATCGGTCTCGCCGGGGGGAGCACCCCACGCGCCACCTATGAGCTTCTTCCCCAATTGGACCTGGATTGGAATGGCGTCATGCTCTGGCTCGGCGACGAGCGCTGGGTACCGCCCGATCACCCCGACAGCAACGCCGGGATGGCCCGCCGGGCGTTCGTGGACGAGGTCGGTGCCGCCCTGGTGGTGCCCGACTACTCGCTCAGAGATCCCCATTTGGCGGCCGCCGCATATGCGGATGTGGTTCGACCAGCCCTGCTGACGCCGGGATTGATCCTCCTCGGTATGGGCGACGATGGCCACACCGCCTCGCTGTTCCCCGGAACCGACGCGCTCGACGTCACTGACCGGAGCTACGTGGCCAATTGGGTCGCCGCCAAGGACGACTGGAGATTGACGGCAACACTCCCGCTGCTGTGGTCGGCCCAGCGGACTGTGTTCTTGGTCACGGGCGACGCCAAGGCTGAAGTTGTGGCCCATGTCCTCGCCGGGCGGGGGGACTATCCGGCGGGCCGGGTCGGACGCGGCGGACACAACACCGTGTGGTTGCTGGACACCGCTGCGGCTAGCTGCTTGTCGTAGTCGGCGCCGGCGACGGCGACAGCTCACCAACACCGCCGGTGCGGACCACGTCGAGGAAGATCGCGATGACGGGATCATCGGACTCGTAGTCGGCGATCTCGACGTTGATAGCGGCGTTCAGCTCGGCGGGATCACACCCCAGACGAGCGGCCCGCAAATCTAGGTCGCGCCCCAACTGTTGGAGTTCGGCGATCTCGGGCGGCGGTTCGACCTCACCGGTGACGACCTCGAACGGCTGGCCTTCGAGCGCCACCATCATCCGGTCGACATAGCCGACCCCGACCTCGACGAGCCCTTCGCAGGTTTCAACTTCCTGCGGTGGCGGCGGCTCCGATGACGAGCAAGCTGCGAGCAGCAGCACACCCGCCAGGACGAGCATCGGCCATCGACCGCGGACTTGAGGTCGGCGCCGACTCATGTGACGTCTCGGAGCTCACCGTCGATGGCGAGCTGGTCAATGATGCCGACCACCACGGCCCGGATCGCCCCCCACTCACGACCCATGATCTGGCGGGCGGATGTGCCCTCATCGAGGATGAGCACGGTGTCGCCCTCACCGGCGTCGACCACATCGATGGCGATGGTGTAGCCGGCCGCGTTGCCATCGACATCGAGGAGGTCGCACAGCAGCAGCCGTTGCTGGTCGATGAGTTCAATGTTGATCGTGGACACAACGGTCCCGACGACGAGACCCACCTTCATGGTTCCAGCCCCAAGTGGACCTGGTCGACGATCCCGCATATGGCGTGATCGACGGGGACAAACCGCTCCTCGAGGGCCTCGGCCGCTTCTCGAGAGGCAACGAAGTAGACGATGGTGCCCGGCCCTGCCATCGACACGGCGTCCGCGGCCACCAAAGGGTCGCCTTTGGGGTTCTGGTGCTTGTCGAGTGGCTGGACGATGAGGAAGCGAACCCCTTCGAGACCGACCGCCTTCTCGGTGGCCACAACCGTGCCGATGACTCGACCGAGCTGCATGGTCAGCTCCCCCGCTCGGTGGATCGCCTCGCGACCCTGCTCATGAATCGAAGATCGCGGCGCAGGTTGTCGGCCACCTCGCCATGGAGCTGCGGAATGATCCGGTGGTGCAACAACATGCCGGTGGGCAGTGCACGATCGACGGCGGTCTCCACGGCGGCTTCAACCTCGGCGATCACACCGTAGAACAGTGCGTAGCCCTTCCCGCCGAGTCCGTCGGCCAACCGGACCGCAGCGAGATCAACCCGGGCCGCCTTGACCCCGGCATCGGCCGCTTCGATCACGGTGGCAACCGTTGCCGTCTCGATGATGCCGATGGCGTCGCCACCGACGGCGGCCGAATCGGATCCACCGGCAACGGCCGCGGTCACCGCAGGATGGACGTCGGGCAGAAACATGTGATCGAGGATCCGCTGCTTGCCGACGTCGCGGCCGGTGGCGAATGCCTCCTCGACACTGGCCGTGTCGCCGCTGACCAGCACCAGGTACTTGCCCGGATGGACGGTTCCGGCGTAGATGGAGCCGAGTGGGGACGACTTGACCATGGCGTCAGCGGCGACGATGCCGACGGCAATCGAATCGAACTCGATGAGCGCAATAGCGGGATCGAGGTTGCCGGCCGGGCGGTCAGACAATGCGCAACGCTCCCACCACGTTCACCCGACGGATCCGCGAGAACGTGCGGGGCCGACTCAGCCCTTCACCGGTCGGACTGGCGATCGAGAACGACGCAAACCCCTCGCCACCGTGGCCGAGGCCCGAGAAGTTCGAGCCGTTGGCCACAAAGATGCTGCAGTTCATCGCCCGGGCCATCCTGGTGATGGTGGCGACGTTGGTCGAATGGATCGACGCCGTGTGGCGAAAGCCGTGCTCGGACCGAACCGCGAGGTCAATCGCATCGTCGACGTTCTTGACCCGCACCACCGGCATCACGGGCATCATTTGCTCGGTCCACACCAGGCTGTGCTCACGGGGCACCTCGGCGACCAGCAGCCGGACATCGGTATCGAGCGTGACACCGATTGCGGCGAGGATCTTCCCGGCGTCCTTGCCGACCCACTCAGGGTTGATCATCCCCGGCTTGTTGGGCGGGCCGAGCTCATTGAAGATCACCCGCTCGAGGCGCTTGAGTTCATGCTCCTTGAGCCGGTAGGCGCCGTTGGCCGCCATGGCGAGCACCAGACGATCGGCCACCGAGTCGACCACAATCGTGGTCTTCTCGTCGGTGCAGATGACGTTGTTGTCGAACGAGGCGCCGCGCACGATGTCACGACCCGCCGTCTCGATGTCGGCGGTTTGGTCGACAACGGCAGGCGGATTCCCCGGCCCGGCCGTGATGGCCTTCTTCGATGTTCGCAGCGCCTCGCGCACGACTCCCGGGCCACCGGTGACCAGCAGGACTCGGGCATCGGGGTGACCCATCAACTCCTTGGCCGAGTCCAGCGTCGGGTTGGGGATGGCCGTGACGAGATCGGGCGGGCCGCCCGCGCCCACAATCGCCCGGTTGAGCAACTGGACGTTCTCCACCGAGACCCGTTTGGCGCTGGGGTGGACGTTGAAAGCGACGGCGTTGCCGGCAGATACCATGGCGATCGAGTTGTTGATGATCGTCGAGGTCGGGTTCGTCGTCGGCGTGATCGAGGCGATCACGCCGTACGGGGCGAACTCCGTCACCATCATCCCGTCGTCGCCGGTCACCACCACGGGCTCCAGATCCTCGGGCCCCGGGGTCTTGACCGTCACCAGCCGGTTCTTGATGACCTTGTCCTCGGCCCGGCCGATCCCGGTCTCCTCCCAGGCCATGTAGGCAAGCCGTTCGCCCTCGCGCAGCATGGCGGCTCGCATTGCCTCGACGATGGTCTTGCGAGCCTCGAGCCCCATTTCGCGATACGCCAAGAAGGCACGGCGCGCCGCGCCGACGGCTGCATCGATGGTCGGGTGGATGCCGTCGCCGAGTTCAGCCGCGGACACGGCGAGATCATCGGAAGCCCGCAATGCCGGTGCCTGCCGGGTGGCAAACTCGGCGGCAGCTACACGACCTTTGACTCGGTCGATGATCGCGTTGATCTCCCGATCGTTCAGCATGTCATCGACCTGCCGCTGCTTCCTCGCCCTTGTGGTACTTGGTGACACCGTCGACGTCCCACATGTCCACAATGGCCATGATGACGGCGTCACACGGCCGATCCTTGGTGATCTCGGTCTGGCGGGCCGAGCTCCCCGAGGCGTACATCACCACCTCGCCTTCACCGGCGCCGACCGCGTCGACGGCGACGACGTAGGAACCGCTTTCCCGGCCGTCCACGTCGAGTTGCCGCACCACGAGGAAGGTCATCCCGGACAACAGCGGCTCCTTGCGACTGGCCACCAATGTCCCGGCTACACGCCCTAGCTGCATGTTGGAGCTCCTTCCAGGGTCCTAAGCAGGCTGCTGAGCAAACCGCAGTACGGGTGTGCGCGGAGCGGTTCGCTCCGTGTCATGGAATCGACCACAGACCCGAACTGACGCTGACCGACAATCGCCTAGAGCTCTTCCTCCGCCTCTTCCTGGCGACCAAGCGGCAGCACCAGGTCGATGTTGACGTGCGGGCGGGCGATGACGTGGGTAGCGATCACTTCGCCGACCTTCTCGCCTCCGCGCACACCGGCATCAACGGCGGCCTTGACCGCGGCGACGTCGCCGCGCACAACGGCCGTGACGTACCCGCCGCCGGTCTTTTCCATGCTGACCAGCTCGACCTTGGCCGCCTTCACCATTGCGTCGGCCGCTTCCACCATTGCGGGAAAGCTCCTCGCCTCGATCATTCCAAGAGCTTCAGCCATGAAGCTCCTCCTTTCCGTCGGATCCGGGTCTGTTGTTGATTGAACTCATTGCCTACGAAACTTCTCGCCCATCGATTCCCTCGAGGGCGGCTACGGCGGCTCTCCAGCCGACGTCGATGTCGCGCTCCTCACCTCCGAGGTATACACGGCCCATCGAGCCGAAGCTGCGTACCTCGAGAACATTGATCTCCGCGGCCTTCTCAGCCTCGTTGGCCGCCAGCGATGCATAGGCGGCAGGCTCGCACTCGAGGACGTAGAGAGTCTGGCCGGGAATGATCATCTGGCCGTGGCGGGTGCGGTTGATCAGCTGGGCGTGGTGATCGTCGAGGCGGCGAATGATCTGAGATGACAAGATCCGGGGTTTGATCCGATCGCCCTCGACGTGCTCGATGGCGTCGAGGATGGCGGCGCCGGCCGCCCGGGTCTCGGCCTGATCGGGCGAATGGACCTCGAGCACCCCGTAGTAGCGCTCGATGATCTGCAACCCCGGTTTGATGTTCGTGGCTTTCAGCGCCACGTCCGTGAGGCGGTTGATCTCGATGCCGGGCGCCACCTCGACCCACAGGGAAGCGTCGTTGGCCAGCGGGAGGAAACCCTGCGCAATCGTCCCGAGAAAGGCGGCGTACTGCGGCTGCAGACTGTCCAGAAAGGCAAAGGACCGTAGATCAATACCGCTCGTCACTCGCGTCTCCTTCTGTGCCGCCGACAATCTGTACTCCAGCCGAGGCCCCAATCCGGGTTGCCCCTGCCGCAATCATGTCTTCCGCGTCCTCGGCGGTGCGTACCCCGCCGGACGCCTTGACCCCCATGTCAGGGCCAACCGTCTCTCGCATCAACGCTACGTCATACACCGTTGCCCCGCCGCCACTGAAGCCCGTCGACGTCTTGACGAAATCGGCCTTGGCCTCCTTGGCCAGCGAGGACGCAACCACCTTCTCCTCGTCGGTGAGCAACCCCGTCTCGAGAATCACCTTGCAGATCGCCCCCGTCTCGTGAGCGGCGTCGACCACCTTTTCGATGTCGGTCTTGACGAGGCCGAAGTCACCGGACTTGAGCGCGCCAACGTTGATGACCATGTCGAGTTCGCGGGCGCCGTCGCGCAACGCCCGGCGAGCCTCCATCGCCTTGATCTCGGGAGTAGTCGCCCCGAGGGGGAACCCGATCACGGTGCACACCGGAACCCCGGTGCCGCGGAGGGACTTGGACGCTCGCTTGACCCAAGTCGGGTTGATACACACCGAGGCGAAGCTGAACTCCTCAGCCTCGTGGCAGAGCTGGTCGATGTCCGCGGCGGTGACGTCGGGTTTGAGGGCGGTGTGGTCGATGTACTTGGCGAGATCGAGTGGGACGTCGGCAGCCTCGCCGTGGAAGCTGACCCGATCGGCGCCGTTGGCGACGACGTGCCGTACCTTCTCAGGCGTGTCGCAGATGTCGTAGCCCGCGGCCAGGGCACCAAGCACCTCGCGGGTCACGGCCTCGATCAGCTCTTCGCGGTTCATGGTCGGTTCCTCATCAGCGGCTTGAATACTCCTGCTCGAGGTCCGTGATCATTGCCACACGTCTGGCGTGTCGGTCGACGCCCCACGGCACGGCGAGCCATTCCTGCACGATCTGCCACGCTAGACCATCGCCGATGAGTCCGGCGCCCAGCGTCAGCACATTGGCGTGGTTGTGCTCGCGGCTGTTGCGAGCCGTCGAGATGTCGTAGCAGAGTGCGGCCCTCACCCCGGGTACCTTGTTGGCAACCATGGCTGAGCCGATCCCGGCTCCATCGACAACGATCCCCCAGGTGCAGCTGCCATCAGCCACCTTGCGGGCAACCGCGGCAGCAAACACCGGATAGTCGACGGACTCGGGCGAATCGGTTCCACAGTCGACCACCTCGAAGCCGGCTTCGCGCAACCGAAACAGCAAGCGCTCCTTGAGCGGATAGCCGCCGTGGTCGGCGCCGATGGCGATCTTTGTCCCGGCGGCACCGCCGTCGGCCGGGATTGCCGCGCCGGACGGCGCCGGCAGGGCAGTCGCTCCTTCGGGTTCTGGTTGATAGGGCTCGTGTCCGATGACACCGTCGACGATGGCGGCAACAAGCTCGCGAACGTCCGATTCGCTTGGCAGTGACGTTGCGCCGGGGGTGTTCGGTGTTGTCATGTGATGAAGCGGTCTCCTCAGCCGCCATCCTAGGGTGCGACCGCCCGAGGAGACGCTCGACGCACGGGGTTCGTACAATGCACGCCATGGTCGACAACGATGCTGCATTTCTCTGGGAGACCGAAGCCCTGCGCACCTCACCCCGCCGCGAGGAAGCGACGCCGCTGCCCGCCGCGTCCGATTCGCCTTCGCATTCCGCCGAGCGACGCTGGGTGACCCTGCGCGACGCTCACTATGAGACCGGGATTCCCGTGGAGACCTTGCGCAAATGGGCTCGGCGCAAGAGCGTGCCCAGCTCGATGGAGCAGACCGACTACGGGATCCGCCGGATGATCTCCCTCGACGATGTAATCGCTCGAGCGGACGCCCTGAACCGACCGATCGCCCCGGTGCCCCTCGCCCACCGTGATCGGCAACAGGCCAACACCGTGGAGCACGTTCCTCAGCCGGCGGAACCCCAATCAGACCCACCACCCGTCGCCGACTCCGAGACCGAGCCGGCCTCGGAAGCTGGGCCGACGACCGAGCCGGCAGTGCCGGATGGCACGGTGTTGGTGCCCATCGCCGCCTGGGACAAGATGCTGATTCAGCTTGGCAACCTCCATGAAGCGGGTCAACAGTTGGCGGAAGCCAAGGAGCGCGCCGCCAAAGCGGAGACCGAAGCGAAGTTCCTCAGGGAGCGCTTGCGTGAGGTGCGCGATGCCCCCAGCCCCACATCACCGATCAACCCGACACCATCACCTGGGGGCGCCGAACCCGAGGAAGTGGCGCCGCCGGAGAAGATGTGGCGCTACGTCTATCGGGGCTGGCGTCGCCGCCGCAAGACCTGATGCCGCCTGCCTTTTGCCCCTGGTCCTCGCCCCGCAGTCGTTCCATACTTCGAGATAGACCCTAGGAAGGCAGCAAGGATGAGCGCGGGACGAATCGTCGGCATCGTGATCGGGGCCCTCTTTGGGCTGCTGGCCCTCGGCCTCATGGCGGGCGGTGCTTTCCTCACCGTCGGCTACGCCATCGTCACCGCAGGCGACGGCTACTTCGACGCCGACCTGGAGCGCCTCAGCACGGCCACCGCGGCCGTCACCACCGAGGAGGCCGATCTCCAGGCTGATCCCGGCCCGCCGGATTGGGTGATGGACTTCCTCGACGTCTCGGTGCAGATCAAGGCCACCGGAGCCGCGGACGATGCCGACACCTTCATCGGGATCGGCCCGAAATCCGACGTCGAGGCCTACCTCGGTGACGCGGCCCGAGACGAGATCCACGAGGTCCGGGCCGGAGGGGACGTGCGGTATCGCACAATCCCCGGTAGCGGCCCGGTGCCGCCGCCAACCGAGCAGGGCTTCTGGGTGGCCTCTGCCTCCGGAACGGGGACGCAAGAACTCAGCTGGGACGTAGCCGAGGGCACATGGATGGCAGTGCTGATGAACTCCGACGGGTCGCCCGGCGTCATTGCCGACGTGACCGTCGGAGCAAAGTCTCCCGCGGTGCTCCCGGTCGGGATTGCGTTGCTCGTGGTCGGATTGCTCTTCATGATCGCCGCGGTGGTGATCATCGTCCTGTTCGCCGTCGTCGGCCGTTCGGATGAGGCCCCGCAGCCACGAGATGAAGCAGCCCCGCGCACACCCGAACCGGTGACGTTGGAGGCCTCACTCGATGAGCCCCTCTCCCAATGGCTTTGGCTGGTGAAGTGGTTCCTCGCCATCCCACACTTCTTCGTGCTGATGTTCCTGTGGATCGGGTTCGCGGTGCTGACGTTCATCACGTTCTTTGCGATCCTGTTCACGGCCCGCTATCCCAAGGGGATCTTCGACTTCAACGTCGGCGTGCTCCGCTGGACCTGGCGGGTGACCTACTACGCCGGCACCGGGGGTCTGGGGACCGACCGCTACCCGCCCTTCTCGCTCGATGAGGATCCCGACTACCCGGCTCGCCTCGACGTCGAATACCCGGCCAACCTCTCGCGTGGCCTGGTGCTCGTGAAGTGGTGGCTGCTCGCCATCCCCCACTACATGGTGCTGGCCGTGCTCGTCGGCGCCGGCTGGTGGGGCACCAGGGGATGGGGCTATGGGGGCGGCCTGCTTGGGGTTACGGTGTTCATCGCTGCCGTTGCCCTCCTGTTCACACGGCGCTATCCCAAGGGCCTGTTCGACCTGATCATCGGGCTGAACCGATGGGTGATGCGAGTCGCCGCCTATGCCGCCCTGATGACGGATCAATACCCGCCGTTCCGGCTGGACCAGGGCGGCGAGGAGCCCCGGTTGGACGAGGCAACCGCGCCGACCCGGCGATGACGCATGCGTAGAAGTGAATAAGCTGCTGCGATGCAGATTCGGGTATGGGCGGCCTTGCTGGGCGCCGCCGCAGGATGGGGAACCACCGGCGTAGCGACTCGAGCCGCCCTCGACGCCGGCGTTCCGCCGGTGGCCATGGTTGCCATCCGCTCCGTGATTGCGGCGGCGCTGCTTCTTGCCGTTCTGTTGATTCGGTCCAAACCGATCACTCGCGACCCGCAGCGGTGGCTGACCGGAACGGTCATGGCCGCCTTCCAGCTTTCGGTACCGTTTTTGCTGTTCACATTGGCCTACCAGCATGCCTCGGCAGGGTTTGTCGGCATGCTCGTCGCGTTGATCCCGCTGGCAACTGCGGTGATCGCCAACTTCGTCTTGCCCGACGAGCCACTGACAACCGCCAAGACCGCTGGGCTGATCATCGCCTTTGCCGGCGTCGGGTTCCTGCTCCTCTCCGGTGACAGCGGACTAGCCGAGGGTGGCCGGCCGTTGCTGGCGGCCGTTCTGTCGCTCGGCGCCATTCTGTCGATCTCGGGCTCGAGCATCTTCGCAAAGGGCAGAGCCGGCACGTATGAGCCAATGGAGCTCACGTGGATGCAGTTCACCATCGGCGCCGTCTTGCTGGTGATCGTCATGGTGATCTTCGAGGGAATCCCAACCGAGATGTCGGCATGGGGGTGGGGCCTCGTGGTCTACCTGACCATCATCGGCAGCCTGATCCCCTTCATCCTCTACTACTGGCTGCTCAGCCAGGTCACCGCTACCAAGGCGTCGCTAGTCGGCTACATCGTCCCGCTCGTCGCCCTGGGAACCGGCGTCGTACTTCTCGATGAGAGAATTCAACTCGGCATCGTCGTCGGCGGCACGCTGATCCTCGCCGGCGTGATCCTGACCGATCGCTCCGAGAAGCAACGTGTCAAAGCCGCGGAACTCGCCGTCTCCCAGCCGGCAAGCGACTCCACCACCTGATCAACGCGACAACGGGCGGCTGCCAACCGCTGCGTCGTAGACTTCGCTGATGGCTTTGCCGCACGACGAGGGGGACCGGGTGCAGCCCGACCCAGCCACCGATCCGGTGCAACGACCCAGCGGGACGTTGCGCAAGATCGCGATGGGCGCCGTCGGGGGCACCGTGACTGCTGCCGGCGTCGTGATGCTGGTGACGCCGGGACCCGGGGTTCTGGTTGCGTTTGCAGGCATGACGATTCTCGCCCGGGAGTTTCCCGCCGTACGGAACCGCCTCGATCGCTGGCGCACCATGGCCAGTTCTCGCTTCGGCGGACAGCGCTAGGGTCACGCAACAATGACCGCTCCCATCATCTCCACCAAGGGCATGAGCCACGCCTATGGAGACATCGTTGCTCTTCACGATGTCACCATCGACGTGCCCCCGGGGAGCATCGGCCTCGTTGGAGCCAACGGAGCGGGCAAGACCACCCTCATCA
>CAYXMJ010000086.1:0-4866 GCA_964465915.1 uncultured Acidimicrobiaceae bacterium
ACCGTGAACAATGTGGCTCCGGTACTCACGATGCGCGAGGACATGGAACTCGGCGCAGACCTGACCGCGACCCTCACCGGGATCACGCCCACCTCGTTCACCGACGCCGGCATCGTCGATACTCATACGGCGACCGTGGACTGGGGCGACGGCACGGTGGAGGCCGCCGACGTCAACGGTGACGGCACGATCACGGCCAACCACACATACACGATCGCGGGTGAGGTGCCCCGCACCGTCACCGTCACCGTCACCGACGACGGAGGCGACAGCGACACCGGTACCTTCCAGGTCAACGTCGAGAACCTCGACTTCGACCTGGCGTTCACGGCGCCCTCCAGCCGTAATGAGGGTAAGAGTTTCAGCATCAGCGGCGACTTTGCCGATATCGACCGAACCGGCACGTATGAGGTCACCGTCGACTGGGGTGATGGCTCGGCGCCGGAGACGGTTCCGTATTCGGATACCGGTCCCGGTTCGGGAGCCTTCACGAGCGAACTCCACCGCTTCGCCGATGACTCGGACTGTGTGTCCGCTCCCGGGCAATGCGTCATCCTCGTGACGGTGGATGACCTTGGGTCCAACGACCAGGGAGTGAAGTCCCACACCGTCACCATCAACAACAGGGTGCCGAAGACCGCCATCGACGGTCCGACCACTTCAGCTGAGGGCACCAAGTTCAAGCTCTTCGGCAATCCGAAAGACGTTCCCGACGATGCCCTCACCTATCAATGGACGGTGACCAAGGACACCGGCGACGGACCGGTGTTCTTCAAGTCCGGTAGCTTCAAGAACATCAACGTGAAGCCGGATGACGGTTGCCCGACGTGTGTGTATGAGGCTACCTATGAAGTGACCGACGACGATGGAGCTTCGACCCAAGAGGTGTGGACGATCGACGTCACCAATGTCGCTCCGGACGCCCAGATGCTCGACAAGTCGGGTGCCGCACTCCCGCCGGTCTTCGACGGGGGCCAGGAAGGCGACACGGTGAGCTTGCAGGCGGTCTTCACCGACCCCGGCGCAGCCGACACCCACACGATCGCGTGGCAAGCCAAGTTGCTCGACCAGGTGATCGACACCGGCAGCGAAGCCACCTTCGACTTCGTGGCGCCCGATGATGGTGCGTACTTTGTGGTGCTGACCGTGACCGATGACGACGGTGGGGTCGACACACCCGGTTCACCGCTCATCACGGTTTCCAACGCTCCGCCGAAGATCACCAATGTGGTGACCGACCCGACCCCGTCGGCGGGCACGCCGGTGGCGCTGAACGTGTTCTTTGAGGACAAGGGGATCGGCGACACCCATTCCGTAACCGTCAATTGGGGTGATGGCTCTCCGGTCGATACCGAGGCGAACACCACCTCGCCGGCGGCACTCAGCCACACGTTTGCCGCCGGCGCTCACCGCGCCAAGATCTGTGTGGCCGATGACGACGGAGCCAAGAAGTGCGAGAGGATCTGGTACAACCCGGGGGCTGCTCCCGTCAGCGTTGGCGCCGACTTCAACGGTGACGGCGTCGAGGACATGGCCGTCGGCGTGCCCGGAGAGAATTCGGGAGCCGGTGCAGTAAACGTCTTCTACGGTTCCTCATCCGGACCGTCGTTGGCGGGAGACACGTTCTACCGCCAGGGCAGCAACGGCGTGCGCGGCACCAGTGAAAATGGCGACGAGTTCGGTGCGACGTTGGCTCACGGCGACTTCAACGGTGACGGCTACGACGACCTGGCCATCGGTGCGCCCGGTGAGAAGCTCGGCGGGAAGAACAACTCCGGCTCGGTCAACGTGCTCTACGGATCTGCCTCCGGGCTCACTGCCATTGGTGACCAGTTGTGGACCCAGGACAGCAACTCGGTCGCCGACTCCTCCCAGGCGGGAGATCGTTTCTCCGACAGCCTGGCAGTCGGTGACTTCAACGGTGACGGCTTCGCCGATCTCGCTATTGGAGTCCCCGGCGAAGACCTGAGTGGAGTATCAAATGCCGGCCGGGTCCAGGTGCTCTTCGGCGGGCCGTCGAAGCTGGTTGCCGGATATAGCCAGACCTTGCACCAGGGGACCAAGGGGACTCTGGACACCAAGGAGGGCAACGACAAATACGGCACCTCGCTGGCGGCCGGTGACTTCAACCGCGACGGATTCTGGGATCTTGCCATCGGCGTGCCCGGCCAGACCGTGGGCGGCAAGTCAAAGGCCGGTGCGGTGGCCATCCTGCCCGGTGCGGTACTTGGACTGACGGCCGACGGCGACCAGATCTGGCACCAGAACCAACCGGGGATCAACGGCAGCGCCAAGGCCGGCGACCAGTATGGTCTCGTCTTGGCTTCTGGAGATTTCGACGACGATCGGTTCGCCGACCTTGCCGTCGGTATCCCGCTTGAGGGCGTGAGTGGTCTGGCCGACGCTGGGGCAGTATCGGTCATCTACGGGACCGGGTCGGGTCTCTCTTCGGCGGGAGACCAGTTGTGGCATGAAGACTCCGCAGGCGTGGGTGGGGTAGCGGAGGCCAACGATCAGTTCGGCTCTGCGCTTGCTGCCGGTGATGCAGGGAACGACGGCAACGACGACCTTCTCGTCGGCATCCCCAATCAGGCCGTCGGCGGAGACGTCGAGGCGGGAGTGGTTGCCCTGATCAGGGGTAGCGGGTCCGGCTTGACCGCCACCGGCAGTCAACGCTGGCATGAGGATCGCACCGGAACGCCGGGCAAGGCACAGGCCCGCGATCATCTCGGGGCTGCGATCGGCTTCGGCGACGTCACGGGTGATGGTCGTGATGACCTGATGGTCGGCATCCCCGGTCAGAATCTCGCCGTGGCTGACGCCGGCGCCGTGCTGATGGTCAAGGGCGCCAGTTCCGGGGGGTTCACCAAATCGGGCAGCAAGTTGTACAACCAGAAGCTGACCAAGGTGGCCGGTGATGGCGCCCAATCCAACGACCAATTTGGAGGGGCGTTGTAGCCGTTCGACCTCCCAGGTCGCCGGTCAGGGGGCTACACCCGTTTGCCGGTCCTGACGTCCGGGGCACCCAACCTGGCGGCATCTGCCGTCAGGTCGTCCGGTGCCGTTTGTGACTCACGTTCGGCGTTGACCCTGGCGCGGTAGTGCTCGAGTTCGCCGGCGATGGCTGCGGCATCCCATCCAAGTATCCCGGCCATGAGCTGCGCCGTTGGCTCGGCCGCCTCCAGCCCGCGGTCCCACGTCTCAATCGAGATGCGGGTACGTCTGGTGAGGGCGTCGTCGAGGTGGAGGGCGCCCTCGTGAGATGTGGCGTAGGCGATTTCGGCACGGTGGTAGCCGGGCGCTCCTGGGAGTGGTTCGGCCAGCTCCGGCTTGCCTCCCATGAGTTCGATCACGTCGGTGACGGTGGTTCCGTAGCGGTGCAGCAGACGCTCCATGTCAGCCACCGGCAGTCCCGCCTCGGTCGCCAGGCGGTGGCGGCTGTTCCAGAATGCGTGGTAGCCGTCGGCCCCGAGGATCGGAGTCTGGGCGGTCGAGCTCTTCGGGATGCGGCCGCCGAGCTCGACCCCGGCGAGGTCGATGGTGTCTTCGGCCATCACCCGGTACGTCGTGTACTTGCCACCGGCAACGGTGACGAGCCCCGGGGCGGTGCGAGCCACAGCATGCTCGCGGCTGAGTTTGCTCGTGGCGTCAGATTCGCCGGACAACAGAGGTCGGAGACCGGCGTAGACGCCGATGACGTCGTCGTGGTCGAGGGGTTCGACGAGTATCTGGTTGATGTGCCCCAGCACGTAGTCGATGTCGGTGCGGCTGGCCGCCGGATGGGCGAGGTCGAGGTCCCAAGGCGTGTCTGTGGTGCCGATGATCCAATAGGAACCCCACGGGACGAGGAACAGCACGCTCTTTTCGGTGCGGATGATCATGCCCGATGATGAGTGGATCCGATCCTTGGGTACGACGAGGTGGATGCCCTTCGACGCCGTTACTCGCATGGTGCGTTTGCCGGCGAGGTCCTGAAGTTGGTCGGTCCAGACACCCGTGGCATTGACGACGACCCGGCCACGGATACGCAGCGGCCGACCGGTTTCGAGGCAAACGGCCTTGACGCCGGTGATCCGCGGCCCCTCGCGCAGGAAGCCGACGGCGCGGATACTGGACCCGACCGTGGCTCCGTAGAGGGCTGCGGTGCGGGCAATCATCATGGTGTGCCTGGCGTCGTCGACCTGTGCGTCCCAATACTGGATGCCGCCGACCAGCGACTCCTTGCGCAGCGCCGGAATCTCCGCCAGCGCCCCGCGCCGGCTCAGGTGGCGGTGGCGGGGCAGTGGTCTGCGGCCAAAGGCTGCCAACGTGTCGTACATCATGATTCCGGCACCGACATAGGCCCGTTCCCAGGCGCGGTGTTGCAGCGGATAGAGGAAGGGTATGGGGTGGACGAGGTGCGGGGCGAGTTCGTTGACCAGCAGCCCTCGTTCCCGCAGCGCCTCGGCCACCAAGGCGAAGTTGAACTGCTCGAGGTACCGTAGTCCTCCGTGGATCAGCTTGCTGGAGCGACTGGATGTGCCCGATGCCAGGTCGCGTTGCTCGATGATGGCGGTGTTCAGCCCGCGAACCGTTGAGTCGAGGACACATCCGGCACCCGTGACTCCGGCTCCGATCACGACGACGTCGAAGTGCTCCGAGTCGAGTCGGTCGAGAGCGCGACGTCTGGCTTCGGGTCCGAGTTCGGAGAGGGCGTGGTCCATGAGCGCGAGCGTAGCCCGGCTGCTGCGGCCGATATCCACGGCGGTGCCGCCGCCCGCCCGGGCTTGGTGCCCGCTCCGGTATCCTCGGGTCCATGGATACCTCTCACCTGATCTCCGTAGCCCAGCAATGGCTCGCCGACGACCCCGATCCGCTGACCCGAGC
>CAYXMJ010000086.1:4966-12334 GCA_964465915.1 uncultured Acidimicrobiaceae bacterium
GCCGCCGCCGGGATCCCAGTTCGATTCTTCGATGAGCCGGTGCCGACGCCCCTGGTGGCGTATGCCGCTCGCCTCGTGGAGGCACGAGCCGCCGTGGTGATCACGGCCAGCCACAACCCGCCTCGCGACAACGGCTACAAGGTGTACGACCGCAATGGGGCGCAGATCATCCCGCCGGTGGACGGCGAGATTGCCGCAGCCATCGCTGAAGTCGGTGCCGCCTCGGCGGTGCCTCGAATCGAGGGCGCCACCGCAGGCGATTCTCCGCTGGTCGCCGCTGTGCCGGAGGACACGTTCGGACGCTACCTGGGCGAGTTGGATGCGATCCGCACTCCTCCCGGCGGCGGCCATGACCTCGCCATCGTGTACACGGCGATGCACGGGGTCGGCGGCGAGTACGTCACGGGAGCGTTGCAGCGCGCCGGCTATGAGCAGCTGCTGCCGGTCGCCGAGCAATACGATCCCGACGGCCGATTTCCCACCGTGGCGTTCCCCAACCCCGAGGAGCCGGGAGCACTTGACCTGAGCATTTCCCTGGCCGAGGACACCGGCGCTGACTTGATCCTGGCCAACGATCCCGACACCGATCGTCTGGCGGTTGCGCTTCCCGTTTCCGACGGAACGTGGCGCCCCCTCAGCGGCAACCAGATCGGACTCTTGCTCGCCGACTACGTGCTCGAGCACACCGACGAAACACACCCCATCGTCATCAACAGCATCGTGTCGTCGCCGATGCTTGCCGCGGTGGCGGCCAGTCATGGAGCCGGGTCTGCCCAGACCCTCACAGGGTTCAAGTGGATCTGGAATGCCGCTCTCGACCTGGAGACTGCCGGCGAAGGGACTTTTGTGTTCGGCTACGAGGAGGCGCTCGGCTACTCGGTCGGCCCGGCGGTGCGGGACAAGGACGGAATATCGGCCGCCTTGGTCTTTGCCGACCTGGCGGCCTCATGCCGGACGGACGGGATCACCGTGTGGGACCGTCTCGAGGCGATGTATCGGCGTGACGGCCTCTGGGTCAGTACCCAAAAGAGCGTGGTTCGCCCCGGCACCGAGGGGGCGGCGGAGATCGCCGCCGCCATGGAGCGGCTGGCTTCGTCCCCCCCGGGGGTGATCGGAGAATCCAAGGTCGCCGAAGTGGTCGACTTTCAGGTCGGCGCGGAGGAACGGCCTCGCTATCTGCCGACGGCCAGCTTGGTTGCGCTCCAACTCGACGATGGGGGACGGGTCCTAGTGCGCCCCTCCGGTACGGAACCCAAGCTCAAGATATACGTCGATCTGCGCCGCCAGGTGGGCGCCGATCACGCGCTGGCCGAAGTGGAGACTGGGGCGCTGGCCGACGCAGAATCGCTCGCCGGGCTGACCGCAGCGTTGCTCGGGCTCGGCTGAGTCAACGACGCGGCCGGCGTCCCAACCGCAACGGGACCAACGGCCCGCTGACGGCCAAGTGACTTCGGCCATAATGGGTCCGGAAACCGACCCGGCGGTGTGTGCCGCCCTGCCTTCAACGGGAGTATCACGATGGATCTCACCAGCTTGCTCGGCGCCGACGCCGAAGACCTACTCAGCTACGAATCAACCGGAATTCCGAAGGCGGAGTTGTCACTGCCCGGGCCCGACTTTGTCGATCGTGTCTTCCGTATGTCCGACCGGTCCCCGCAAGTGCTGCGCAATCTTCAAGCGCTCTACGGCAGCGGCCGCCTCGGTGGAACCGGCTACGTTTCGATCCTCCCCGTCGATCAAGGCATCGAGCACTCCGGGGCCGCCTCATTTGCGCCGAACCCCATCTACTTCGACCCAAAGAACATCATCGAGCTCGCTATCGAGGCCGGCTGCAACGCCGTGGCGACGACCTTCGGCGTGCTCGGCATGGTCTCTCGGGCCTATGCCCACAAGATCCCGTTCATCGCCAAGATCAACCACAACGAGTTGATGACCTACCCGGCAACCTACGACCAGATCATGTTCGGCTCAGTTGAGAAGGCATGGGACCTGGGCGCGGCGGGCGTTGGGGCCACCATCTACTTCGGGTCGGACGAGTCGATGCGCCAGCTCGAAGAGGTCGCTGAGGCGTTCGAGGCTGCCCATGACCTAGGCATGTTCACGGTGCTTTGGTGCTACGTGCGCAACTCCGACTTCACCGTTGACGGTGTCAACCATGAGGCTTCTGCCGACACAACGGGTCAGGCCAACCACATCGGTGTGACGATCCACGCCGACATCATCAAGCAGAAGCAGCCGGAGTCCAACGGTGGCTTCACTGCCGTTGGGTTCGGCAAGACCCATCCGCGGGTTTACGACGAGCTCACGACAGACAACCCCATCGACCTGACGCGTTGGCAGGTGGCGAACTGCTACATGGGCCGCGCCGGCTTGATCAACAGCGGTGGGGCGTCATCGGGCTCCGGCGATCTCGCTCAAGCGGTCCGCACCGCGGTCATCAACAAGCGAGCCGGGGGTACCGGCCTCATCAGCGGCCGGAAGGCCTTCCAGCGGCCGATGGCCGAAGGTGTTGAGCTTCTGAACGCGATCCAAGACGTCTATCTCGACGATCAAGTCACGATCGCGTAGGCGTCTTCCAGGCCGCAAGGGAGAAGTGATTTCGGGGCGAGGGTGCCGGATCGGTATCCTCGCCCTCGAGACACGTACAAGAGGAGGATCGTGGTGGCATTCCAGCTCCCGGCGGCGAAGACCGTCTTGGCAAACCCGACACAAGAAGAAATGCGCGCCTGGACACTCGAGTTCATGCCGCGCATCATCGTCACGGAGTTCGACAATCTGAGCTACGAGGCCGAGGTCACCGCCCGCCTCGCCAGGTCGACCTTCTTTGTTGCGGAAGAGGAGATCCACCAGAACCGTATGTCGCGAGCTGAGGCAAATGAATGGGGTGCCAAACAAGACGCCTACATCGCGGGCAAGGACATGATCCTCATCGAGGGCTACATCGGCCCCGATCCTGAGTTCCAGACCGCGTCGCGGCTGTTCATGGAGAAGACGCAGGCCAACATTCCGGCTATGCAGCAGCAACTCTTCTTCCCCAAGGATGACGCCTGGCAGCCGGACTTCACCGTGGTGTACACGCCCGGGTTACGGGCACCGGGCAAGAGCGACGACCGCTTGATAATCGTCGACCTCGAAAACTACGTGACGAGAGTGTTCGGCTCCGACTATTTCGGCGAGTCCAAGATGGGCGGTCTCCGCATGTGGAACCATCTCGTGTTTCAGCAGGGCGGGTTGGCGCTTCACTCCGGGCTCAAGGTGTTCCCCGATGTTGACGGCGAGGAGAAGGCCATGCTGATCCTCGGCCTCTCGGGCACGGGCAAGACCACGACGACGTTCCGCCAGCAACTCGGGTCCTTGCCCGTCCAGGACGACTTCAATGCACTGATGCCTGGGGGCAAGGTCTACGCGACTGAGAATGGTTGCTTTGCCAAGACGTTCGGCCTCGACCCGGATGATGAGCCGACCATCTACTGGGGCACGGCCCACCGTGACGCCTGGCTGGAGAACACCTACACGGCTCCGGACGGCGCCGTCGACTTCTTCGACGACTCGCACACCCGCAATGGTCGGTCGACGTTCCCGCTCGACAATATCCGGCATCGCAGCCCGGTGGATCTGCCCACCGCGGACTACCTGCTGCTGTTGAATCGCAACGAGAACATCATCCCGGCGGTTGCCCGGCTGCGGCGTGACCAGGCGGCGGCCTACTTCATGCTCGGTGAGACCAAGGGCACGTCGGCCGGCGGCGCGGCGGAAGCAGGCAAGAACCTGCGGGTACCGGGTACGAACCCGTTCTTCTTCAACAACGATGCCATGCAGGGAAACCGGCTTCTCGAATTGCTCGACACCATGCCCGACCTCGCGGTGTATCTGATGAACACGGGTCGGGTCGGTGGAGGCGACGACGTCGAGGAATCGAAGAAGGTGCGGATCGCCCATAGCTCGTTGGTTGTGGAAGGAATCGTGTCCGGCACCATCGTGTGGGAGGTCGATCCGGACTTCGGCTACGAGGTCGCGGTGTCAATTCCCGGGTTCGATGATCCGGAACTGCTCCGGCCTCGGCTCATGTACGAACGACGGGGTCTGATGGATCAGTATCAGGCGATCGTCTCGACCCTGACGGCTGAGCGCCGCGAATACCTGCGAAGCTTCCCCGGACTCGATTCGAGCATCGTCGAAGCCATCTGACGCGGCCCCCTCCGCCACAGCGGCCTCGGTACGGCGCGACCCCGCGTCGCGCCGCGGCGCGTTTGGTAATCCCAGGTAATCGGGCCAAGCGGGCTACCTGGCTTGCCTTAGCGGATGCTTAAAGCAATCCGATGAGCGACCGATAACCCTGAAGTGACCGATCGAAAACCCCTCCCAACTGAGATCGATAGGACCTCGTTCTCGTCCGCCCGCAAGGGCTACGACAAGAAGGAGGTCAAGCGCTATCTCGCCGACCTCGAGACCTCGTTTCGCGACCTCGAATCGTGGGCGTTCCAGACCAAGGAACGCCTTACTGCCGCGGAACAGGAACTATCCGCGATGCGTGCCACCGAGGAAGAATCAGTGGACAAGGCGATGTATGCCGTCTTTGACGCCAAGGATCGCATCATCGAGGGAGCCCGCACCAAAGCGGGTCAGATCGAGGCGGAGGCGGAGGAGCGCGCCGCGGCGATGATGGCCGAGGCCGAGCGGGTCCTCGAGACCGCCCGAGCCGATGCTGAAGCCCTCCATACCGGTGCCCCCGGCGCTACGAGCGCCGATGTCGCCCTTGCCGAGCAGCAACTGGCCGAGGCCCGGCGTGAGGCGGAGGAGATTGTCGAGGGGGCACGGCGGCGCGCAACTGATATCGAGCAGCAGGCCGAGCACGTCGCAACGAGCAGTGCTACTGCAGCAGCGTTGGAGCGGATCGCGGAGCTCGAGGGCGAACGCAACCAAGCGCGGAGCGAGGCTGAGCAGCATCTCGCAGAGTTGGGCCGGGTCCAGAACCATCTCGAGCAATTTGAAGCCGAGCGTGATCAGGTGATGGGCGATCTCAAGGCTGCCCAGCGTGAACTCGACGCGGAACTGGCCGTCGCCCAACGCAAGGCCGAGTCGACCGTCGCTGCCGCCGAGCAGCAGGCCGCCCAGTTGGTGGCTGAGGCGGAAGCTCGAGCCGAAGCCATGGGTCCGATGACGGTCGATGCGGAGAACGCCGACGATGCCTTTCTCGAGATCATCGCCGCAGCCCAGGCCCGAGCAGAGTCCATCAAGATCGAAGCTGAAGCCGCTGCCGCGGAGATGGCCAACGACGTCGCCCAGGCGAGAGCAATCGCCGCGTCGACGGCCGCCCAGGCCAAGGAGGACCTCGCCGAAGCCCATCGTGAGGTGCGGTCCATTCAGGCCGAGGCGGAGCGGGCCCGCGGCGAGGCGCAGAATGCGGTAGCCGAGGCCGAGCAAAGGATTGCCGCCCTCGAGCTGGAAGCTGAAGAACGTGGAGCCGAGATCGAGCAAGCTGTTGCAGCCAGGATGTCGCAGGCCGAGGAGGATGCGGCTCGGGTGACGGCGGGTGCGGGGGAGGAGGCTGCGCGACTTCGTGCTGAGGCTGAGGTCGCGGCCGGGGAGTCTCGGGCGCAGGTTGAGGAGGAGTTGGCTGAGGCGCGGCGTCAGTCTGAGGCTGTGGTGGAGGAATCGCAGGCTCGGTTGGCTGCGGCGCAGCAGGCGGGTCGTGAGGCTGAGGAGCATGCGGCCCAGGTGACGGCTTCGGCGCAGGATGTGGTTGCCCAAGCCGAGCAGCGTGCCGCCGCTCTGATCGCAGAGGCCGAGGGCCGCGCCGAGGAGCGCCAGAGCGAAATCGTGGAACGCGCCCAAGGCGAAGCGACCCGGATCCGCGCTGAAGCCGACCAGAAGCGTGCTGCCGTCGAGGCGGCGATGGTCGAGCAGCGGGCGCGGTTCGAGTCCGAGATGCAGGCTTGGCGAGGCCAAGTCGAGGCCGAAGTGGGCGAACTTCGCCAGCGCGCCGAGACCGATGCAGCCGAGGCGATGCAACGCCGCCAGGAAGCTGCCGCAGAACTTGACCGGGCCCGTCACGAATCGAGCACCGTGCGTCACGAAGCGGAGGTACAGGCTCGTGACGCGCTTGAGTCTGCCCAGGCTGAAGCCGAGCGGATGGCTACCGCGGCTCGGCAGGCCAGCGAGACCATCGAGGCAGAGCGCGTCGAAGCCGAGGCTCTCGTGCTGCGTCTCCGAGATGAGGCGGCAACGTCTGAACATAGAGCGGCTGAGGTGCGTGATCGGGCACAAGCCCAAGCTATCGCGGCGGTTGCCGCCGCTACCGAGCAGGCGACCCGACTCGAGGCCGACGCTCGGGATGCGCTGACCTCCCGGGAACAAGAACTCTCTCTCCGGTCTGCAGCGTTGCGCGAAGCCGAACAACAGGCCGCCACAGGGATCATGGATGCGGAGACTCGGGCCGCCGGAATCATCCAGGCTGCGGACGCCGAGGTCACTGAGCGGCAGCGTTCCGTCCAGTTGGCCTCCGAGGAGGCTGAGCGGCTGCGGGCCGAGGCAGACTCGCTGGCGGCGGCTCAGGACGCACGACGCCGACAACTCGAGGCGTGGTCGGCCCAGGTTGAGGCAAATGCCCGGGAGCGGATCACGCGGGCTGAAGCGGAGAGCGCCGAGATCGTGCAGCGAGGCCGCGAGGCGGCGGCTGCCGAACAGGCGAACGTCGCCGAGGCGCAGCGAGCGGCCGAGCAGTCGTTGGCCGAGGCACACCAG
The DNA here is from genome assembly GCA_964465915.1 of uncultured Acidimicrobiaceae bacterium. GTDB lineage: Bacteria > Actinomycetota > Acidimicrobiia > Spongiisociales > UBA5794 > CAVPHV01. Next base: position 11,711 of record CAYXMJ010000086.1, read on the forward strand.
AAGGCCGGAGAGCTTGCGGTGGCCGAAGCCGAACTGGCCGCCCAGCAGGCTGCACTCGAGGAGGAGCGGCGGGTAGTGCTGGCGGCTGCGGAGGCTGCTGCTGCCGAGGCACGTCGGGAAGCCGACGAGGCGCGGGACAAGGCGCAGTTCGAGGCCGAAGAGATCCGAGGGTCCGCCCGGGCGCTGTTTGCTGAAGCGGAAGGCAAGCACGCGACGATTGCGGCCGCGGAGGCTGATGCTGCCGCGGTGCACGAAGCCGCCCAGACAGAAGCGGCGCAGGTGCGGGCCGAAGCCGAAGAGCGCGCTGCGGCGCTGACCAACGCTGCAGAGGCGATGCGGCTGGATGCTGAACGGCTTGCCGAGCAAGCAGAGGCGCAGCGTGGTGAGGCTGAGTCGGTGGTTGAGGCGGCTCGGGTTGAGGCGGAGCGGATTGTTGCTGAGGCGCGGGTTGGTGGTGAGGAGTTGGCGGCTCAGCGTGAGGAGTTGATGGCTGAGCGTGAGGCGTTGGAGGGGTGGCGTTCTGAGTTGGAGTCGACTCGGGGTGTGGTGGAGGCGCAGCGTGGTGAGGTTGAGTCGGTGGTTGAGGCGGCTCGGGTTGAGGCGGAGCGGATTGTTGCTGAGGCG
>CAYXMJ010000086.1:12434-12880 GCA_964465915.1 uncultured Acidimicrobiaceae bacterium
TGGCGGCTCAGCGTGAGGAGTTGATGGCTGAGCGTGAGGCGTTGGAGGGGTGGCGCGCCGATCTCGAAGAGGCAAAGGCTGCCATCGTCCAACAACGAGCTGAGGCTGAAGAAATGGTCGCTGAAGCCGCCAGCTCGCGAGCTGAGGCTGAGAGAGTGGTTGCAGACGCTCGGAGCTCGGCGGAAGAGATTGTCACTACGGGAACCCGGTCCATCGAGGAGCGGCTCGCCGAGATCACCCAAGAGCGTGAGCGGCTTGCGGCCGAGAGCGAAGCGTTCAGCCGGAGTCAGCAAGAAGCCCGCCAGATGCGCGATCAACTCGAAGAGATGCAGCGCCGGCTCGAGGAACGAACCGCGACCCTCGAGCAACAGCAAGCGGACGTCGAGCGGCAGCGGCACGAGGCAGAGGTGGCGGCTCAGTCCGCAGCCGAGGCTACCGAACTCGCC
>CAYXMJ010000087.1:0-12877 GCA_964465915.1 uncultured Acidimicrobiaceae bacterium
CACGCGGTCACCGATCCAGCGGGCGGAGTCTTCGCTCACGAACACGATGCGGTCCCCGTGGATCGGCCCGGTACTGCGGCTGTCGAGCGACGATCCGCGGTTGTCCCCCATCACGAAGAAGTGATCGAGCGGAATCAGCTCCGGTCCAAACCTGCGCATGGAGACATCGGCTGCCAGGTACGGCTCGTCGATTGGCGTCCCGTCGATGAAGACCTTGTTGTTCTTGATCTCGAGCGTCTCGCCCGGCAAACCGACCACCCGTTTGATGAGGTCGGAATCTGGCGTGGAGAGACCGATCGATTCCCCGATGTTGCGCAGCACGACCGTCGGCAAGGACTCGGCCTCGACCGACTCTGGCTCAAAAACGACGACCTGTCCGCGGGCAACATCCCCGAACCGGTATGACAGCTTGTTGACCAGGACGCGGTCGTTGATCTGCAGGGTCTCGACCATCGACTCAGAGGGAATGAAGAAAGCCTGGACCAGGAATGTCTTGATGACGACGGCAAGAACCAAGGCGATGAGCACCAAGACCGGCAGTTCGCGCCAGAACGAGCGCTCCTTCTTCTTGGTCTTGGCCTCGTCGTCAGCTGGCTCCTCGAGGACGGCGGTGTCCAGCGACAGGTCGGCCGTTACCGGGTCGAGCGGATCAGGAGTCGCCTGGTCAAAGGGTGTCGGAGGAACCGTCAAACCGCGGCAGCGACGCTAGTCGCGCTTCTCTTTGATGCGAGTGGCCTTGCCGACCCGATCACGAAGGTAGTAGAGCTTGGCGCGTCGCACGTCACCGCGGCGCAGCACCTCGATCGATTGAATGATCGGGGCGTGTACCGGGAAGATGCGCTCAACGCCAACGCCAAAGCTCACCTTGCGGACGGTGAACGATTCGCGGGCTCCGCCACCGTTGCGGGCAATGACGACGCCTTCAAAAGCCTGGACGCGTTCGCGGCCACCCTCGATGACTCGTACATTGACACGTACGGTGTCGCCCGGACCGAAGTCGGGAATGTCTTCGCGCAAGTACGCGCTCTCGATGTGGTCGAGCGTGTTCACGGACCCTCCAAGGAATGGAGCAGGGAAAAAGGGAAACTCGAAGGCGGCAGTTTACCCCTTTTGTGGCGATTCTGGAAACTCCTCCTCACCATCGAGCAAATCGGGACGGCGTTGGCGGGTTCGTGCCACGCGCTGTTCATGGCGCCACTGCGCGATCATGCCGTGGTCGCCGGACAGCAGAACGTCGGGAACTGCCCACTCGCGGTACACGGCGGGCCTCGTGTACTGAGGCTCTTCAAGCAAGCCGGCGCGGAAGCTCTCGGTCTGGACCGACTCTGGATTCCCAACCACGCCGGGGAGCAAGCGAGTAACACCCTCGACGATGGCCAGTGCGGCGACCTCGCCCCCGAGCAGCACATAGTCGCCCAACGAAACCTCTTCATCGATGAGGTGCTCGGCGACACGCTCGTCGATACCCTCGTAGCGGCCGCAGACCAACGTGAGCTCACCAAGCGCGGCCCAGTGATCTAGCGTCGGTTGGTCGAGAGGATGGCCGGCCGGCGTGAGCAACACCCGGTGGGTGCCTTCGAGCGGCCGCAGCGCCTCAGCCAAGGGTTCGACCATCATCACCATGCCCGCTCCGCCACCAAAAGGGGCGTCGTCGACCTGACGGTGGACACCTTTGCCAAAGGTCCTCAGGTCGATCAACTCGATCCCGAGCAGACCGGCATCATCCGCCTTGCCGATGAGGCTGGTGGCGAGCGGCGATGTGAAGTACTCCGGGAAGATGGTGACGATGTTGATCTGCACCCCCACAGGGTATCCTCCGCGCAGACGACCGAGAGCAATCGTGATCGATCCGGGCCAACCTCCTTTCCTGAGCCCTTCTGGTCACGGCGCCGCAACCGCCGTGACCCTCACTTTGCCGACGAACCCGCAACACCACTGATTAGTCGCCAAACGCTTTTACCATCAACTTCCGGCCACAGAGGTCGAAAACCACATCATGACCCGGATTCGGTTGATTCTTGTGCTGGCGCTGCTCGCCGGAGCTTGCTCCGCGGCACCAGACCAGTTGGCGACGACGGAGACATATCCTCCGACGACGAACGCGCCTGCCCAATCCGAGGTCACCCGCATCACGCTTCCACCGTCATCGGGAGCAGTGATCGAGGCTGCCGTCAATCCGCTGACGGTCCGACCGATCCCCATTGACACTCTGGCGCTGATGCCGCTGCAGACTCTGAAGACACCCTTCAACGGGTTCTCCGTCACCGAGCGGTTCGAGGAAACCAACGAGCGTTCCATCGATCGGCTTCCCGACGGCAGCGACGAGGCGGTGGACGTGGATGCGTTCGGGAGGCAGACCGGCTACCGGGCGGTGCTCGAGCCGACGTGGTCCAACGGCGCCGATACCGTCTCTGTCGACACCTGGGTCGCGACCTTCACGAGCCCACAAGGTGCCTCCGACTATCTCCGCGACTATGCCGGAGATGTCCTGAAGGATCGCGACGCAGGCCATGCCGCCGATCTCCGCATCAACGAGGCCCGCCTGTTCGACGTCGAGGAGGTCGGCGAAGAGGCCGTCGGTCTCATCTTGAATGAGTCCGTCCCAACCGATGACAATGACTACCAAGAGACCATTATTGGGTTCCGCATCGGGAGGATCCTCGCGTTCGTGAGCGTGCTGAGAAACAGCCCGGCCGACAATCGAATCGTGGTGCTGGGCGTCGCCGCAGACCTGGCCGACCGCATCATCAGCGCCCTCGACGGTTCGCTCAAGGCTCCGGTAGTCGATACCCCGGCCGAATTGGTCTCCTACCGCTTCGAGTACGAACAGACGTTGACGCAGAAATTCACCGAGGTCGTCGAGAGAATCCCCGATGACGAGGACGATGAAGGCGACGAGCCCGAGCCTCCACCTGAGGGGGAAGAACCTCCACCTGAGGGGGAAGAGCCTCCACCTGAGGGGGAAGAACCTCCCCCAGGCGAAGGTGAGCCCCCGCCGGAAGAAGGCGAACCGCCACCCGAAGAGGATGCGGAGCCCACGACGACAACCGAACCACCGCGTACGTATGTGAGTCGAACGCTCACCACCAAGGTGACCGCTACCGGCGTCGTCAAGGGTGACGCAATGGAATGCACGGTGTCGTACAACACCGCAGGCAGCCGGACCGGCAACAAATACGTGGTGATCGACGAAGACGCTTGGGTCCTCAAGGGGAGCACCTATGCCGCGGTCGAGCGTTACGTCGAACCGCATGCCGCCGACTTGCTCTACTGCCCGGGTTGGTCGCCATCACGCAGCGAGTCGGGGGTTCGACCATCTACCCGACCGGGGCGCGGTGTGGTCGAAGAAGCCGCCGACGGTCAGTCGATCGAACGTTTCGACCTCTCAGCGAGCGATCTCGTTTCGATCGGCCTCGGTGGCGTTGATGCCGGCGGGATTCGGGTCGACCGCTTCCACGTCTGGACCGGCGGAAATGGACCGTGGGTGGTGCGGGTGGACCTGCAGATGCGGGGATCAGCCAGTGCAATGGAACGAGCCCTCGGCGCCGGCTTCCGCGCCGGCGGGAGCGTGACGATCGGGCTCGGTTTCAGGGCCACCGATTTCAACGACCCCACCATCCGGATAGCTCAACCCGGTTAGGAACAATGGCTCGGGTGACGAGCACCGATCCGAAAGTCTGCCGGGACCTGGCATCTGGCGCCCCAGACCCAACCGCGCCTTCTCGCCAAACCTGCGTCTCGGGTGTTTGCTAGGCCTCCAAACCCTGCAGCAAGAACCGCACCGCGGTGTCTGCGATCTCGTGGACTTCCTGTTTGGGTTCAGCGGCGTCCATCACGGTGCGGCCTGCGGTCATGATCACCTGAAAGATGAGCCGACCGGCGAGGGGTTCGGGCATGGGGCGGAAGAGTCCCGTGTCGACGCCTTGCCGATAAATCCCGGTAAAGGCCTCAGATAGATCACGGTGGCTGAGCGCAATGGCACGCTGCGCTTCGTCGGAAAGTCGCGGCGCCTCGGTGTGGAGAATCAGCCCAAGGTGATCGGTCCCGACGAACTCGATCATCCGGGCGCACAGCGTGCCGAGCCGCTCATCAGGGTCAAGCGACTCGGGGGTCACGTCCACCATCTCTTCTACGAGATCGGGCAGCGTTTGTTGCACAACCTCAACAAGGAGGTCCTCGGCGCTGGCGAAGTACTCATAGAAGGTGGTCCGCCCGATACCGGCGGCCGCGGCGATATCGGCATGTGAGGTGTGCTGAAACCCCTGTTCGGCGAAGAGTTCCAGTGCGGCCTCAGTGAGCGCCTGCCTGGTCGCGATGCGGTGCTGTCGTTCCATGAGCTACGACCGAGTGTATCGCTCCTGGGTCCTTTTGGCCCTCGTGATGTGTCGACTCGCTGTCGGTTGGAGCCGGCTGCCAAGCTCGTGCCCCATGAGTCGCCCCGACCCCACGACCGAGGCGTTCGGGGAGACGCACCTAGCACCCGAGCACTTCACCGGCATCCCGATCGGACGGCGCCGGGCTGTGCTGATCGTGCTGGCGATCGGTGTCGTGGTTGCCGCCGCGATCAGCCTGGCGGTCGGAGCCGTGTCGATTTCCGTGAGCGAGATCGTGTCTGTGGTGTCACGCCGGTTGGGGGTCGGCCTGGGCCCAGAGCCGAGCACGCAGGTTGATGCGGTGTTGTGGGGCATCCGCCTCCCCAGGGTCCTGCTCGGCCTCGCAGTCGGGACCGCGCTTGCCGTTGCTGGAACTGCACTCCAAGGCGTGTTTCGCAATCCGCTCGCCGACCCCCAATTGCTGGCCGTCGGTCCTGGCGCAGCCGTCGGTGCCGTGCTGGCCATGTTGATCTTCGAGCCGACTCCATTGCCCGCAGTGGTCGGTGGTTCCATCGGTGCCCTGGCGACCGCCGCCGTTCTCGAACGGATCGCCGACCGGAGCGCCGCTGACCCGGCGCGCCTCGTTCTGATCGGTGTGGCGCTCGGAGCCGTCTTGACGGCCGTCGTCGGCGTGGCAGTTCTGGCGGCGGATCGTGCTGGAATCCCGTCGGTCGACTTCTGGATTCTGGGCAGCTTGGCCGGGGCAACCTGGCGGGCCTTCGCCGTGGCGACAGCAGTGGTCGCGGTCGGGGTGGCCCTGATCGCTTCGTCGGCTCGGGCGCTCGACCTGATGGGCCTTGGCGAGAGCGAGGCGCGCCATCTTGGCGTTGACGTCGACGCGGTGCGCCGCCGGACAATGGCCGGTACCGCCCTCGTGGTCGGCGCTGCGGTTGGAGTCGCTGGAGTCATCGGGTTCGTCGGCCTCCTCATCCCCCACGTGATGCGCCGCTGGGTCGGCTCTAGCCATGCCTGGCTCATCGCCGCCTCGGCCCTCGGTGGCGCCATCTTCCTGAGTGTGGCAGACCTCCTCGCCAGGACTGTCGCTTCTCCAACCGAGATCCCCGTCGGTCTGGTCACCACGCTGGTCGGCGGCCCCTTCTTTCTGTGGCTCCTCGCCCGTTCCGGCCGCGGAGGTGTGTCGTGATCGAAGCCCGCGCCGCATCCGCCCGCCGCGGCACCACCGAGGTGGTTTCGCAGGTTTCGTTTGCGGTCGGGTCGGGGGAATTCACCGCCGTCATCGGGCCAAACGGTGCCGGCAAGTCAACGCTGCTGGCGCTGCTGTCGGGCGACATCGTGCCGTCGTCGGGCGAGATCTACCTCGACGGTCGGCCGCTCGCCAGGGTCGATCGCTCGGACCGTGCCCTCTTGCGTGGCTTCCTCCCCCAGGACGGCGCACCCGACATCCCGTTCAGCGTCGGTGAAGTTGTCATGATGGGCCGCCACCCCCACCGCCGCAGCGCCGACAATTCGGCCGTCACCGACCGAAACGCCGTCTGGTCGGCGCTCAACCGAACCGACACCACAGCACTGGTGTCCCGCAGCTTCGCCACGCTGTCTGGTGGTGAACGCACCAGGGTCTCGTTGGCCCGGGTGCTGGCCCAGGAGACGGCACTACTCCTTCTCGACGAACCCACCACCGCGCTGGATGTTGGCCATGAGGTCGCCATCATGTGCGAGCTGCGCCGAATGGCCGCCTCCGGGCGAGCCGTCATTGCGGTCATGCACGACCTCAACGACGCCGCTCGCTTCTCGACCAGGGTGATCGCTCTCGACCAGGGACGGCTGGTTGCCGACGGGGCACCACACGATGTGCTCACCGCCGAGCTACTCACCGATATCTACCGCCATCCGATGCGGGTGATCCCGCATCCCTACGACGATTGCCCGCTCATTCTCCCAGGGGGCTGATCGAGCTCTCGGCCACCGAAGTGCGGGTTTCCACAGACTCGTACAGTGTGCTCCGCTGGCGAGGGCGGCGCCCGGCGGCACGGATGGCCGCCTCGAAGTCGGCAGGTTCCATCATCGTTCCGTGCGATGCCCCGGCGGCGCGCGAGATCGTTTCGTCCATGAGGGTTCCGCCGAAGTCGTTGCACCCTGCCGCCAGCAGCCGGGTACCGGCTTCGAGGCCGAGCTTGACCCACGACGCCTGGATGTTGGGAATGAGGCCATCAAAGGCGATCCGGGCGACGGCGTGGACCAAGACGACCTCGTCCCAGGTCGGCCCGGGCCGGCTCCTGCCACGCAGGTAGATCGGGCTGCCCATGTGAACGAACGGAAGCGGCACAAACTCCGTGAAACCGCCGGTTCGTGCTTGCACTTCTCGCAGGACCTCAAAGTGGTTCGCCCAGGATCGAGGGGAGTCGATGTGGCCGAACATGATGGTCGCGGTTGAACGCAGACCCAGGTCGTGGGCCGTCACCATCACGTCGGCCCACTGAGCGGTGCGGATCTTGTCGGGACATAGGAAGCGCCGCACGTCGTCGTCGAGGATCTCCGCTGCCGTCCCCGGCAAGGTCCCGAGCCCGGCGTCGCGTAGACGGGTGAGGAACTCTCGCACCGACACCCCGAGGGTCTCGGCGCCCTGCCACACCTCGAGTGGGGTGAAACCGTGGATGTGCATATCCGGCAGGTACTCCTTGATGGACTCGACCACGGTGACGTAGAAGTCACCGGTGAACTCGGGGTGGATTCCGCCCTGGAGGCAGACTTCTGTCGCGCCCCGATTCCACGCCTCAATGGAGCGCTCGACCACCTGGGGAACCGTCATCAAGTACGGATCACCCCGCAGGTTCAGCGAGCGAGGACCCTTGGAGAAGGCACAGAAGCCGCACCGGAAGTAACACTGATTGGTGTAGTTGATGTTGCGGTTGACCACGTAGGTGACAACATCCCCGTTGGTGCTGCGCCGCAACTCATCTGCGACATTGGCGACGGCATCGATCTCGCTCCCCCGCGATCGAAAGAGCCGCTCCACCTCATCACGGCTCGGCCGGATCCCATCGAGAGAACGGCGCAGAATGCCGGCAAGGTCCACGGCGACGTCATCGAGGTTGCCCTTGTCGGACGCGGTCACCCAGCTGTGGTCGAGCCACTCCGCCGAGAGACGCCCGGCCGGCACCGGGGCCGGCATGTCCTTGCCGGGAGCCCACTCGTAGCGCGGTCGGGCGTAACCGGAGCCGTCGACCAAGTCGAGGTATCCGTTGAAGAGCTCGGCGTCGAGGCGGTCACGCAAGGCGTCAACGGCCACATCCGGTGGAAGAGCTGCTCGCTCGGTCAAACGGACCGGTGCCAGTGCCTCGCGCAGCGCACCAAGGCTCTCGGTGTCCCAGTCACGCAGCAGCAAGTCGGCCGCCCCTGCTGCCACCGCGGCGGCGGCATCCTCCACTGAGTCGACGAAGACCGAAACCCGACACTCCACTGCAGGCAAGCTCACCAAGGATGCGGCGGTGGCCACGGTGCTGCGGCCGGTCCGCAGGTAGGCGGCATCGGTCCGCACCAGCGCATCCAGCACCGGCTCTCGTTCGCCGGTATCCACGATCGTGAGCCGCCAACCCAGATCGCCAGATTCGCCAATCTGGATCGCATCGTCGGGTTCGAGAACCCACGCAAGGGGTTCGATCTCGCCAAGTGCACGGGAGACCGGGGCCAACCCGCCGGCGAGAGCGGCTGTTCGCCCAGCGGTGTCCAGCATCGGAACCTCAACGGCGGTTGCCCCCTCGCGGCGCCGAGTGGCCGCCCACAACTCATTGACCTGCTCGGCGGGCCGGAGCCGGAGAAACGTGATGTGGGTCATGAGGAGGCCCCTTCGAGTTGCGGAGCGAGAGCGTAGCCCTCGTCATCGATGGCCCCGGCAACCTTGGGTAGGAGCGTGGGATCGATCCACTCCGAGCTGATGAACTCGGGATACACCGGAAGGCGCGGCATCAACCGGAACCCCGCCTCCTGAGTCACTGCGGCAAGCTTGTCGAGGTGCGGCCACGGCGCCTCCGGGTTCACCCAATCGATCGTGAGGGGCGAAACCCCACCCCAGTCGTTGATGCCGGCATCGAGATAGACCCCAAAGTCTTCCGTGAGGTTCGGTGGCACCTGGAGATTCATCTGCGGCCCGAGGATCCAACGAGCAACGGCCACCACCCTGGCGAAGTACTGGATGGTCGGCTCGGCGTCTCGGCGCATCAACGTGTCGGCCTTGGCACGGAAGTTCTGGATGATGATCTCCTGGATCGAACCCCCGCCCGCCTGCAGATCGCGCAGCGCAAACAACGAATCAACGACCTCGGCCGGGGTCTCTCCGATCCCTACCAACACGCCGCTGGTGAACGGCACCTTCTGACGGCCTGCAGCCTCGATGGTCGCTACCCGGGCGGTCGGGTCTTTGTCGGGGCAGTTGTGATGCGGCATGCCGGGTTCCATCAGACGTGGCGAGATGTTCTCGAGCATCATCCCCATCGACGGATTCGACGGCCGCAACGCGGCGAAGGCGGCGTCATCGAGTAGACCGGGGTTGGCGTGAGGAAGCAGAGGGGTTTGCGCATTCACGGCCTCGGTCAACATCTGGACGTAGTCGAGGGTGGTGGCGCAATCATGCCCGGCCAGGAAGTCGGCGGCCTGGGGCCAGCGCGCTTCCGGCTGGTCTCCCAGCGTGAAGAGGGCCTCGGTACAGGCGTGGGCCGCTCCGGCCCGGGCGACCGCCATCGCGTCATCAGGATCGAGATACTGGCCGTCCGCACCGGGTGGCTTGGCGAAGGTGCAGTAGGTGCAGGTGTCCCGGCACAGCGTCGTAACCGGGATGAACACCTTGCGGGAGTAGGTGATCGTGCGCCCCTTACCCTCATCGCGCAAGCGCTGCGCCTCGGCGAAGAGTGGCGCCGTGTCGCGGTGGCCCAGGACGAAGTCGAGCGCCAACTCCGGTTCCGGTAGCGGGAACGTCATCGTTGGAACGCTATCACGGCCGCAATCGCTACCAAGGCCGCAATCGCTATCCGGGCTCGGGGACCGGTGCCCCGACCGGTCGCGGTTCGGCCTCCGGCGCCGTTGGCGGCTCGTCGGGGACGGCATCGGGTAGCTCCGCCTCGAGGTTGCGCAGCCGCGGGTACGACAGGGCGAGGCCGGAAAGCACCAGGCCGATCAACCCCAGCACAATGAACATGAGCGCGGCACCGCGCCCGGCGCCGACCCCGATGACGGACCCTACGGTCCCGGCGAGCGCTCCCCCAGCATCCATCATCGGCTGGAACACGTCGTCGATGAGCGGCCCGGCAAGGATCAGGGCCACCGGCCCGGCGATCTGCGCCAGCGTGCGCCGGACGGCAAACACACGCCCCTGAACGTCCGGGTCCACTTTGGCTTGCCAGATCGCCTGGCTCGAACTGTTAGCCACCGGGATCGCGAAGAACACCAGGAACCCGGCTGCCGTGACCAATACGAGCGAAGGTCGCAGCCCGACGAGGATCAGACCGACGCTGATGATGACGTCGGCGGCGATCACGCCCAGTACCCGGCGTTTGGGACCGCCCCAGATGCTCATCAGAAGGCTGCCCGATACCATCCCGGTGGCGCCGAGGGAAACGACCAGCCCGGTCGCTTGCTCAGAAGCGAACCCGAGCAGAAGTGGAAACACGAGGACGCCGAGAAACCCGAACACGAGGTTGAGCGCCGCAAAGTACCCCAGCAGGGCCAGCAGCCCGGGGCGCTCCCGGATGTAGCGGAACCCAAACCTCGTTTCGTGCCAGAGGCTCCCGGCGCCCTCCTTGCCGGCTTCGGACTGCTCGGGTCGCGGGAAGCGGACAATGAGCAAGGTCCCGACGGCAATCAGGAAGGTCACGACATCCACACTGATCACGGTGGCGAGACCACCGAGGGCCAGCAGGACTCCGGCAAGGGCGGGGGCAAGCACCATCCCGACCCCTTCGCCGAGTTGGATCAAGCCGGCGGCTCGCCCGTAGTTCTCCTTGCGGACCAATAGCGTGGTGGCGGCCGAATAGGCCGGCCATTGGAAGGTCTGGAAGATCCCTTGGATGGCCAGCAGCGGATAGAGGTGCCACACGTCCAGATTGCCAGTCCACAGCAGAGCCGCGATCGCCATGGTGGCGATGCCCGCGCCCGTATCACTGAGGATCATCGCCCAGCGGCGGTCCCATCGGTCGACCAACGCTCCTGCAAAGGGGGTGAAGAGAATCTGCGGGAGCTGCGAAGCCAGCAGAATCATTGCCAACTGCGTGGCTTCGCCCGTCTCCTGGTACACATAGATCGAGAGGGCAAACGCCGTGAGATTGGTCCCGATCAACGAGACGAACTGACCAGCCCACACCACCAGGAAGGTGCGCAGCCCGCTCCTCGGTTTGGCCTCATTCACCATATCGTCCCAATGGTCGGCGTTTCCCGACCATTTGAGTATTCACGACTCTCCCCAGCGTGTCAAGCGGAGCAGAGATTCGAGCACGGCGATCCGCCACACCTCTGGTATCGGCCTGGTCGAAGCAATCTCGCTGACCAGGAGTCGGAGGCCTCTGGTGGTAGCAACTGATTCTGTGAATGATGCAGGCGAGGAAGCAACGGACAGCCCACGACCCGAAAATGGAGGACAAACGTGCTGGTCGGGGGGCCGGAGCCCCAACGCCCTTGGTCAGACTTGACGAAGTGGGCTCTGATCGCTCTCAGTACCCCCGTGCTGGTTGCAGTCTTCGCAGGCCTCCTGCTGGCACCTATGTTGTCCGACGGATATAGCACGGACGCCTGCGAGTCGGCCCTGCTCAGGATCTGGCTCGGATGGGGCATCGCCATACTCAACGTCCCATTGTTGGTCTTGATCGCCACTCGCCTTGCCAAGCGACTACGGCCTATCTACCCGCTCCTGGTGGCCGGATGGTTCCTGTCGGCCGTCGTCGCGATGGCGCTATTCGAACAGCTCCCCGATTGATAAGGCGCAGTAGGGTCGGCCTATGAGCTACCCGAAGGAGCCACGTTCATGGAGCGACCGGAAGGCATTGTCGACTTCGTTCCCGATCCCGATCTTCTTCCCTTCGAGTCACGATGGTTTGCCAGTTCGGTGGGTCCGGTTCACTACATCGACGAAGGCAAGGGGCGACCCCTGCTCCTCCTCCATGGCAACCCCGACTGGAGCTTCCTCTACCGCAACATCGTGACAGGCCTGAAGGACCGCTTCCGGTGTGTTGCCCTGGACTACCCCGGCTTCGGGCTCTCAATCCATCCCGACGGCTACGAGTCCACGGCAGCCGAACACGCCACCGTGGTCCGGGAGTTCGTCGAGCACCTCGACTTGGCCGACATGGTGGTGATGGGTCAGGACCGGGGCGGACCCATCGGCATGGAGACCGCCTCGCAGATGCCCGATCGGGTTGGCGGACTGGTGATGGGCAACACCTGGTTCTGGCCTGCGGACGCCGTCATGCTGACGTCGTTCAGCAGGGCGATGGGCTCTCGCCCGATGCAGAGCCTCATCATCAAACGCAACTTCTTCGTCACCACGCTGATGAAGCGCACCCTCAAGGTCGACCTCACCGATCGCGAATTCGACCACTACGTCAAGGTGGTCCCCACTCCGGAGTCCCGCAGGGGAATCGCCGTCTTCCCCATCCAGATCCGGTCGGCCCGGCCCTGGATGGCCGAGCTGGAGCAGCGGGTGAAGTCCACCCTGAGCAGCAAGCCGATCGTCCTGATCTGGGGCATGAAGGATCCCGCCTTTGGCGCCTCAAGCGTCCTCGAGCGTTGGAAGACGACGTTCCCCCAGGCCAAGGTAATTCGTTTGGGGGCCGCTGGGCACTACATCCAAGAGGACGCCCCCGACCAGATCATCGAAGCCATCGGCAGCACCTTTGGCCCAACGCCTGGAAAACCGTCCACATGACCGATCAATTCCCGACACCAGACATGGCGTTGACACACATCCTCGTGGTGGGCGATGTGCCGGAGTCAAGCCGCTGGTATCAGGACGTCCTAGGCGCCGAGTTGTATCGGGAGTACGGCACGTCGGCGGTGTTCTCGTTCAACGGGACCTGGCTGCTGCTCGTCGAAGGCGGGGCTCCAACGGCGGACAAGCCAAAAGTCGCATTTGCGCCGCCCGACCCGGCCCGCCTCGACCACTCGTTCACCATCCGGGTCCCCGACTGCCGGGCCGCCTACGAAACGTTGGCGGCCCGCGGCGCCGAGTTCCTCACGCCCCCATACGACTGGGGTGCAGAAATCCGCTGCTTCTTCCCCGACCCCGACGGTCACCTCTGGGAGATCAGCCAACTCACCGATTGAAGGCGCTGACGGCCCTCATCCGGTCTGGTCGGCAACGGCGGCGCGGAGAACGAACTTCTGGACCTTTCCGGTTGAGGTCTTGGGAAGCTCCGTGAAGATCACCAGCTTGGGTGCCTTGAAGTGGGCTATGCGAGATCGGACGTGATCGATGATCTCGTCGCCCGTCACCTGAGCCCCCGGCACCACCGTCACATATGCAACCGGGATTTCGCCCCACTTGATATCCGGGTGGGCGATCA
>CAYXMJ010000088.1:0-8053 GCA_964465915.1 uncultured Acidimicrobiaceae bacterium
GGCGGTCGAGGCCCCGTGTCGTGCGGCTCTTGACGGTGCCGACCGGGATCTCGAGGGCGGTGGCGATCTCGTCCTGACTCCAGTCGAGGAAGTAGCGCAGAACGATCACCGATCGGTATTCCATGGGGAGCCTCGCCAGCGCCGCGGTCAACGCCGGATCGAGCGACTCGGCGTCGTGGTGCGTTTGCTCCGGGACCGCGCCCGGCGATTGATACCTGCGTCGCCGCATTCGGGAGCGGGCGAAGTTGAGGGCAACCCGGTAGGTCCATCCCGGCGGGTTGTCGTAGGTGCGGACCCGGCGCCACCGTTCGTAGGTCCGAACCATGGCTTCGTCGGTGGCCTCGGCGGCGAGGTCGCGGTCGCCGAGGGTGAGGGCAATCGCCTGATAGACCCGATCGCGCTGTACGCGGAAGTAGTCGTCGAACGACTTCTGCCGCAGCGGGCGGATCGCATCATCGGCCATCAGCGGGGTCTTCCTCATTGTCAGCACGGCGGTTGGCTCCCCTATCTTGCATTCACCCCCGAGACGCACAAGTCGCCTGCGGCGTTCCCGGTTTCTTGTCGCTGGTGGGCGATACGTTGCGGGGGTGAAGCCAACACCATCGGCGACGCTGCTGGCGCAGGCAGCCGGATGGGAGGACCTCAACCGCTGGGAGCGGGCCGAGCTGGGGCGTGCCTTGCGGCGGCTCGGCTCGAGCTACGGCGAGATACGTGACCTGGTTCCCGTCCCGAAGGGCACGCTGTCGAACTGGTGTCGGGACATCCGGCTGCCGGACGAGGCGGTGCAGGCGATCAAGGATCGCACCAGCTCCCAGGTGGGGGTGCCGCGCGACACGCAGCGCAAACGACATGCCGAGATCGATCGGATCCGAAGCGACGCCCGAGCCGAGGTCCCGACGCTGGCCGCTCACCCGTTCTGGGTGGCCGGAACGATGCTGTATTGGGGCGAGGGCGACAAGCGGCACCGGCACCTCTCCATGACGAATTCAGACAGTGATCTATTGCGGCTCTTCATTGCTTGGGTCCGGAAGTACCTCCAGCCGGATGCCGTCTTCGTCCTGTCTCTGCACCTTCATGAGGGCAACGACGAGCCTGCCGCAATGGCGCACTGGAGAACCACGCTCAATCTGCCCGACGCCGAGTTCTGGACGACCTATATCAAGCCGAGGGGCACAGGTCAGCGACGCAACCACCTCGCGCACGGCGTATGCCGCGTGTTCACCAGGAGAGGGACCGACTCGTGGATCCGGACGCTGGCCTGGATAGAAGCTCTACGCCATCACACCTGGCCCGATGAGGAGTGATGGTTGCTATCCTCCCGTCCGGGTCGCTAGCTCAATTTGGCAGAGCATCGGACTCTTAATCCGCAGGTTCCGGGTTCAAGTCCCGGGCGACCCACCCAAGCACAGTCGCCGGCCACCGCGCCGGCGACTGTCGCGTCCAGGACTTACTGCGCCGCGTCCCCACCCCGCGCGGCTCGAGACCCCCAACCTCAATGTGGCCAAAACGCCAAGAAAGCCCATGCCGCAGACGCCGAGCCCTATCCGGTCTCGGCGCCCACTACCGACCGCCGGCTCCGTTCCTGCGCCGCGTCCCCACCCCACGCGGCTCTCAGCGCACGGTAGAACGCCGCTTGCCTTGCGCGGATAAGGTTCAATTCCCACGCGACCCACCCAAGCACAGTCGCCGGCCACGCGCCGGCGACTGTCGCGCCCGGAACCATTACCCTGCCCATTCATGCGGGCGTGGCGGAACTGGTAGACGCGCCAGGTTTAGGTCCTGGTGGGCTAAATGCCCGTGGGGGTTCGAGTCCCTCCGTCCGCACTGAGCGACCCCAGGTCAGAGATTCGGGGGGTCTCTCCTGCTTGTGGGTACGAGTGTCCGGGCTGCAACCCGATTGCAGCCCCCGACAACAAGGCCCAGTCTGGATGTCTGGAACTGACGAAGGTTGTCTACATCTTGGGTTCTCCGATGAGGTGAGGAGGACCGATGACGGAACATGAGCAGGGGCGACTTGTGAGGCACCGGTTGTCTGGTCGACTCGCTGTATTCAGCGTGATCGCTGTGACCACGGTGGGATTTGGTGATTCCAGCCCGACCACCGATGCTTCGAAGCTGTTCAAGATTGTGTACATCCTCTCCGGGATCGCCATCATCGGCGTGTGGCTCAATGGACGGCTCCGCCGCCATGGGATCGTCGCCCGCCGCCGCCGCGGCGGGGAAGCCTGACGGCCCGGGCCTAGTCGGTTCTCCCGAGCCGGGCTCGGCGAACGCAGCGCGTCAGACGTACCGATCGATGGGAAGAATCTCGAAGACCCGGTCGGCGATCCGTTGCCAGACGCTGCGTGCTGGCTGTTGGCTGGTCGTCCCGGTCGTATCGGTCCAGGTGACATTCCCGTCTCGGTCGATTCCCACGCGCCACGCGTTGGCGGGCGTCGTGAGCTCCTCGATGGCGTCGGCATTGCGCTGCGCAAGGTCCGCGTTCTCCACGAGAATCCCGGTCTCGGTGTTGATGAACTTGGATCGCGGATCGAGGTTCACCGAGCCGAGGAACACCTTCTCCCGGTCGATCGTGTAGACCTTGGCGTGCAGCCCGAGATACCCGCCGACGTTCGGAGCCGTCTCCCAAGCCGGTTTGACCGCCGCATCGGCGCGCAACTCGTAGAGTTCGACCCCTGCCTGCACAACGCTCTTCCTCGCCCGATCCAAGCCACTGTTGGAGATCGTGCCGCTATTCGAGGCAAGCGAGTTCGTGAGCAGACGGATGCGCACCCCCCGATCCACCAAACGGCCATAGAACCCGACGTCCATCTCGCTGGGGGCGAAGAACGGCGCTACCACCACCAGCTCCTCGCGTGCGCTGGCGACCGCCTCGTGCAGAGCGGTGATGACTTGGGTCGGACCAGTATCCGCCGTCGGGCCCGGGATATCGGAAGTGATGTGGAGTGTGCCGTCCGGGACGGGAAGAGTGCCTGACTCCACCCGGTCTCGCCAGGCGGTGTTCGTCGTCAAGTCCGGGGGGAGCGCACCAGCGCGTGCGGCAACCTGCTGGTCGACGAGTCTCTGGAAGGTTTCCAAATCGGACTGCGCTACGGAGCTATCCAGTGCCGAGGCCGGCACCGCCGGCTCGCTGTTCCAATACGACTCGAAGACGCCGCGGAGCCCGGCCACTCCCGAGCCGGACAGCAACACGTCGTAGTCCACGAGGTTGTACGCCGGATGGAGCCCGTAGTGGGCGTCGGCGATGTTCCTGCCGCCGACGATCGCTCGTTCGCCGTCTGCAATCAGCAGCTTGTTGTGCATCCGCCGATCGAGCTTCGAGAACCGCGTCACGGACTCGATCGCCTCCGTGACCACATTCGATCGGTGCGACCACAATGGGTTGAACAAACTCACGGCGATGTTGGGGTGGAGGCTGAGGCTCGCTGCTCCGTGGGTCCGCTTCCGGAACCGAAGGTCATCGACGAGCAGCCGCACCGCAGCCCCTCGGTCCGCCGCCGCGATCAAGCGCTGCAACAGCAGGTACCCGACGTTGTCGGAGTCCCACTCGTAATACTGCAGGTCGACCCCGGTCGTTGCCTCGTCGACCAACGCCAATCGTGCCGCCAGAGCGTCGAACGGCTCATGAATCGGCGAAATGTGGGTGGCGGTTGTCGCTTCGGTCATCTGCGATGGTCCCAAACGGCGGAGTCGGGGCGTCAATCGTTAGCACGGTACGGTGAACCTGGCGTTGGGGGCTAGCCGATTTCGGCCCGTATCCGTGGCCGATCTCCGCGCCGCCGCTAGAGCTTCGGTATCCGCAACTCGGGATCACCCGCCGGCGTCGACGGGGTCCTCGGGCGGCCCCCGTTGCGGCAGTTCGATCGAGTCTCGGTGCGCTCATGACGAGACGGCGCGGACGAGGAGCTGGTGAGGCAGGCCTCAGGATGGCTAGTCGAGGCCGACTAGAGCCGATCCGTCGGAGTTGTCGATGATGAACTTCCAGCTGCCATCGGCCTGCCGCCGGAGTACCTCGGCACTGACGCCTACCGCCGACGAGCCGTCTCGGCGGTGGACCGTCCAGGACCAATGCACCAGCGCGATGTTGTCTGCCTCGAATGCCGCGAATGCGTTCAGCGTCAACGAGAGACCTGAGTCCAAGAACGTTTGATGGGCATCCCGTATGTTCGCCAATCCCGTAGCCCCACCATGCAGGTCGAGGAAAACCGCATCCTCCTCGTAGAGGCTCATCACCCCATCGATGTCGCCCGCTTCGAGGTACTCGGCGAGCTGCCTACTCACGCTCTCCGGACCACTCGAACGCCCCTGGGTCCCTCCCCCGAGTACACGGTCAGGCACTCGGCCTACTCCCCCGCCGATGGACGGACCAGGCGGCGCAGCAACTCGGACCGCATCGCCACGAACTGAGGCGAGGCCTTTGTCTCCAGTTGGTCTCGGGGCCGCGCCAGGCCGACGTCGACGGTCTCGACCACTCGGCCTGGGGCGTGGGACAGCACGATGACCCGGTCTGCGAGGTAGATCGCCTCATCGATGTCGTGCGTCACCAGCAGCACCGTCACCCCGATGCGGCGGTGCAGATCCAGGACCAGGTCCTCCAACTCGGCCCGGGTCTGGGCATCCACCGAGGCAAACGGTTCGTCCATCAGCAAGAGCTGGGGGTGACTCGCCAGCGCCCGGGCGATCGCAACCCGCTGCTGCATGCCGCCGGACAACTCCCAGGCGTATTCGTCGGCGTGCTCGGCCAGGCCAACGTCGGCCAGAGCTTGGGATGCCCGGTCGGTTCGCTCCTGCTTCGAAGTCTTCCCCCACAGCGGCGCCTCGACGTTCTGGCGAACCCGCAGCCAGGGGAACAGCGACCGGCTGTAGTCCTGGAACACCATCGCCAGGCCGTCGGGGGTCCGCTCGATGTGCTCTCCCTCGAACACCACGGAACCGGACGTCGGCTGGAGCAAGCCGGCCACGATCCGCAGCATCGTGCTCTTGCCGCAACCTGACGGCCCGACAATCGTCACCACCTGGCCCTCCGCCACGGAAAAGCTGACGTCCTCGACGACGTCACGTGCCGCATCGCTGTACCGGTGGGTTACATCCTCGACCTGGAGTAGCGGGTCAGCCATCGAGCCCCCTGGCGCTCGTTGCCCGCCACCCGAGAAGGCGTGCCTCGAGCAGAACCAGCAGCGAGTTGAGCACCAGCCCCACCACTGCCAGAACGACGAGCGCGGCCCACATGGCGGCGAAGTCGAACCCGCGTTGCGCTCGGATGATCGTGTAGCCGAGGCCGTTGGTCGCCCCGACGAACTCGGTGAGCACCATCAGGATCAACCCGATACCGAGGCTGACCCGAACCCCGGCGAAGATCGAGGAGCCGGCATCGGGCACGATGATCCGCATGATCCGCTCGCGCCGGCCCCAGCCGAACGTGCGCCCGGATGCGATCCGCACCTCACTCACCGACATCACCCCATCAATCGTGTTGAACAGCACCGGCCACACCGCCCCAAAAGCAATCAGCGCTGCCTTGGGCAGGTCACCGGCACCGAAGGTGACGAAGACGATACCGAGCACGAGCGGCGGCGGGATGGCCCGGCCGAACTCCAGCAGCGGCTCAACCCAGGCCCGCCACCCGGGCCGCAGCCCAAACAGCAGACCCCACAGGATCCCCGAGACCACAGCAAAACCCCATCCGAGGGCGAACCGCCACAGGCTCGGCAGCAAATCATCGAACACCACGTCACCGAGGAACAACTGACTCGCCGGGCCGGAGAAGTAGTCGTCCCGCAGCACCTCCCAAATCGCCGCCGGAGTCGGGAAGAAGATCGAATCCAACCCGGTCGTGATGAAGTGCCACACCACAACCATGACGAGAATCGGCAACACCCACACCGCAGCGCGCCCCCACCACGACTCGCTCGCCGAGGTAGCCGTCGGGGGCGCCACCGCCGTCATTGGGCGAGACCTCGCCGCCAGCCAAACACCCGTCGCTCGATCGAGACCAGCACCGCGTTGGTGACAAGACCGAGGAGTCCGGCGATCACCACCGTGGCGTACATCGTCAACAAGTCTCCCGCCGCCTGGGCCTCGACGACGATCCCACCGAGGCCACGATCCTCGCCGCCGGGCAACAGGAACTCGACGCTGACGGCCACGATCAGCGCAATCGCCGACGCCACCCGAACGCCGGTGAATACGAACGGCGACATCGTGGGGATCGTGACCCGGGTCAGAACGCCGAACGAGTCGAGGCCAAACGAGCGAGCCGTCTCCTTCGCCACCGGATCGACGGACCGCATTCCATAGATCGTGTTGAACAGGATCGGCCACAACGCGGCGTAGGCCACGGCGAGCGACCGACTCACCACACCGCGCCCGAGCAGGCTCAACAACAGCGGGGCAATGGCAACCGCCGGCAGCGGGCGCAGCAACTCGACCGGGCCGCGCGACAGCCGAGCCAGAAGCCGCCAGGAACCCAGCGCCATTCCCAACCCCACGCCGATCACACCCGCAACCAATAGACCGAGTCCCCACGATTTCATCGTGGCCAGAACGTCTGCCCAGACGTCGGGTTCGAACAACATCTCCGCCGTCCGCGCCAACACCTCACTCGGCAGCGGCAACGACGCTGAACCGATCAAACCGGTCCGCACGGCTGCCTCGAGCAGCACGACGAACACCGCAGAACCAAAGATCCCCCGGGTCACCGCAGTAACGCGAGGGATCGGGGTCGTGCGGACCGACGTCGTCATCAGCCGTTGATCACAAACAGTGACATATCGAGGGGCTCGTCGAGGTAACCCAGATCGAACATCAAGTCGGCCGGGCGTTGAATCTCCTCGACCGTCAGCGTCGTCTGATACAGCGGCAGGATCAGGGCTTGTGCCGCTTCCTCAGGTACCGCGGAGTACACCGGAATGAACGCACGCAGGGCTTCCTCATCGGCGAGCAGATCGGTAGTGGCCGCCTCGATGGCACGCCGGAAGGCGGCCGTCGTGTTCGGGTTCTCTGCGGCAAATTGCGCGGTCGACATATAGCCGGCGATCGGGAGGTTCTTGGCGGAACCCGTGTACGGGTCCGCGATCGACCGTAGACCAGACACCTTGGCGAACGTGGTGAACGGCTCGGTGAGGAACCCGGCGTCGACCGAGCCACTCTCGATGGCCGGGATGATCTCGGGGAAGGCAACCTCGACGTAGTCGATCTCGACATCGAGACCTTGGTCGGCGATCAACGCTTCGATAGTGATATCGCCGACGTTGCCGATGCTGTTGGTCGCCACCGACTTGCCATCGAGATCCTCGAGCGAAGCGAGCGGCGAATCGGCCGTCACGAACACGCCACCTTGGCCGTCGGCGAGGTGGGTGCCGTTGGCCACAACCACCAACGGGGCATCGTTACTCACCGCGGCGGAGAACGACAACCAGTTGATGAAGCTGGCGTCGATATCTCCAGCCAGCAGCAGTTGCGCGGCGACGGGACCCGACTGGACCACCTCAACCGCGACTTCGAGACCCTCGGTCTCGAAGTAGCCCATCGCTTCGGCGTAGAACAACGGGGCGAAGTCGACCAACGGCAGGGCGCCGGCGGTCATCGTGGTCGTCTCCAACTCACCCCCACCGGCAGCAGTGGTCGACGAGGCTTCCGGCGCTGCAGCTGTCGTTGTCGTGGTGTCGCTCGAATCGTCTCCGCAGGCCGCGGCCGTCAACGCGACGGCAACGAGCAGCAGCACAAGTCGAGACCAGCGGTTGGTCATGGTTCTCCTCCATACAGACGGCGCACGCGCGCCATCTGTGTCTTGCTCCGGCTAGTGCCCCGGAGTAGCGGACCGGAGCAGCCCATACGTTACGCCGTTCCCGGCGCTGTCGGCGCTGTCGGCGCTGTCGGCGCTGTCGGCGCTGTCGGCGCTGTCGGCGCTGTGGGCGCTGTGGGCGCTGTGGGCGGCGGATTATCTGAGAGGATCCTCCGGGCCGGTGCGTTCGAAGACTCGCTTCGCCTTGCCGATCTCCTGGCGGGGAACCCCACCGGGGTCGCGCACGTCAACTGTGACCCGCAGCCGGAC
>CAYXMJ010000088.1:8153-12865 GCA_964465915.1 uncultured Acidimicrobiaceae bacterium
GATCTCCGAAAGCCCATAGATGTCGCACGCCGTGTAGTCGCCACCCCAGGCCTCCTCGATCTTGCGGCGCAGACCTTCCGACCATGGCTCGGCACCGTGGATTCCCCACTTCAGTGCGATTCGATCGAGTAGGCCGTCTGCCGCGGCCCGCTCGGCTAGCAGCAGGGCATACGACGGAGTCGCCGCAAGGCCGTCGGCGCCCAGATCGGCGAGCAAGCCAACCTGGAACCCGGGGTTCCCGCCGGAGGCCGGCACCGCCGTCGCCCCGAGCGCCTCGACGCCGTAGTGCAGACCGAGGCCGCCGGTGAACAGACCGTAGCCGTAGGCGACGTGCACCACGCTCTCGGGCGTGGCGCCCGCCAGCGCCAGCGCCCGGGCATTGACCTCGGCGAACATGGCGACATCGGACGCCGTGTAGGCGACGATCGTCGGCTTGCCCGACGTCCCGGATGAGGCGTGAACTCTCACGACGTCGCCCATCGGTACTGCCAGCATCCCGCTCGGGTAGGTGTCGCGGAACTCCTTCTTGACGGTGAAGGGAAGCGAGCCGATGTCGTCAATCGACTCGACCGAGTCAACGTCGCGCAGCTTGGCGTCCCAGTAGGGAAAGCCGGCGGCTTGCAGCCGGGAGATCAAATCGCGCAGCGCGGAGCTCTGGCGTGCGGCGAGGTCTCCTCGTGAGAGGCCGGCCATTGCCGTGACATCCACTGCGACTCCTTTTCCTCGGGCGACCCCCGCACGCTACCGCGCTGGGTCGGACGTCGGCGCCAGCTCTCGGCCAGTGTCCGGGTCGAACAGCGAGAACGACCGCACCGCTAGCCGCACCGCCGCACCCACGACGGCACCGTGGTCGTCGTAGCGAACCTCGATGGTTTCGTCGGTGCCCCCGAGTTGGACGAACACGGAGCTGTGGGAGCCTTGATACTCGACGTGTTCGACCGTGCCGGCCAGAACGCCGTCTTCGTCGACCATCGCCGCATCGGGACGGAGGCCCACCAACACCGACCGGCCAACCCAAAGACCCAACGCCTCAGGCCAGGCTCGCAGCCGCGAAGTCCCCATTTGCAGCCAGAACCCGGGACTGCCTTCGACAACCTTGGCCGAGATGAGATTGATCGGCGGAGAACCGACAATTGACGCGACCGCAATGGTTGCCGGGTGGCGGAAGACTTCGAGCGGAGGGCCGACCTGATGGAGGCGGCCCCGGTCCATCACTGCGATCCGATCAGCGATGGCCATGGCATCGGCCTGATCGTTGGTCACGAACAGGGTCGTCACCCCGTACCCCTGCTGGATGAGTCGAAGCTCGCGCCGCATCTTGCCGCGCAGGTGCTGGTCGAGGCGCGCCAACGGCTCGTCCATCAGGAACACGTCGGGTACCCGCACCATGGCACGAGCCGCCTGGGCGAGTTGCTGATGCCCCGCCGACAGCTTGGACGGCAGGGTGTCGAGCAACTGCTCGATGGCAAGAACTCTGGCCTCCGCATTGACCCTGCGCTCGATCTCGGCGGCGTCCTCGTGAGCAATCTCGAGCGGGAATGACACGTTCTCCCGAACGGTCATGAACGGGTAGAGCACGTTGTCCTGAAACACCATCGCAACGTTGCGGTCTGCCGTGGCGACGTTCGCCATCGATTGACCATCGATCAGCACCGTCCCTTCCGTGGGGGGCTGCAGGCCGGCCGCCATGCGCAGCAGCGACGACTTGCCTGCCCCCGACGAGCCGACGATCGCCAGCAGCTCCCCGTCGTGAACATCGAGCGACACATCGTCGACAACGCTCTCGGCGCCAAATTGGAGGGAGACGTTCTGAAACGTGACAGTTGCCATGTCCTGGTGTCATCGTATCAAGGCGCCGCACGGTGCCCCGCCGAATTGAAACAGGGGCCCGAGAGTGACTAGTCACCCCGACATTTTGGAGAACCATTCTCGTGTATCTACCGCCGCTGGCCGATCATCTGTAACAGGTAGTAGCGGCACCACCGCCGCAGAAGAAAGTCCAGAAAGGGACCGAAATGGCAGGCTCAGCACCACTGCGAAAGGCACTCGATGCCCTCGAAGCCCGCCGGGTCGATATCGAACGCCAGATCATCGAGGACCTCGACAGCAAGTTCTTTTCGACCCCGGAACCGCAGATCCAGGACATCGTCAGCACCCGCATCACGGCAGGGCTGTTTGTGGCAACGTTCGACCAGGACTCGACGACCGATTCGGGCTCTTTCCACACCATCACCTGGTACTCCAGCTAGGCCACAGATCACAGATTTTGCCGTGCGCCGAGACCCGGTTCCGAGGAGGGACCGGGTTTCAACAGTTCTGAGGCCGCTCCTGGAGGGCTTGGGCCAGAGCCTGCAACGCCCGGGCGCGGTGGCTGATGGCATTCTTCTCGGCCGGAGGAATCTCCGCCAGGGTGCGCTCATCGACCACGAACACCGGGTCGTAGCCGAAGCCGCCCGTCCCGCGAGGTTGACTGGCGATCGACCCTACGAGGGAACCCTCGACGACGACCTCCTCACCGGACGGATCGACCAGCGCCACCGCAGTGCGGAACCGCGCAAACCGGTCGTCTATACCGTCTAGCTCGGCAATGAGCTTGGCGACGTTGTCCGCGTAGGTGGCATTGGGGCCGGCATAGCGCGCAGTGAACACGCCGGGAGCACCACCGAGGGCCCGTACCTCCAGTCCGGTGTCGTCGGCGACCGCGGCGAGACCGGTGAACGCGGCTACCGCACGTGCCTTGAGCCGCGCATTGCCTTCCAGGGTGTCTTCGGTCTCCTCCACTTCGGGCCACTGGTGGCCTCGTACGATCTCGATCGGCAGTGCCAGGCTCTCCAGCACCTCCTCGACCTCGCGGATCTTGTCCGGGTTCTGCGAGGCCACGACGAGTCGAGCCGGAATCACGTGGCGCGAGCTTCGGCCTGGAGGCGAGCCAACTCGGCGATACCCGCGCCGGCGGCGTCGAGCATGCGGTCAAACTGCCCACGAGAGAAGGGGCGACCTTCGGCGGTTCCCTGGACCTCGATGAGTTCCCCGCTGCCCATCATGACCACATTGCAGTCGACATCGACGGCAACGTCCTCCGGGTAATCGAGGTCGAGCAGCACCTGGTCGTCCAAGATCCCGACGGAAACCGCGGCTACGTGGTCGATGATTGGGCTGGCCGGGAGCCGGCCGGAAGCAACCACGACATCGAGGGCGTCGGCGAGCGCGACCCACGCGCCTGTGATCGAAGCTGTACGGGTCCCGCCGTCGGCCTGAAGAACGTCGCAGTCGATCCGCGCCGTGACCTCGGGCATCGCCGCCAAGTCGACCGCGGCCCGCAGCGAACGACCGATGAGCCGCTGTATCTCCTTGGTCCGGCCCCCGCTGAGCGAACGCCGCGAGATCCGCTCCTTGCCCGATCCGGGAAGCATGGCGTACTCGGCGGTGACCCAGCCTTCGCCGCTGTCGCGCATCCACGGCGGCACATCGGTATCGATCGACACGGTGCACAGGACGCGGGTCTTCCCCATGCCGATCAGCACCGACCCCGGTGTCATCTCGGTGAAGCCGCGCTCGAGCACGACCGGCCTCAACTCCGCTAACCCTCGTCCCTCGCGCATTCTCTCTCCGCCTCTCGTCGTTGTCTGGCAGCCTGACCACCAGGTCAGGTCGTGACCTGCTCACACTTGAATCACAAGCCCCGGAACCGCCAGCTCTGGCTCCGTCCCATACGTGGCAGCCGCCTCGCTCAGCGACTGCTGAATATCCAGCGTAGGCGACACGTGTGTCAGAATCAGCCGTCCGACACCGGCCTCGAGAGCCAGCGCACCTGCCTCGGCCGGCGTCAGGTGGTACTCATACACGAACGGGGTCCTCTCACCCTGCAAGGTAGCTTCGCACAGCATTACTCCGGCCCCGACGCTCAACGCCGGGAAGCCACCGCCGGGCCCGGTGTCGGCCGAGTACACCAGCGAACGTCCCTCAGCCTCGAACCGAACGGACACCGTCGGCACCGGATGATGAGCGTCGGCAAAGGTCAGCTTGACGTCCCCCACCTCAGCCGTGTCGCCGCCGCTCACGATGTTGAAATCGAACGTCATGTGGAAGACGTGATCGCCGTCGGCCCGCACAAAGGCAGCCAGCGGCTCAACCGTACCCGGTGGCAGATAGACCGGAACGGGGACCTTCCCACTTGGGCCGTAGGCCATGTAGCCGAAGAACGCGATGAGATCGGCACAGTGATCGGTGTGGGCGTGACTGATGACGACCGCGTCGACCTCGGCAGGGTCGACATGATCCATCAGCGCCATGAACGTGCCCGAACCAGCATCACACCAGATGGTGGTTGATCCGTGCTGGATGAGATAGCCCGAGGCGGGGTTTCCCCGACCCGGGCAACCGCCACTGCTCCCCAGCACCGTCAGCTCCATGGCCGGCACAGTACCGCCGCAGGGCTGCGCCGGGCCAAACGCCGGCGCGGGCGGCCCAAACGCCCTAGGAGACTGTTGAGCAACGCCAGCTCGGGCTTGCCGCGAGATCCACGACCAGGCGCTTGCTCGCACGGGCAACCCGTACGGAGTTTGCTCGACATCCTCCTAGACCGCTTCGACCGCTCCATCACGAATCCGGAACGAACGCACCTCGGGAACATCTGGGCGCTGCAAGCTCACGATCACGTACAACCAGTCCGGGTCGAGCGCCCCGGCGACATCGGTCGCCGACGGAGCCGC
>CAYXMJ010000089.1:0-12864 GCA_964465915.1 uncultured Acidimicrobiaceae bacterium
CTCATCGAGCGGGGAACTATTGAGATAGCGCCGCTCGCTTACATGAGAGGGAGGACGTTGAACGACGCGTTCATAGTCCTCGATGAGGCGCAGAATACGTCTCCGGAGCAGATGAAGATGTTTCTCACCCGCCTGGGGTTCAACTCGAAGATGGTGGTGACCGGTGATGTCACCCAGGTCGACCTCGCAGATGGTCGCTCCTCGGGATTGCGCGTGGTGGGCAGAGTGGTGAGTGACGTCCCCGGGATCGGTTTCATCGAACTGACCGGCAAGGACGTCGTGCGTCATCGGATCGTCGCCGCCATCGTCGAGGCGTACCGCCGCTACGAGGAGAAGCTCGCCACGGACCAGGGGCAGGGTCGGAAACGATGACTGAGCTGCGCCGCAATCCCGCGATTCTCAGCCTGCTGGTGATCGCCGTGACCATCGTGCTGGTGGCGGTGGCCCTCATCGTCGGGCGCTCCACGGGCGAGGAACCTCCCGTCTTGGTGGTCGGGCAGCCGTCACCGCAGCAGTTCATCGCCACCGAGACGATCTCGGTTGAGGACGCCGCGGCAACCGATCAGCAACGCACGTCGGCCTACAACTCCATCGAGACCATTGTGGTGCTCGACCCCGGCGTCGATATCGCCGTCGCCAACAACATTCGGACCTTGTTCGTCGATGGACTTCTGGCGACTCGCCCGCTCGAGCCCGGCGAGGTTCTGGAGGGAACGACAACGACCGAACCGACCACGACCACCACAGAGGCTCCAACAACGACGACGACCCTCGCCGAGGGTGAGGTCCCCATCCCAACCGAACCCCCGACGACCACGACGACCACCCTCCCTCCGGCGACCCGAGACGAGCAGATCGCCCGATTGACTGAGGCATATGGTCTCCGCCTGCAGGAATCCACGATCGTAGTTTTGGTGGATCTGATCGAACGTGATGCGGTTGCCGTCGAACTTGGCGAAGAGCGCGTCTACGACGACGTCGAGCGGTCCGCCCTCGAGGTTGCCGCCCAAGAGTTGGCCGATCCCGGCATCCTGCCCGACGAGCTGGACTCAGCTCAGAACGACCTTCGTGAGAACCCCCCGATCGTTTCGGTTCCTGCCCTCGGGCCTGAGCTGACGGCCGGTGTCAGCGCGGCTATCTCCGACATCGTTGCTACCTGGTTGCAGTCGAACGCTCGCAACGATTTTGAGGAGACCGCCAGCCAGAGGGAGGAGGCAGCTGCCGCGGTCCCGCCGGTCACGGTCGTCTTTCTCGCCGGCCAGGAGATTGTGGGTGCCGCCCAGACGTTGTCGGCGGTACAACTCGACGCGATCGAAATGCTCGACCTGCAGCAGCCGGAGGCTGGTGAATCCCTGACGCCGATTGCGGTGCTCGGCGCCCTGGCCGTCCTGCTGACCGCGTTTGTGCTGTGGCGAATCGCCACCAGCCAATGGTCCGAGCCGAAACACTTTGCACTGCTCGGCGTCCTGTTGGTGCTCGCCGCAGCCACGTCGCGACTTCCTGAGATCATCGTCGACGACAACCCGCAGCTCGCCTACGTGCTGCCGATGGTCATCTTCGGCTATCTCGCTGCGATCCTCTACGACCCGCGCACCGCGATGCTCATGGCCGTTCCGATTGCCATCTTCACCGCCGTCTCGACCGGCGACGCGGCGTTGACGATCTATGCCGCGGCGGCCACCGTGGCTCCTGTGGCGTTCGTGTCGGCCGTGTCCAGCCGCCGCCAACTCCGCGTTGCCGTTGCTCTGTCGGCGCTGGTGTTGGCGCCGATGGCATTTGCGATCGCGTGGCTGTTCACTGGGATCGATACAGCGCTCGCTGCGGCATTCTTCGCCGTGCTCGGTGGTGTGCTTGGTGGCCTGGTGGCGCAAGGCCTGCTTTCGTTCCTCGAGAACACGTTCCGGGTGACGACCACGCTCACGCTGCTCGACCTCACCGACCGTAACCATCCCGCCCTCCGGTTGATCGAGGAGAAGGCGCCGGGCACGTTCAACCATTCCATCTTGGTCGGCACCCTCGCCGGCAAGGCAGCACGCTCCATCGGGGCGGACCCACTTCTTGCTCAGTCGGCGGCGTTCTATCACGACCTCGGCAAGACCGAGAATCCGCACTTCTACATCGAGAACCAGTTTGGCGTCTCCAACCCGCACGACGAGCTCGATACGGACGAGTCGGTGCGCCTGATCCGTCAGCACGTGACCGACGGGCTGCGGCTGGCTCGTCGGTACCGATTGCCGCCCGAGGTCGTTGCGGGCATCCGGCAGCACCACGGCGACGGGTTGATGCGATACTTCTATCACAAGGCGCTCGCCGAGGACCCCGCGGTCGATCCGGCGATGTACCGTCATGCCGGAGAGAAACCGAAGAGCAAGGAAATGGCCATTCTGATGATCGCCGACTCCTGCGAAGGCGCGGTGCGGGCGTTGGTCCAACAGGAGGAT
The DNA here is from genome assembly GCA_964465915.1 of uncultured Acidimicrobiaceae bacterium. Classification (GTDB taxonomy): domain Bacteria; phylum Actinomycetota; class Acidimicrobiia; order Spongiisociales; family UBA5794; genus CAVPHV01. The sequence goes on from CAYXMJ010000089.1 coordinate 2,442, forward strand.
CCGACCCCGGACAACGTCAAGAAAGTGGTCGATTCGGTCGTGACCGAGAAGCTCGAGGACGGTCAGTTTGATGAGTCGGCGCTCACCTTCGGCGATTTGACCAACGTCAAGCAAGCCATGGTCGACGCGCTGATCGGCTACTACCACACCCGCATCCCGTACCCGGACTTCCCCGGCACACCAGCGGGGGTGGGATGAAGGTCTTCTTGGCCGACGAGCAGGACGACCCTCTTGAACCCGAGCCCGTGATTGCGTTGGCCGAATCCGTGTTGCAGGCCGAGCAGCTTCCCGACGACACCGAGGTGTCGATCACGCTCGTCGACCGCGACGAAATGACGACCCTCAACGGCCGATACCTCGAGCGCGACGGACCGACCGATGTGCTTGCTCTGCCGATCGAGGACCTTCAGCCCGGAGAGCCACCCCAGACCGCGCCGGACGGGCCCCCGCTGAATCTAGGAGATGTCATCATCTGCCCGCAGGTGGTGGCGAGCAACGCTGCGGCCGCCGACGTGGATTTCGGCGACGAACTGGCACTTATGGTGGTGCACGGCATATTGCACCTGCTCGGCTACGACCACCATGTCGACGAGGAAGCCGAGCATATGGAGGAGCGGGAACGCACTCTGCTGGCCGCCATGGGGCGGACCCGACCATGAGCTTGCTCGGTCTCGTCGTTGCCGCCTTGCTTTTGCTGGTCACCGCGCTGCTCCGGGCCGCCGGAGCCTCGTTGGTACGCACCCCTCGCGCCGACGCGATCCACGACGCAGCAGAGGGTGACGAACGGGCTGCCGTTGTCGCAGAACTGTTGGACGACCGCGCCCGGTTGCAGCCGGCGCTGAGCATGGTCAACACGCTGCTGCTGGTGACGGTGGTGATCTTGGCGACCTGGGCGCTCACCGACCGGCTCGATGAGTTCGAACTGTTCATCGCCCTCTTGCTGGTGGCGTTCTTGGTTGTGGCGTTCGGAGACTTCGTTCCACGCAAGATCGGCCGGAGCAGGCCCCGAGTGATTGCGTACCGGTTCGCTTGGCTGCTGCGTCCCGCGGTTGCCTTTGGTGACGCCGCCGCCGACCTGATCGACGTCGATGAGGTCGATGATGAGGACGAGGACGACGATGACGAGGAGGCACTGGCAGACGCCGAGGAGCGTGTCCTGATCTCATCGATCTTGGAGTTCACCGACACGATCGTCCGCGAGGTGATGACCCCGCGGACGGACATGATCATCCTGAGCGGCGACGACTCCACCGACGCCGCCCTCGATTTGGTGCTGTCTGCAGGTCGTTCCCGAATCCCGGTCCTGGGTGAGGGAATCGACGACGTACTCGGCGTCTTGTATGCCCGCGACTTACTCAAGCTGATGGATGCCGATGCCGAGCCCCGTTCGTGCAACAAGTTGATGCGCGCCGCCTACTTCGTGCCGGAGACCAAGCGGGTTTCGGAGTTGCTGCGCGACATGCAAAACAACCAGGTGCACCTGGCGATCGTGGTCGACGAGTTTGGCGGCACGGCCGGCGTCGTCACGATCGAGGATCTGCTCGAGGAGATCGTCGGTGAGATCGCCGACGAGTACGACCGTGAGGAACCGATGGTGACGCCGCTCGAAGGGGGCAGTTTCCTCGTCGACGGACGGATGGCGGTCGACGAGTTGGCCGAACTGATCGGGGTCGATCTGCCCGACGATGAATGGGACACAGTGGGGGGACTCGTCCTCGGTCTCGCCGGACGGGTGCCGCGTGAGGGAGAGGCCTTCATCCTCGCGCAGCATGTCTTTGTGGCCGATCGGGTGCAGGGACGCCGCATCGCTCGGATCCGACTCGAAGCACGGCCATGACATGAAGTCGGGGTTCATTTCCGTCGTTGGACGGCCCAACGTCGGAAAATCCACCCTGGTAAACGCGCTGGTGGGCGAGAAGGTGGCAATCACCTCGCCACGCCCCCAGACCACTCGCAACACCATCCGCGGCGTCCTCACCGTCGAGGATCCGCCGTCACAGTTCGTGTTCGTCGACACTCCCGGACTGCACCGACCCCGTACCGCCCTGGGTGAGCGACTCAACAAACTCGTCTACGGGTCGCTTGCCGAAAACGATGCCGCGCTGTTCGTGCTGGACGCCACCCAGGAGATTGGTCCCGGAGACCGGCTGATCGCGGAGCGACTCGGCGAGGGAGGGCTGCCCGTTGTGGTGATCGTCAACAAGGTCGATGTGGCCACCCAACCCCAGATCGCCGCCCAGCTTGACGAGGCGGGGGAGTGGGGCTTCCGCGCCTATGTGCCGATCTCTGCGCTCCGCAACGACGGCATCGATCTGGTACTCGACGAACTCGGCGGTCTACTCGAACCGGGTCCGGCGTTCTTCCCGGTCGGTGTGCACACCGATCAGCCGGATCAGCTTCTTGCCGCCGAACTGGTGCGCGAGAAGTACCTGTCCCGCCTGCGTGACGAGTTGCCACATTCATTGGCAGTCATCGTTGAGGAGGTCACTACGCGATCAGATGGGGTGGTCCACATCCCGGCGACCGTCTACGTCGAGCGGAACTCGCAGAAAGGCATGGTCATCGGGAAAGGTGGTTCCGTGCTGCGCCAGGTCGGCTCGGAGGCACGGCGTGATCTGGAACGCCTTTTTGGGGCGAAGGTGTTCCTCGAACTGCGGGTCAAGGTCGAAAAGGACTGGCAGCGCCGCGACTCGACGCTGGACCGGATGGGGTTCTGAGGGCTCGGTTCTAGCCGATCCAGGCGTCGAACGCCGTCGCCAAGGCGGTGTCCTGTTCGGTGAGGGCGCCCGCTTCGTGGGTGCTGAGGACCAACGTCACCTTGTTCCAGCGGATGTCGATGTCGGGGTGGTGGTTGGCAACCTCGGCGGCGAGAGCGACTCGGTTGACGAACCCCATCGCCTCGTTGAAGTCGGCGAAGACGAAGGTCCGCGAGATCTCCTCGCCGTCTTGTGCCCATTCGGGGTGGTCGGTCGCAAACGCATTGCGGGCGGCGGGATCGAGTGCGGGCATCGGACTCCTTTTGGGGGCTGCACCCAGGCTACGCATGGTGCACGAGCTACGGACTCGGGAGCGGTAGCCTGCGGGTACCCGGCAGTTGGTGGCGCTCACCATGGCGATTCGTCACGATCAAGGCATCGTTTTGCGCGGCTACCCCTTTGGGGAAGCCGACCGTGTCGTGGTTCTGCTGAGCCCCAACAACGGCAAGCTGCGGACCGTGGCGAAGGGCGTTCGCAAGACCAAGAGCCGGTTCGGCGGACGCCTCGAGCCCTTCTCCCACGTTGACCTGGTGCTCTACGAGGGTCGCAACCTCGACACGATCACCCAGGTAACCATGATCGAGCCGTTCCATCACCTCCGATCCGACCTCGACAAGGTGGTGGCCGCCGGCACGATGGTCGAAGTTGCCGACGCCGTTGCCCAAGAAGAGGAGAGTTCGATCCGGCTGTTCCTGTTGTTGCAGCGCGGGCTGCGCACCCTCGACGCGGGCGGACTCCATCCGGATCTTGTCACCGCCTATCTGTTGAAGGCGGCAGATGTCGTCGGCGTTGCCGCCCAACTCGACCAATGTGCCGGATGTGGCCGGCCCGACGAGCTGACCCGGTTCAGTTTCTCGGCGGGTGGCGTTCTGTGCGAGCGGTGCCGCACGGCGGGCGCCTATGCATTGCGTCCGGGGTTGACCGACTACCTCGCCCACCTGGCCGGGTCCGACCTCGGCGAACTGCCGACTGTCGACGAATCGTTCAGCCGTGAGGCGATGGGGGTGGCGCGGCGCTTCGTCGAGTACCACCTCGAACGCCAACTGCGGAGCTTGGCGGTGCTCGATGGCTGACGCCGGGTTTGCTCCGCATGTGGATCGCTCTCGGGTGCCTGAGCACGTCGGGATCATCCTCGACGGCAACGGCCGCTGGGCCAACGCCCAGGGGCTGCACCGCACGGCCGGTCACGCTCGCGGCGAGCCAGCACTTTTTGACGTCATCGAAGGTGCTCTCGACCTCGGCGTCAAGTGGCTCACCGCCTATGTGTTTTCCACCGAGAATTGGGCCCGCGACGAGTACGAGGTGCAGTTCCTGATGCACTTCAACATCGATCTGCTGCGGCGGCGCCGCGACGAGATGAACAGCAAGGGGGTGCGGATCATCTTCATCGGCGAACGCCACGACCCCCGGGTTCCCGACGAGCTGCGTGAGGAGATCCGGGCGGCGGAGGATCTCACGAAGGACAACGACACTCTTCACCTCATCTTCGCTTTCAACTACGGCGGTCGGGTCGAGTTGGCGACGGCGGCCCGGCGCATCGCCGAGCAGGTCGCCGCCGGCGAGTTGGATCCCGCCGATGTCGATACCGAGGCGCTTGGTGCTCGGCTCTATTTGCCGGAGATGCCCGACCCCGACCTCGTCATTCGCTCTTCCGGTGAGCAGCGCACCTCGAACTTTCTGTTGTGGGAGGCCGCCTACAGCGAGTACGTCTTCTCGCCGGTCCTGTGGCCCGACTTCGACCGCAACGTCTTCGCCGATTGCGTTGCCGAGTACCAATCCCGCGACCGCCGCTTCGGCACCGCCGCCGACGAGTCGTCGTAGAGGGTTTTGGCGGACATCTGCGCAGCATGCTGCGCTGTCGTCCGCCAAAACCCTCGTGGGCTACCATCTGGCGCTCCCCACCGCCAGTGAGGCTTCCAACTATGGCTATCGACTTCGACACCATCGTCAACCTGTCCAAGAAACGCGGCTTCGTCTTCCAGTCGTCCGAGATCTACGGCGGGCTGCGCTCCGCTTACGACTACGGCCCGCTCGGCGTCGAATTGCTGCGCAATGTCAAGGACCAGTGGTGGCACTCGATGGTCCGGATGCGCGACGACGTCGTCGGTATCGACTCTGCCGTGATCCAGTCTCCCCAGGTGTGGGAGGCCTCCGGCCACCTGGCCTCGTTCACGGATCCTCTGGTCGAGTGCACTAACTGCAACAACCGGTTCCGGCTCGACAAGCTCGAAGATGAGGACCAATGCCCCTCCTGCGGGAAGCGGGGGACCTTCACCGAGGCGAAGAGCTTCAACCTCATGTTCAAGACCCACATGGGTCCGGTGGAGAGCACCGACAACGCGGTATACCTGCGGCCTGAGACCGCCCAGGGCATCTTCATCAACTTCGAGAACGTGCGCCGCACTGCCCGGCTCAAGCTGCCGTTCGGCATTGCCCAGATCGGTAAGTCGTTCCGCAACGAGATCACGCCCGGTCAGTTCGTCTTCCGCACCCGCGAGTTCGAGCAGATGGAGATGGAGTTCTTCTGCCGGCCCGAAGAGGCCGACGACTGGTTCCGCTACTGGGTCGAGGAGCGCCGCAACTGGTATATCGGCCTTGGGATGAAACCGGAGAATCTCCAGTTTCGACCCCACGAGGAGGACGAGCTTTCGCACTACTCGACGGGGACCTACGACGTCGACTACCGCTTCCCGTGGGGGTTCGACGAGCTCGAGGGGATCGCCAACCGCACCGATTTTGACCTCAAGGCCCACATCGCACTCAGTGGCAAGGATCTCACCTACTTCGATCAAGAGGCCAACGAGCGTCTTGTTCCGTATGTGATCGAGCCGGCGGCGGGTGCCACTCGAACCACGTTTGCTTTCCTGATCGATGCATATCACGAGGAGGAGGTCAGGGACGACACTCGGGTCGTGCTGAAGCTCGATCCCCGTTTGTCGCCGATCAAGGTTGGGGTATTGCCGCTCTCCAAGAAGCCTGAACTGACCGAGGTCTCAGAACGGATCGCGGCGGATCTGCGTCCACTCTGGCCGGTCGAGCACGACGTCACCCAGGCGATCGGGCGGCGCTACCGGCGCCAGGACGAAATCGGCACTCCCTACTGCGTCACGGTGGACTTCGACACGCTCGAGGACCAGCAAGTGACGGTGCGCGATCGTGACACCATGGAGCAGGACCGCATCTCGATCGATCAGGTCAAGAACTATCTGCGGGAGCGGCTCTGAGTAGCCGGCTAAGGCTTCACGCCAGCGTGGCGTCCTCGATGAAGATGTTGCGCATCAGCGGGTCCACCTTGGCCAGGACCCCGGTGATGGTGACGGTGTCGTGACGCTCCTTGCCCCGATCCGAGCCGGGCGGTAGCGCTACGACGGCGTCGATGCTGGTGTTGCCGTAGAGGTCGTGCTGCACCGACGCAATGGTGACGACGGCCTTCACACCGGGCTCGTCGCCGAAGTCGGCATCGTATTGGTACGCCCGAATCGACTTGAGCTCGCCCGTCCACGTGACCCGGGCACCGCGGAACTCCTGGTCGAACAGATCGTTGCTCTCGTAGCTCAAGGCGGTCTCGGTGAAGATGGCGGTTGCCACTGTCTCTGCGCTCGGCCCATTGCCGGCCGCGGGCGGACTTGGGACGGGGGCACGGGTTGGGGCAGATGGCGCGGTTCGGGCCTCGACCGATCGGCGCCATCCCTCGACCTCCGTGTCGGCCGGTAGCAGGGTGGCGAGCTCATCGAGGACGGTGGATGCCTCGGCAGCATCCCCCGAGGTTGCGAGGGCCTCGGCTTCGAGCATGCGGCTCTCGAGATCGGTGGGGTCCTGCGCCGCCACGGTACGGAGCCTGGCGGTTGACTCACCGAGCTGGCCCTGTTGGCGCATGGTGAGTGCTTCGGAAATGTCATCGGTGGCGGAACGGCCGGTGAGTGCCCGGGCTGTGCCGAGCATCCGGCGGACCGTGGTGGTGATCACGTCCCCCCGTTTCTCCATTCCGGTGCTCTCGAACCGGATGTGGTCGTCCTCGACGACGACGCCGGGATACGCCGTCTGGAGGCGCAGCAGTGATATCCGAACCGCCGGGGTCAAGAGCAGCTTGACGGCATTCGCATCGTCGCTCTTGACGACGAAGGCATCGTCAAAGCTCTGGTCGCCGACCTCGATGTCTTGAGCACCGAAGGCCTGGGTGATCCGGCTGAACCCGGTCTGGCGGGTCAGCTTCATGTCGGGACCGAGCCGCGGGTACGAGACGCGGTACGTGGTCAGGACGGTGCTGTTGTTGCCGCTGCGTTGCGCTTTGACCGACACCTCGATGTCCAAGCCGTTGCGCTGGCCGGCAATGCGCGGCTGCTTGGTCCATGAACCGGGCTCGAAGCCCAAACCAAGGTCGGAGGCCGCCCCTTGCCAGATCAATCCGGTGGCTCGCTGTGCTCGCGCCGCCACCCGGATGATGCCGCTGATCACGGCAATGACGATGAAGATGAAGAAGACACCCATAGGTCAAGTCTACGGCTCGGCTACGACGGATCGATCTACCCGTCGGTGAGCGGCGGGACCCGACCCTCGAAGTAGGTGGTGAGTGCCACGACGGTGCGGCTCATCCCGGGGGCAACCTGGCGGATGTCCTCCAGGACCTGACCGAGATGTTCGGAGGAACGAGCTCGGACGACGACCTGGAGATCGAACTCACCGGTCACGGCAAAGCAACTGACGATGTAGGGGATGGTCCGGAGCCGGGCCGCCACGTCGGTGAGCGATTCGGCCGTTCCCACGCCGAGGCTGATGATGGCGGCGACGGGGAGTTCGACCTTGGTCCAGTCGAGCAGGATGCGCGAACCACGGATGACGCCATCGGCGCGGAGGCGCTTCACTCTGGCGTGGACGGTGGCTGTGGCGACGTCGAGTTCCTTGGCGACTTGGGCGAGGGGGAGGCGAGCGTCCTCCGCGAGATATCCGATGATCTTCTGGTCAAGAGTGTCCATAGGAATAAGATTAACGGAAGAACGTTGATGTAGATAGAAGATATCTTGACTCCGCTCCCGAACAGCGCGATACTTCGGGGCGGTAGGACACGACAGGAAACGAAGGCCACGATGAACACTCACCCCGACATGGCGCTTCAGATGGTGACATCTCGGCGCAACGCCAATACTGCCGCCCACAAGAAGCGCGAGAAGAAGTAGTCGACCGATCTAGCGCGGAGAGTTCGCCTCTCTCTCCACGATCAACGGGGAGCCCGGATGGGCTCCCCGTTTCCGTTGGGGGCGCTGCGGGATTCGGGTCCGGGGGCCTCGGTACACTCGCCGTCGTGGCGTATCCCCGCGAAGAGATCGATCAGGTGCGAGACCGCACCGATCTGGTGGAACTGGCCTCCGAGGTCACCAAGGTCCGCCGGACCGGCAGGTCGGTCATGGCCGTGTGCCCCTTCCACCAGGAGAAGACTCCGTCGTTGTCGATCGATGCCGCCCGCGGTCTCTACCACTGCTTTGGGTGCAGCAAAAGCGGTGATGTATTTCGCTGGGTGCAAGAGACCCACGCCCTCGACTTCCGCGAAGCGGTCGAGTTCCTGGCGAGGCGTGCTGGGATCGAACTCACCGAGGAGAAGGGGGCTAAGGAACGCCGCGGCCGGCGTGAAGAACTGATTCGAGCCACTGCGGCCGCGGTTGAGTTCTACCACGAGCGGCTACGCAAGGCCGATGACGCCGCGGCCGCCCGCAGCTACCTGCGGGGGAGAGGCTACGGAGCCGAGGTGGTCGAGCGCTTCGAAATCGGGTATTCGCCCGATACGTGGGACACCCTCACCCGTCACCTGAAGGCCAAGGGTTTCGGCGACGCCGTGCTCGATACCGCCGGGTTGGCGTCGCGCAGCAGACAGGGGCGTTTGATCGATCGGTTCCGAGGCCGTCTGATGTTCCCCATCTACGACCTGCGGGGTGATGCGGTCGGTTTCGGCGCCCGCCTGCTGGAAGGTGACGGACCCAAGTACTTGAACTCTCCGGAGACCCCGATCTACCAGAAGTCGCGGCTGCTGTACGGGCTGAACTGGGCCAAGAGCGAAATCGTCCGCGGCGGCGAGGCGGTCGTCGTCGAGGGCTACACCGACGTGATCGCCTTCCACGACGCCGAGCTGCCGGTGGCAGTGGCGACCTGCGGCACGGCGTTGGGAGAGGACCATCTCGACCTGCTGCGGCGCTTCACCGGCCGGGTCGTGCTGGCATTTGATGCCGACGAGGCAGGCGCCGGCGCTGCGTTGCGGGGCTTCGAACGCTCGGTGCCGGGTGACCTCGACCTGCGAGTGGCAGCGCTGCCGAAAGGGCGGGACCCGGCCGACCTGATGCGTGACGGTGACGTCGACCTGCTCCTTGCCGCAGTCGGGGATTCCACGCCGCTGCTGCAGTTCCGGCTCGAGGCCGAGCTTCGTCAGTTCGATCTCGGTGAGGCCGAGGCCCGGGGGAGAGCAATCGGCGCCACTGCCGCCCTCGTCGCCCTCCATCCCGATTCGGTAGTGCGGCACGAATACGCGGTGATGCTGTCACGCCGAACCGGGGTGGACCTGGCCGTTGTCGAGCAAGCGATTGCGCAGGCCGGTCGCCGGGTGCAGCGCGAGCGCGAGGCCGATGTCGAACCGGCCGACGAGTTCGTTCGCAAGCTGACCGGCGAGGAGAAGGCTGAGCTGGAACTACTACGTTTGGTGCTCGCCAACGATCCGGGGATCCGGCAGGTCGAGTTGAGCGCAGACCTATTCGCCGTGCCTCGTCTGCAACGTGCCTATGGTCTAGTGGGGCCAGAGGTACTGGCGCTCCCGCCGGGGACGCCGCCCAACCTCGGGGGCCTGATCGGGGAAGATGAATCGCCCGAGGGCGCGCTGCTGCGCCGCCTGGCGATGGAGAACCGACCATTGTCCGACGCCGAGGCCTTGGTGAATAGGCTCAAGGTGGGGGGGTTGGAGCGCCGAATTGGAGAACTGCGGCGCTCGTTGGAGGGGCTAGATCCGGACCAGGATCAACAGGGTTATTCCGACACGTTCCAAGAGTTGATAGCGTTGGAGACCCAACGACGCGAATTGCGGAGTCAAGGATGAACGAAACCGCATCAGGAGTCTTCGAGGAATTGGCCTCGCGCGGCAAACAGCGCGGGTTCCTCGTGATGACCGAGGTGCAGCAGGAACTCGAAGACGTCGAGGCTCCACCGGAGTCGTTCGACGATGTCTTTGTCGCGCTGCGCGAGCGTGGTGTCACCATCCGCGAGGACTCCCATGATGCGTTGGCCGCGACGGCGCTCAGCAGCGATGAGCTCGTGCATGTTTCGGATCCGGTGCGAATGTATCTCCAGGAGATCGGCCGCTACCCGCTGCTCACCCCTCAGCAGGAGGTCGAACTGGCGATGCAGATGGAGGCCGGGATACGGGCCGACGACAAGCTTGCCCTCGCCGGGCCGGGTCTCGAAGTGGGCGAGCGCACGATCTTGGAGCGGGCAAGCCGCTCAGCCGACCGGGCCCGCAAGCGCTTGGTCGAGGCGAACTTGCGTCTTGTGGTTTCGATCGCCAAGAAGTATGTGGGGCGAGGCTTGTCATTGCTCGATCTGATCCAGGAGGGCAACCTCGGGCTGATCCGCGCAGTCGAGAAGTTCGACTACCGCAAGGGCTTCAAGTTCTCGACGTATGCCACGTGGTGGAT
>CAYXMJ010000090.1:0-3477 GCA_964465915.1 uncultured Acidimicrobiaceae bacterium
ACCATCGAAGGCGAGGTCGACCGCTACATCGGGATGCCCGGCCAGGCGCTCGCCTACATGATCGGCAGGCTCGAGATCCTGGAGTTGCGGGCCGCCGCCGAGGCGGCGATGGGTCCGGACTTCGACATCAAGGGCTTCCACGACACGGTGCTCGGCTCCGGCATGGTCCCGCTCGAGACGCTGGGCCGCATGGTCAGGGACTGGTCGGGCGCCGCCTGAGCGCCCCGCCCCAGATGCGCTCGCCCCATCGATCGGGGATACTTGGGGCGCGGAGTCGACAAGGGGCGGACCGAGCATGAACGAGGAACTGGCGAGACTGGCCGACGACTACTGGGAACTCGAACTCGAACGCAGTCCAACCACCGGGCTCTTCATCGGCGATTACCGGCGCGCCGGCGAGATGGAGGACCTGACCCGAGCGGCCGAAGACGAGTTCATCGAACGGCTTGATGCGGTCGCCGCCGCAGCCGAAGCGATCGACCCGGCAACCCTCACCGCAGACGAACAGGTGACCAGAGCCGTCATGATGAAGGAGGCCACCGGCGCCGCCACCGAGCTGAGATCACGCTTCGCCGAGTTTGCGGTCGACCCCTCGAGTGGGCTCCACGTCGAGCTGCTGCAGTTGGTCGGTCAAATCACGGTTCCGACCGCCGAGGTCGCCGATGCCATCGTCGTCAAGTGGTCGCGGCTCGGCACCACATTCGACCAAGCAATAAAGCGGCTGCGGCAAGGCACTGCGCGCGACCGAACGCCGCCGGCCATCTCGGTCCAAAAGGCCATGGCCCAGATCGACGACTACCTCGACAGCGACCTCGCCACCGACCCGTTCATCAACCTCGCTCCCCCGCCCCAGTTCAGCGACGACCAGACCGCCGCCTGGCGGGACCGGCTCGAGACGCAGGTCATCGAGTCGGTGCGGCCCGGGTACGCCGCCTACCGCGACACGCTGTGGAACGAGGTGCTGGAGAAGTCCCGTCCACCAGAGCGCACCGGACTGGTGTGGCTCCCCGACGGAGGCGAGACGTACGCAGGCGCCATCCGCCGCCACACCTCACTCGACCTGGCACCGCTCGACATCCACAACATCGGGCTCGAGGAAATCGTTCAGATCCGCAGCCAGTACCGCGAGTTGGGCAGCCGCGTGCTCGGCACCGACAACTTGACCATGATCTACCAGCAACTCCGCAACGATCGGGCGCTGCGGTTCGAGAGCGTCGAGCAGATCGTCGCTGCGGCCCAAGCCGCCATGGACCGGGCCCGCGCTGCTATCCCCGACTGGTTCGGCCGCCTGCCCCAGACCAATTGCGTCATGGCCCAGATCCCCGGGCCGGGGGCGGAGGACGCGCCGCTGGCGTTCTATCTCCCGCCCACCGTCGACGGGAGCAGGCCCGGCACGTACTTCGTCAACACCACCCAGCCGGCTACCAGAACCCGTTACGAATCTGAGGCTCTGGCGTTCCACGAGTCGATCCCCGGACATCATCTCCAGATCGCCATTGCTCAGGAACTCGAAGGCATCCCCGAGTTCCGCAAACACGCACTGGTGACCGCATACGTAGAGGGCTGGGGCCTGTACACCGAGCGCTTGGCCGACGAGATGGGCCTGTACTCCGGTGACCTGGAGCGTATGGGCATCCTCTCGTTCGACTCGTGGCGGGCGGGCCGTCTCGTCGTCGACACTGGGATGCATGCGCTGGGATGGAGCCGCGACGAGGCGATCGAGTATCTGATCATGAACTCGCCGCAGGCACCCAACAACATCGAGACGGAGATCGATCGCTACATCGGGTGGCCCGGCCAAGCCCTCGCCTACAAACTCGGCCAGCGCGAGATCTTCCGGCTGCGCGCCCAAGCGCAGCAGCGGCTCGGCGCATACTTCGACATCAAGGCCTTCCACGACGTGGTGTTGGACTCAGGCCCGGTACCGCTCCCGCTGCTGGCGGAGCGGGTCGGCGCCTGGCAGCCGGAGAGCACCGCATGATCGCGATCGATCTTGCACGGCGCCTCCGGGATGCCGGATTGGAGTGGCACCCGACCGACGGCGACCGGTTCTACATCCCCGACCGAGACCTCGACGAACACATCTTCTCCATCAGCGAGATGACGGTCGACGTCCGCCACGTGCAGGGGGGCCGCCAGATCGCCTTCAACGGCGCGGTCGAGTGGGCGCTCGACGCCATCATGGAGCACGAGGTCATCTGGCTGCCCGCAGAGTCGCAACTGCGGGTATTGCTGGGGGGCACGTTTGTCGGTCTACAACGTGATGCCTCCGGCTACCACTGCACCTTGAGCAGCGACTCCACCTTCAGCGCGCCGGTCGCAGCCGACGCCTACGGCTTGGCACTGCTCGACCAACTCCAGACTCACTCGGGGAGCACCGCTACTGGGCTCTGATAACCTGCGGGTCACGGAGAGGTGGCCGAGCGGACGAAGGCGCTCGCCTGCTAAGCGAGTAGGGGGCTTTAAACCTCCTCGAGGGTTCAAATCCCTCCCTCTCCGCGCAGACGCCCGGTCATCATGGCCGGGCGTCTGTCATGCTGGCGGCCTCCGACCGCCGAGAGCTCCACGGCCGGCGCCGGAATCGTAGGGTGCTCACTTGACCGGAGGGAGAGCACGTTCATGAACCAGTCACAGTGGAGTCGCGTCATCGAAGCGGCCATGGGGCCGGCAGCCGAGTATCTCGGATCGTTACCGACCCGCCGGGTCTACCGGCCGGTCGAAGATCAGGACGAGATCAGAGCCATCGTGGGCGGCCCGCTGCCCGAGCAGGGTTCGGCGCCCGAGGACGTGGTCGCTGCCCTCGCCCGCGACGTTGAGCCCTACATCACCGCCCATGCTTCCGGCCGGTTCTTCGGCTTCGTCATCGGTGGACTTCACCCGGCGGCGTATGGGGCCGAGCTCCTGACGGCGACCTGGGACCAGAACGCAGTTTTCTTTCCGGTGACGCCGGGCGTTGCCGTCGTCGAGGACGTTGCCACCGGCTGGTTGCTTGACCTGCTCGACTTGCCATCAGATTCCTCCGTGGGATTGGTCACCGGAGGGCAGATGGCCAACTTCACGTGCCTCGCCGCAGCACGAGACCACGTACTACGAGAGACCGGTTGGGACGTCGAAACGGCAGGACTCCAGGGCGCGCCCAAGGTCACCGTTGTGGTGAAGTCAGATCGGCATTCGACCATTGCTCGCGCCCTGCGGTATCTCGGCCTGGGCGATTCCTGCGCCGTCGCCGTGGACAGCGATGAGCAGGCACGCATCGATCCCGAGGCACTCGAACGGACCCTGCGGTCCATTGACGGTCCAACCATTGTCGGTCTCGAATCGGCCAACATCAACACCGGTTCGTTCGACCCATTCGAGCGGGTCGCCGACCTCGCCCAAGACCACCGCGAGCGTGGCAACCCAACCTGGGTACACGTCGACGGCGCCATCGGGCTCTGGGCGCGGGTATCGCCCGACCGCAGGCACCTCACCGCGGGA
>CAYXMJ010000090.1:3577-12745 GCA_964465915.1 uncultured Acidimicrobiaceae bacterium
TCGCCCGCGCGGTTGCCAGCCTGCTCCGTCACGCCGAGGAGTTGGCGGAGGCTCAGGCGTAGGAGCCCCACCGATCGTGTTGCCCGTCGCGTTATGACGTGTCAACGACCGCGTGGTCGGCGCTCATGACCGGGCAGGACACCGATCGGCCGATCGGCCCTAGCGGGCGTCGGTAGGGCAACGGCAGAGTGGGGCGCAGACTTGTTCGCCATCTGGAGGAGTGATGCATCGGGCGTGGGTGGGTTGGTGCCTCGTCGTTGCGCTCGCGGCGACGGCGTGCGGCGGTGAGACCTCGTTGACCGAGTACGTCGAGCAGGTCAATGCCGCAATCGAGAAAGGAATGAGCCGATACGAGGTGATCGTCGCCAGCCCAGAGGGCCAGGTGCTGGTAGCACAAGGTGAGGCGCTCTACGACTTCACGCCGCAGGACCTCCAGGCAGGACTCGAGCAAGTCGCCGACCTGCAGGCGGAAATCATGGAGATCGTCGACGACATCGAACCGCCCGAGCAGGTCGACGAGATCCACGCCCTCTTCTTCCGTACCCTTCCCATCGCCGATCTGGCTGCCCGGGCGGGGACGGCCGAGACGTGGGAGGAGCTGTCCGAGACTTCGGAGATGGCCGCCTACCGGGATGCGCTGGTCGCCGACCGGCAGGTGTGTGCCGATTTCCAAACCAAGCTGGACGCCACCGAACAGCGGGGAGTGTTCGAGGACACGCCGTGGATCCCGGGTGAGTTCAAGGAGATCGTCGACGCAGTCATTGGCTGCGGCGCGCTGCCCGAGAACCCCGAGGACATGTACCGCCCACCACCAGCCCCCTAGGACGACCCGAACGTCGAAAGAGAGTGCGGTGCAGGCGATCGCTTACGACGAGTACGGGGGGCCCGGTGAGATTCTCAGCTTGCGCGACGTCGACCGAACCAGCATGGAGGACAACACCGTCGGGACCACTCCTTGAAGACGTGCCGGCGAGTGCTGACCCCCAACGGTACGTACGGTGCATCGGGAGGGGGCCGCGGCCGCTGGATTGGGCCGGCAACTCAGCAGCTCAAGGCGGCCGCCACTTCCCCGTTCGTGAGCCATAACCTGATCGCCTTCAACGACGCCCCAAACCAGGACTTGACGTTCCTGACCGAGCTAATCGAGTCAGGCAAGCTCACACCCGTCATCGACCGGACGTACCAATTGAGGGAGGTTCCCGAGGCCATGCGCTACCTGGAGGAAGGTCATGCTCGGGGCAAGATCGTCATCACCGTGACCGAGACCGGCTGATGAGGTTTCGCAAAGCAGCGGAACTGACCATCGGCGCCCTCTATGCGATTGGGGCCGTGCACCAGGCGTTCTACGTCCTTCGGCACAGCGAACAGTTCTACGTCGACATGGCAGACCAAGCGTGGTTGCCCCCGGCTCAGGCCTTCATCGAGAGGGTCTTGGTTCCCAACAGTGTCGCCGTCACGGTGCTCGTGATCACCTTGGAGGCCGTGTTGGCCGTCTCCATACTGTCACGAGGCGCAGCCGTTCGCCCAGCGCTGATCGCCGGCGGGGTCTTCTCCATCGTCGGAGCACTCACCGGCGGCCCGGTGGAGACCATCGGTTATGGCCTCCTCGCCGCCCTCCACTTCTGGCTCGCCGCAAAGCGACGCGACGATTCCGAGAACCCACAGTTGGCAGTGACCTGAGATGACCTTGTCCTCTGGGTAGTGCGTCTCCGACTCCCGACGATGGGGTCACTATGAAGCAAACCGAACATCAACGTGTGGTGGTGCCCCAGCGCGGCGGCCCGGAAGTGTTGCGAGTCGTCCACGAGCCGCTACCCGAGCCGGGAGATGGCGAGGTGCGTGTGGAAGTGCTTGCTGCCGGTATCTCCGGTTTCGACCTCATGTTGCGGCGATTCCGGTTCCCCGGCTTTCCGAAGGTGCCATTCACCCCGGGCGTTGATGTCGTTGGCTTGGCAGACAAGACGGGTGAGGGCGTCTCGACGGTCGAGAGCGGCCAATTCGTCGCAGCCCTTCTTGGAACGCAGGGTGGCTACGCCGAATATGTGTGCGTCCCCGCCGAGGCAGTAGTACCGGTCCCGTCGGACCTCGACCCTGTCGAGGTCGCTTGCGTGGTGGCGAACTACCTCACGGCCTACTCGATGATGCATCGAGCGGCCGGCGTGAAGAGCGGCGATCGAGTTCTCGTCCACGGCGCGGCTGGAGGCGTGGGGACAGCCTTGCTCCAACTTGGCAGCCTGTCCGACTTGGAGATGTTCGGCACGGCGTCGGCCCACAACCTCGAACTGGTCTCGTCGCTCGGTGCAACGCCGATCGACTATCGGTCCGAGGACTTCGTCGAGCGCATTCGCGCCCTCACCGGGGACGGGGTCGACGTCGTGTTCGACCCCATCGGCGGCGGGCGCCAGCTTCGGCGGTCCTACCAAGCCCTGCGCAAAGGAGGACGACTGGTGTGGTTCGGGGTGGCGGCGACCTCGAGGTCGGGCCTGCGGGTCATCCCGGCCACTCTGGCGACCCGAACCCTGTTGGCGTTGATTCCCGACGGCAAGAAGGCGCCGCTGCCGCAGGACGTCGACAAGCCCAACGACTGGTACCGCTCCAGCTTGACGACATTGCTCGACTATCTCGCAACAGGCAAGATCAAGCCGATCGTCGCCGCACGCATCCCACTGACCGAGGCCGCTCGTGCCCATGCCTTGCTCGAAGGCGGAGGGGTTGGCGGCAAGGTCGTGCTGGTCACTGAGTAGTCGTAGTAGCGGCGAGGACACGGGGCCGACCCTCTAGGGTTCGGACCTCTCCAGGCGGACGGTTCAAGGCCATGGGCATTCCAGAACACAAGACCAGAATCGTCTGCACCATCGGTCCGGCGTCGAATTCCGCTGCGATGTTGGAGCGGCTGATTCTCGCCGGCATGGACGTTGCCCGGCTCGACTTCTCCCATGGTGAGTTCGGACGAAGGACCGTATCCCGGTGGGGTTCGCCCAAATTGCCTGCCGTGCTGAGCCCCAGGAGAGGGTCTTCCTCGCCGAGGAAACCATCGAGCTCGAAGTGCTTAGCGTCGACAGAGAAGATGTCATCACTCGGGTGCTGGCCGGAGGAGAACTGAGGGCCCGCAAGGGCATCAACCTGCCCGGATGCCATGGGAGTTGGAGCCTGACGCAGGAGGTATCGTTCCGGTGCCCCGCGCCACCATCGTCGACGGACGAGAGGACGCCCCTCGATGGCAGATCTCCAACCCACATCGCGACCTGCACCCGCCGGAGCGGCGGGCCGCGTCTCACGCGACTCTGCAGTGCTGGCAATTGGCTCGGTGGTCAATGGGCTGGCAGCGTATGTGTTCGTCATCCTGGGGACCAGAGCGCTTGGAGCAGAGGGCTTCGCACCGGTTGCCGTGCTGTGGGGGTTCTGGGCGTTCGCCGGTGCGTCGTTGGGGTTCCCGATTCAGCATTGGGCGATCCGCCAGATGGAGATCGACGGTGGAAGCGAAGGGGTGGCGGCAGCGCGGCGCCGGCTTCTGGTGCTCGCCGCAGCGGTCTCGATAGGGCTGGGGCTCGTGGCGTTCCTGCTGCGCGACCGCCTCTTCGGGTCGAGCGATCTGTTCTGGCCGATTGCGGTGATGGTTCTCGCCCTGGGCACGGCCTATCTGGGCTTGGTCCGCGGCCTCCTTGCCGGCCGCGGGAGATTTGCGGCCGCGGCCACCGTGATCGGCGGCGAGAACATCGTGCGGGTCGTGGCCGCCATCCTCGCCATCACCCTCTGGAATGATGCGCGCGGGTTTGCCGTTGCGCTGCTGCTCGGACCCCTCATCGGGCTCATCTGGCGGGAACCGGTGCAGCTCATGCGGCGCCCGGGGCCGAGCCCTCCCCCGATCACGCTGATTGGTGCCGCCGGAGTCGGCCTGCTGATCTCACAACTCATTCTCCACGGCGGCCCGGCGGTGCTCGCAGCTATCGGCGGATCGGAGGGCGAAGTCACCGTCCTGTTTGCGGCTCTGGCCCTGTTCCGTGCCCCATATCTGATCGCTCTCGGGCTGACCGTTCGCGGCACCGGCCCGATGACGCGGTTGGTGCTCGAGCGCGCGTACGGCAAAGTGGCACGGCTCAGCGCCGCTACCGTCGGCGCCGCACTCCTGCTTGCGGTTGCTGCCGCCGCGATAGCAGCGGGGATCGGACCGGCTCTGATCGAGGCCGTCTTCGGCCCCGGAACGCGCCCCGAGCCATGGGTTGCGGCCGCCATCGCCGCCGGCTCGGTGCTGGCTCTGGGGGGCCTGCTCCAAGTCATCACGTTGATTGCGACGGCACGCCAGCCGACACTGGTGATCTCCTGGGCGTCGGCGCTGCTTGCAGCGGCCCTGGTGCTGATCTCCGGCCCGTCGGACGCCCTGACGAGAGTGGTCATCGCCTTCGTGACGGCTGAGTTGGTCGCCTCACTCCTGATGGCAACCGGATTGATCCGGTGGGCCTTGGCGAAGAGGCAAGAGGTCTGGGATGGCTAGCGTTGGACGCCAAGGACCGATTCGGCCCGGCGTCACCCGGGCGAGGCGTCAGGACATGACAGTGCTCGTGACCGGCGCGTCCGGCTTCATTGCGTCACCCGGATCCATAGTGAGCTGGGGTGGAGCCCGTCTGTCACCCTTGAGGAGGGTATCGCCCGAACGGTAAACTGGTACCCCGCACACCAGGACTGGATGAACGACGTGCGCGATCCTGTCCGGTGACCTTCCTCCGACACGGCGCACGGAAAGAGAGCAAGCATGGCGACGGAAGCGGTCCCGCATCGCGGCATTCTCCTCGCCGGCGGCAAGGGAACCCGTCTCTACCCGCTGACGATCACGACCAGCAAACAACTCGTAGGCGTCTTCGATAAGCCGATGGTGTACTACCCGCTGACGACCATGATGCTTGCCGGCGTGCGCGAGATCATGGTGATCTCGACTCCCGCACATCTTCCCCAGTTTCGGGCGCTGTTCGGGGACGGGAGCCGCTGGGGTCTCCGGTTCGAGTATGCGGAGCAAGGTGCACCGCGCGGCATTGCCGAGGCGCTGATCATCGCTGAAGCGTTCAGCGGCGACAGCCCGGTGATGCTCATGCTCGGTGACAACCTGATCTACGGCAGGTTTGCGTTCCTTCGGAGAGCGATCGCCGCCGCCGGAAATCACGCGACCATCTTCGCCCACCACGTAGACGACCCGACGCGCTACGGCGTAGTGGAGTTCGACGAAGCGGGCACCGTGTTGACGCTGGAGGAGAAGCCGACGCAACCGCGCTCGAAATGGGCCGTCCCCGGGCTCTACCTCTACCCGCCCGGCGTGGCCGCCGAAGCACGACAGGTGGACCCGTCTGCACGAGGTGAGATCGAGATCACTGACCTCAACCGTCGTTATCTCGACCGCGGTCAACTGCGGGTCCAGCTGATGGGGCGGGGCATCGCGTGGTTCGACGCCGGAACCGCCCAGGAGCTCCTCGAAGCGGCCTCCTTCGTCGAGACCATCCAACGTCGGCAAGGACTCGTGATCGGATCCCCCGAGGAAGTGGCCTACCGGATGGGATACACCCGGCGATCCCAGCTCGTCGATTCGGTCGCCGCGCTGCCCCCCAGTCTCTATCGGGAGCAGCTCGACCGGCTCATCGAAGAAGTTCCGTGACCGAGCGCAGCGAGATGCGCGACAACGCAGCCGTCTCGTGCTAGACACCCCAGGGGTGGATCTGGGTGGTGAGCCCAGCAATGACCTCGACCAGTGACCGAGTCGTCGCCGCGAACGCGGCAGTCACCGCTGGTGGGGCGCTGAGGTGCGCGACCCGTAACGCCGTTTGGAACTCCGAGGAGGGAAAGGCGGTGGCTAACATCCCGAACATCGGAGCTCAATGCAGACTGTTCGACCGTGGCTACCGGGCGACCGAACCGCCCCTCTTCGGCTTGGGAAAGGGACGACGACCGTGAGAGCCTCAAGGCCCTTCCTGCCGGACCGCAAGCGGCTGGACGGGTACATCGACCGTGTCTACCAGACAGCCTGGCTCACGAACGACGGCCCCTTGGTCCGTGAGTTGGAGACGCGATTGGCCCAGCACCTCGGCATTCAGCATGTCCTGCTGGTTGCCAACGGGACCCTGGCGCTGCAGATTGCCTACCGGGTCCTCGGCATCACGGGCTCGGTGATCACGACCCCGTTCTCCTTTGTGGCGACCGCCTCGTCCCTGGTCTGGGAAGGCTTGCGACCGGTCTTCGCGGACATCGATCCGGCGACCCTCAACCTCGATCCTGCCAACCTCGCCGCGGCCCACACCGAAACGGTCTCCGGTATCGTCCCGGTTCACGTCTTCGGCAACCCCTGTGAGGTAGCGACGATTGATCGCTACGCGGCGGAGGCCGGTCTGAAGGTGATCTACGACGGCGCACACGCGTTCGGCGTCGAGCACGGCGGCAGGAGCCTGGTGGCAAGCGGCGACGCCACCATTCTCAGCTTCCACGCCACCAAGCTGTTCCACACCATCGAGGGTGGGGCCGTCGTGTTTGCGGATGCAGCCGCGCAAGCCGAGGCACGCCAGATGATCAACTTCGGTATCGATGGTGAGGACTCAGTGGGTTCGCTGGGGATCAACGCCAAGATGAATGAGTTCGAGGCAGCGATGGGGCTCGCGGTGCTCGAGGAGATCGACACGATCACCGCGGCGCGTCGGCGGATTCACCAGATCTACTCCGACCGGCTAAGGGGCACCGTCGGGTTCCAGCAAAGATCTCCGGACGCCACCGACAACCACGCCTACTTCCCCATCCTCCTCGAAGACAACGCCGAGATGGACGCGGTTCGGGTCTCCCTGCTCGCCATCGGAGCACAAGCCAGGCGTTACTTTCATCCGTCCCTCGACACACTTCCCTACGTCGACAGTCCGCCGATGCCCCATTCCCGTCATTCGGCCGCATCGATCCTATGCCTACCGATCTATCCCGCATTGCGTGACAGCGAGGCGGCTCTGATCGCCGACACAGTGGCTCAAACCGTCGGGGAAAGGCGCCGCATCGGCGCAAAGGGTTGCAGGTGAAGACGTTCTCGATCGTCGTTCCCGTCTATCAGAACGAGCTCAACCTCCCGACCACGCTGCCCCACTACGTCGAGTTTGCCCGGAACCTCGAGGGCTACGAGGTGGAGTTGATCTGCGTCGACGATGGTTCAACCGACGGATCATTGGGCATCCTGCTTCGCTTCCAGGAAGAAAACCCCGACATCATGCGGGTCGTGAAGCTGACCCGCAATTTCGGCCAGTACAACGCCCTCATGGCCGGGTTCGCAGTGTCCACGGGCGATGCGGTTGCCCAGATCACGGCCGACATGCAGGATCCCATCGAACTGTTCGAGCCAATGCTCGCCGAGTGGGAGTCAGGCAACAAGATCGTCATCGGCGAGAGGCAGAAGCGCGAGGACACCGGGGGGAGCGTCTCGATGTCCAAGCTGTTCAACCGACTCGTCAACAGGATGATCGACCCTCGTTTTCCCAAAGAAGGATTCGACCTGTTCCTCCTCGACCGGGAGGTGGCCGACAAGGCTGTCGAAATAGACGAGAAGAACAGTTCGATGCAGTTGGTGATCCTGTGGTTGGGCTACGACTTCGCATCCGTTCCGTATGTCCGCAAGCAGCGCAGCCTTGGAAGGTCCTCTTGGACGTTTTGGAAGAAGGCCAAGCGGGTCATCGATACCTTTGTCACCAACAGCTACAAGCCGATCAGGGCGGTCTCGTTCCTTGGGTCGCTCTTTGCCTTCATTGCCACCGCGTACGCGGTCTACCGAGTGCTCCTTTGGCTCTTCACCGGATATGCGGGCGAGGTGCAGGGATGGACCAGCATTGCGGTCCTGATCAGCTTCTTCTCCGGTCTCATCCTGTTCTCCCTGGGGATCATCGGCGAGTACATGTGGCGCATCTTCGACAACACCAAACGCCGGCCGCTCTTCGTGATCGACGAGATCTACGGGCCGCGTGGCTCCGATGACCGGCGCTGAGGAGCGGCCGATCTTCGTGATCGGGAACCCGCGATCGGGAACCACCCTCCTCCGGCTGATGCTCACGTCTCATCCCGCCGTGATCATCCCGCCCGAAGCAGGCTTTGCCGTCTGGCTGTACCCCCACTACCAACGCTGGCACCCGAGCGACGGGCTGGACGATCTCCTGGACGACGTGCTGGTGACCCGCAAGTTCGAGTTCTGGGGCTTGAGTCGGGATGCCGTCGCCACATGCGTGGCCGCCGCAGATCCTCAGAACTATGCCGCGGTCGTCGCCGCCATCTACCGCTGCTACGGCCACCACCACAAACCGGGTGCCGTCCTGTGGGGTGACAAGAACAACTCCTACCTCCATTCCATCGATGTCATCAAGGCCATGTTCCCGCAGGCGCGTTTTGTGCACATCGTCCGCGACGGACGTGAGGTCGCCGTGTCGTATCGGGAACTCGGACGTCGGACCATCACTTCCGAGTACGCCCCACACCTCCCCACCGATGCCCGGGATATCGCCGTTGAGTGGCGAGACAACCTGGGAGCAATCGAGCGGTCCTTTGCTCGCTTCGGCCATGAGGGTGTCTTCACCACACGCCTCGAAGATCTGACGGCAGACGGTGCCGGCGTTCTGCATGAGATCTGCCGGTTCCTGGAACTCGAATACGATTCGCAGATGCTGAACTACCACCAACTCACCTCGGAACGCGGTCACGAGCCCAAAGAGTTCCTCCAGTGGAAAGAGAAGAACGTGCTCCCGCTTCAGTCGCTGCAGCTTCGTTACCCCGAAGCGCTCTCCACTGAGGAGATCGCGGCGTTCGAAGCCGCTGCTGGAGAGGCGCTGGCGCGTTACGGATACCCTATCGGTAGAACCGGACCCCGATAGCCGAACCACCGTGTCGGTAGCGGTCCAGCCTTCGGGTTGTGTGACACCGAGCCAGGCATCGAGGTACTCGCTGCGTCTGTAAAGGTGGCCGTGCCCGGCGGGGACGGACCCGGCGGCGGGGAGATCGAGCGCTACCTGCCACATCGTGACCAGGGGGTGCGGGCGGGTCTATTGGGAGGGATCCCACCACCTCAAGCTGTAGGCGGTCGCGGATGAGTTCACCTTGCACTGGTTGAACGGGCCGACGCCACGCTTGCTGTCCTTGAGCTCAGCGGTAGCGCTGGACATAGACCCAGTTGCG